>JBAUIA010000333.1:0-74372 GCA_049680565.1 Phototrophicaceae bacterium
ATCCCACTGATTGTTTGGATTGCTATCTTGTTCTTCAGACCTGACCAATCAATACCGATGCAATATGTACTTGTACTCGCAGGGTTTGCATTATCGCTTACATTAGGTGTTGAAGTCATTGTGATTGCAGGTGACATCGGACGGCAAAACACAGTCTTCAAGTTCTATATCCAAGTTTGGTTATTATTTGGTGTGGCAGGTGGTGTGGCTTTTGCATGGCTCATTCAGCAGGCTGATTTATGGCGTTTTCGCTTGCAACTCGCTTGGTTTGTACCGCTTATGCTGATGGTATCGGCAGCAGCGATGTTCCCATTTGGTGCGGTTCGGGCGCGGATGGTAGATCGTTTTGTACCTCAACTTGCCCCAACACTCGATGGCTTAGATTATATGGAACAAGCGAGCTATTACCTCCCAGAAACTGGCACAGTCATTTCGCTACGCAATGATTACTATATCATTCGTTGGCTACAAGAAAATGTTGACGGTACACCTGTGGTCATGGAAGGGCGTGGTGCAGCGAGTGAGTATCACTATAATGGACGCATTGCCATCAACACTGGCTTACCGACAGTGCTAGGGTGGCGTTATCATCAAACGCAACAACGCACTTTGCCACCGCTATCGAGCATCGTGCAGCAACGTGAATCTAACGTCAAATATTTCTATGAATCAGAAGATATTCCGACAGTCGTCGATATGATGCGATATTACGATATGGAATATATCATTGTCAGTGATATGGAGCTTGCATTATACCCTGTAGGCACTCAGAAATTCGCCCGTATGACTGAAATGGGCTTAATCTCGATTGCCTATCAAAATGGTGTCGGTATCGTCTATCAAGTCGATCAAGAGGCTGTTGCAACTTACCTCACCAATCAAATGGTGTTTGATGAAGCGATTGGTTTAGACCCTGCCTTATTACCTGCCTATGTGCCAATGACAGATGTAAATGGGCATGTAGCGAATATCTTAGCCAATGCTGATGATGCGATTCGTGCCTTAGCAACTTACAACATGGATTACGTCGTTGTGACGAATCCGCCACGTTTGGTGCAATATCAACCACAAGTGTATGATCGTTTGATTCGCTTAGAAGAACTCGGTATTTTAGTGCGCCTAGATGATAGTGAAGCACGCCGAACCTATCGTGTTAATCAAGTGCTTGTACAAGAAATTATGGATGAGAATAACTGATGTTTTGGGAATGGCTCTCACGAGAAGGATGGATGCTGCCAACATGGTGGCTCTTAGTAACATTGGCAGGTGCAGCAGCATTTCCACTCGCTGTACGCTTATTAGGTGGTTTGCCCGATAAAGGCTACACGCTTGCACGCGCCCTTGGCATGTTGCTGGTCGCTTTTGTCTATTGGTTGATGGCAAGCTATGGCTTTGTCGCTAATTCAACCAGTGGCATGATAGCTGCATGGTTAATTGTGTTGATAGTAGGTCTGCTAGCCTATTTCAATATCGGTGAACGGGTTAATTGGTCAGCGTATTGGCGCGAAAATAATCGCGTTATCATTGCAGCCGAAATCATTTTTATTGTGCTATTTGCGATCATGTTTGTGTATCGTGCTTACCAGAATGATACCTTCTACACCGAAAAACCAATGGAAATGAATTTCATTAGTGGCATCATGCGGAGTGAAACCTTCCCCCCGAACGACCCTTGGATGGCTGGTTATTCCATCAGTTACTATTACTTTGGTTATGTGATGACAGCCATGCTCACGATGCTGAGTGGTATCCATAGTGGTTTTGGCTTTAGTATGATGGTTGCCCTGCTATTTTCATTATCAGCATTAACTGCTTTTGGCGTAGCATATAACCTCGCACGCTCACGAACCATCCATCAGCATACGGCACGTATTAATGAACGTGGACGAACAGCGTCAATCGTAACAGGCATTTTTGCGATTTTGTTTGTCTTGGTTATGGGTAATTTCCAGATGGCACTCGTTGAAATGCCATATCGCGCACAATCTGCACCAGCGAGCTATTTCGAGTGGTGGGGCATGCAAGGCTTCACTGATATGGAGTCTATCGGCTATGTGCAAGCTGACAATGCACCACGCATCACAACACCCTTGACCCATCCGCAAGAATGGGGTTCACGCGGTTGGTGGTGGTGGCATACTAGCCGTATCCTCACTGATTATACTTTTGATGGCACAGAAGCCGTTATCCAACCGATCAATGAAGTGCCTGCTTTTAGCTTCATCTTAATGGATGTGCATCCGCATGTTTTGGCATTGCCCTTTGTCTTATTGGCAATGGGGATGGCAATCAACATTGTACTAATCGGGCGCGATCCCAATCGCTATGAAATAATTTTATATGGTGTGATGATTGGTGGCTTGATCTTCCTCAATACGTGGGATGCGCCTATGTTCTTAGTCTTGCTTGTTGGAGCGGATGCGTTACGTCGCTTATTGCATCGTGATGGCAATTTATCAGCCGATGATTGGCTAGCCTTGCTCGGTTTTGGCGCGTCCATCACATTAATTGCAATTGGGGCATATCTCCCATTTTTGATTGGCTTCCGTTCACAAGCAGGGGGCTTTATCCCTAATCTGATGACCCCCACTGAATTGAAACATTACTTCCTGATGTTTGGTCCATTCCTTTTACTATCAGGTGGGTTTTTATTCCGTGAAATAGGTCTAGGCAGTCGTGCAAAACGGATGAATTGGCGCTTAGGTGCAATTGTTGCGGGTAGCATTGCAGGAGTTTTATTATTCCTGATGCTGATTTTCATCGGTGTAGGGATTGCTCTACCAGCGAGTCGCTCGTTTGTGAGTGTCTTTATTACTAATAATGGCGGTATGGATGTTGTACTTCCTGAAATTGTAAATCGCCAATTATCAACAATCTTATTGCCGATTTTATTAATTCTTGGCTTAGTGGCGATTGTTGCGCGTTTATTTCCCAAGTCTACTTCAACTGTGCCTGACCATAATCATGCGATTACTTATGCGCCTGCGACAGGTTTTGCATTGTTGCTGATAGCAGCCGCAATTGGCATTACTCTCGTACCTGAATTTATCTATTTACGAGATAATTTTGGGACACGCATCAATACAATTTTCAAATTTTACTATCAAGCATGGGCATTATTTGCGATTGCCAGTTCATATGCGGTTTATGTCATGCTATTGCATCCTGAGCGTGAAACATCACCTAGTATCGCGCCACGCATCGCCTATGGCAGTGTCTTGATTATCGTATTGCTAGCATGTGTGCCGTTTCTGCCATTCGGCATGTATACCCGTGCCGTCATCGAACAAAGTCGCCATCTTATCCCTGCCGAGCAACAACCTGCGCTCACGCTTGATGGACGCGGTGATAATATCTCTGCGGATTACCTGAATGCTGCTCAGTGCCTTGCTGATATAGTAGAAGGCGATGATGTCATTGTTGCCGAGGCAAACAAGGATACCTATAACTCACAATATGGGCGTTTAGGGGCATTCTATGGTTTGCCAACAGTCATTAATTGGGATAATCATCAACGGCAATGGCGTGGTGATACATTCGCTGAAATTGCTCAAACGCGCCTCCCTGATATAAATACACTCTACACGGATTTGCGCTGGGATGTTGCTGTACCCATCATTGAACAATACGAAATTGACTATATTATGTACGGGGCAACTGAACGCGCTCAGTATGGCGATGGTGGCGAGAATAAATTCTTAGAGAACCTGACTGCTATCTGCGAATTTGGACAAGCACGAGTCTATGTTATTGGGGAAAATCTTGTCCTCAATAACTGAGTAAAAATGCAAGTATCTGTGTATAGAAAGATAGATGTAAGGGTTTACGACAAACTCTTATAACGCATCCTAAATATTGCTCATAATCAGGCATGGAAGATAATCAATGCAATCTGTAACGAACGACCATTCTCAAACAATTGAACAAACAACGCCATTGGTGATTTCGGCGGAGATGATTGCGTATTCTGTGCTGATTATCTTGGCGCTCATCTTACGCCTTGCGAGCTTAGGATCAGTTCCTATGACCGATGCCGAAGCCACGCAAGCCTTATCAGCTTATCATGCAGTTGATAATATGGCTGCAGGTGTGCCACAAGCAGCATCAAGTGTGGTCATTTTCTGGCTACAGCAGATTAGTTTTACATTTTTTGGTGGTACAGAATTTGCAGCGCGTCTACCCGGAGTTATAGGCGGCATTGTACTCATTTTGATGCCACTCACCATGCGCCAGCGATTAGGGCGCGAAATTACCTTCTTGATTGCCTTAATTTTGGCAGTTTCTCCGATTGCGTTCACCGCAGCACGTTTGGCTGATAGCAGCATCTGGACAATGGTTTTTGCGATTGGTGTTTTATCAGCATTATGGCATTATTGGAATTTCCCATTACGCGAGAATGCACTCACATTAGCGATATTTTTAGCAGGGATGTTGTTCTTAAGCGGAGCAACGGGCTTGCTATTGCTGGTAATTTTGTTACTCGCAATCATCGTAACTGTGTTCTGGATGGTTTCTACTGCGCCTGATGATCGTGATACGATTGGGGATGATGTGTTCCAGCAAGTACGTAGCTATATCACCGCATTACCCATTTTGTCGATGCTAGCGATGATGGCGGGTATAACATTTATCATCGCTACAGGCTTTTTATCAGAAACGAATGGCTTTAATATCGTCGCGGAATCGTTGCGATTAGCGCTACAAGGCATCATTGAACGCGCTAATCCAGAAGCTCCGAATCTCTATGCCATCATGAGCTTGTTGGTCTATGAACCGATTTTAGTTGTTCTTGGTGTCCTGAGTGCTATCATGATGCTTAATAGCCAATCCGATACAGCGATTGATCGCTTTGTTATTGCATGGGCAATTGTGGGGTTTGCTATTTTGCTGATTTATCAAGGTACGACAGCCGCACATGCTTTGATACTGGTCATACCGTTAGCCTATCTCAGCGCACGCCTTATTGCAGAATTGCTCATCAACTATATGCCGTCCTTCTTATCTTTAGAGTCTTACTCATCGGATAATCCTGATGACTATGTCTGGATTAAATGGACAGTTGCCTTGGTTGTATTTGCAGGTTTCCTCATGTTGAGCTTGTATTTAGCGACTGTCGGACGTGCCTTATTAGCGCATTCTGGCGCATTCTTAGCAACCGATCAACAGACGATATTGCTCTATGCACGAATCGGCTGGTTTGTGATTATGGTAGTCTTGCTGATTGTTCTATATTTCTTGTTTGCGAGTATCTGGGGCAATCGGAATGTACTCCAAGGGTATGGATTAGGTACATTTGCCTTCATGATTCTGATAGGTATCGGCACAGGCTGGAATACGGCAGTTGTCAATGTGAGTAACCCTGCTGAATTGTGGTATCAGACGGGTATTCCTGCGGATGCTGCCCAATTACGCCAAACACTTTTTGATGTGTCACGGCGTGATACACGCGGATTCCCTGCGATTAATATGGTCATTTTGCGCGATGAAGCAGCAGGCATCACAGGTGATGGTCTTATTGCTTGGATGGTGCGTGATTTTGATAATGCCCGTTTTGTCGATAGTATCGCTGATGTGCGCCAAGAGGAAATTATAATTTTACCGCAACTAGAAGAAGACCCCGACCTTGGCGGAAGTTATGTGGGGCAACAATTTATCATCCGTGAGCATTGGTCACGCGGTCAACTGACAGCGCTTGATTGGGTGAGTTGGTATACCCAACGTAAAACCCGTTCTTACGACCTACCTCAAGATAAAACGGTGTTATGGCTACGCATAGATGTTTACGATGGTATTCCTGCAAGTCAACGTCCATGATTGTGAGGAACTTGACCCAATAGTGTGTACATAGTATTGGAATCATCGCACAAAGGCGCATTATGACTGAACAAACAGACTCACAAATTCAACTCATAGACTGGATACAAGCTGCCCTCAAAGGCAACCAAACCGCCTATGCCAATATTTATGAACACCTATCGGCTGGGATGTATCGCTTGTGCTATGGTCTGGTGTTGAACAAGCAGGATGCTGAGGATGTCTTACAAGAATCATTTGTGTATGCCTTTAAAAATTTACATCGCTATGATGCAAATAAAGCATCCTTTAAAACGTGGCTCTATACAATTGCAGTCAGCCGATGCCGTAATACATATCGCCGTAAACGACTGCCGACTGTGGATTTCTCTCAAATTTTGCAATTGCAACTCGCAGGACCTAATACAGATACACCTGAAGCAGCCATGGCAAAACGTGAATCAATTGATGCCATTGAGCAAGCCTTAGTCGAATTATCGCCCATGTTACGAGAAGCCGTTGTGCTACGCTATGGACATGGTTTAACCTATCGTGAAATTGCTACAATCATGGAATGTCCACAAAAAACAGCAGAAAGTCGTGTTCGTTTAGCCCATCAAAAACTAAAGGAGGTACTTCGTCCGATTGGACGCGGACTCCTAGAAGATTTGTTACAGATTTAGGTGACTCTGATGATTATAAAATATCTACAGTATCGTTATGTTAAAGCGCGGATGGGTGCGTATCTTGATGGTGAGTTATCGCCTCAATCACGCCGTTTTATTGCGCGTCAAATTGATGAAAATACACGCTGTTATCGCTTGTATATTGATTCCAAACAGACGAAACAAGAGCTTGAACGCTACTTGCCATCAATGGGTAAACCACAGACAGGGCAGTTAGAATCATTGTGGTTGAACATTCAATCCGAGCTTCATCAACCGCAACAAAGAACGGTTCATCGTCAGCCCAAGTATTCACTAAGTTATGGTGTAGCCTTGCTCGTTTTAGCAATTATGCTCTTAACCCCTTTAGCACTTGATACACGATTGGCTTATAGCACACCTATTGCTGATTATGCTTTGCCTGTCATTGATACAGCACAAATAACATCAGCTATCACGACACCTGATGCCAATGTACAAGTGATTGCACTAGCACACCAAACTGATATACACCTTGGCGCAACTCGTCAAGCAACTGTTCCTTTACAAAATACACCTGCACCACGCACACCCAGTAACTAACTTTGATCTTAATTTGTCTTTTATGCTGAGGCTTTATGGTAACCAATACATCATCTGAAACAAATACAAATGGCTTAAATCGCTTACTATCACGCTCGTATACCATTAATTGGGAAGTGATCGTTATTGTTGTCATCTTGGCAGCAGCAATTTTCACACGCTTTTATGATCTTGGCGCTCGCGCGATGAGCCATGATGAAAGTCTCCATACCCGATTTTCGTATAATTTATCGGAAGATGGTAATTTCCAACATTCACCACTGATGCACGGACCTATTTTGTTCCATGCGACTGCCTTATCCTACACATTATTTAGTGATAATGATTTCACCTCACGCATCTATACCTCTATTTTAGGAATTTTATTGGTGATGTCGCCTTTGTTGTTCCGACGATGGCTTGGACGATGGGGATCAATTTTAGCCTGTTTGATGTTATTGATTTCACCCGTTACGCTCTATTATGGACGCTATATCCGTCATGATATGCCCTCAATATTATCAGCATTGCTGATGATGTGGGCAATCATGATGTATCTCAGTGGACCCGATCAACAACGCCGACGCGCACATTGGCTTTATATTGTTGCGGTGGGTAT
This sequence comes from Phototrophicaceae bacterium, assembly GCA_049680565.1. Taxonomy (GTDB): domain Bacteria; phylum Chloroflexota; class Anaerolineae; order Aggregatilineales; family Phototrophicaceae; genus JAUZRW01. The sequence continues at coordinate 7,639 of JBAUIA010000333.1, forward strand.
GATCTGGAATCTTGGGAGCAAAGAAACCGCTTTTATCTATATTGCGATTGTCGGTGTGTTCTTATTCTTATACTGGCTTGCACGGATGGTGCAATACTTCAGTCAATCGTCAATCCAAGGTAAACCTCTATTCTATACAGGGATGATTGGTGTGTTCGTCGGTGGTGTGATGTCTTTGGGCATGTATATCATCCTTGATATTATCAAATTTGATCTCCTACGCTCATCACCTGAAACGAGCTTTGCAGCCCTTGCGCCCGATCAGCAAACAACGTTTATATTATGGACATTGCTCATCATTGCGAGCATGGTTCTAGTTGTTTTTGGTACGATGCTTTGGTCGTATCGGGATAAGCTCAGCAAAATGCCTTTTGGCGAAATGCTAGCTATCATTGGGATCGCGCTGACCATTTGCTTCACCTTTGTTGTGATTGAAGAAGTATCACACGTCGAAGCACCACCTAGCTCAGAAACAGTTGAACCTGCTGATCCTAGTGCTGATGCAGAAGCGGGCTTAACAACATCACTCAGTTGGACACCGATGATTCTCGTATGGGTGTTAGCAACAGGTGGCGTTGTCTTCTTAGTGGTCACACGCCGTCGTAATGATGTCACAGAAGATAAAGATAAATTTGGCGAAGGTTTTTGGGGAACGATGGATTTATTCCCTGAATTTGACCTCATTATCGTCATCGGTACGCTTATTTTGCCTTGGGCAACGGCGCTGATACCTTATCTGATGGAAGGCACACCTGCTGATTATGCTGTGATTGCCAACAATTTACCCTTTGGTTTATCAGAAGGCATTATTCAGTATATCCCGAACGTGGCAACTGCTACACAAGTCGGTCAAGTTGTTTTAGGCTTGATGGCATTTTTGCCTTTAGTCATTGTGTCATGGGCAATTGGTCTGATGTGGAATTGGCGACGTTGGCTGGTAACCTCAGCAATTTTCCATATTATCTTTGCTTTCTTCTTCACGACTGTGTTCACCAATATGATCGGACTCGCTACAGGGATGGTCTATAGTCTCGGATATTGGTTGGAACAACAAGGCGTGCGCCGTGGTAGTCAACCACAGTATTATTATCTGCTGGTGATTATGCCATTCTATGAATTTTTACCGGTTATCGGCAGTGTATTTGCGATGTTCGGTGGTTTGAATGTCTTTTGGGGATGGCGCAAGCAAGATCGTGCTGTGCGTGTTGAACTGAAACGTCGTGAACATTTAGCACTGCTAGCAGATGATGAATCGCCAGAGAATGATTTTGATAATCCAGATGATGCTATTGCGACGATTGAGCAAGAGATCGCGTCGGATAACTATCTCTCATCGCAACAAATTTCAGAATTAGTGGGACGACGAGCAGGGCAAGTGATAGCGGTCAATCCGATTTTCTGGGGCTTACTTATCTTAACACTGGTTGCGATAAGCCTCTATGTTCTCACAGGCTTTAACTTACTCGTTGCACCTGCGATGCTCTTTATCATCCCAACCATCTTGTATGCACTCTATCTACGCCGACAAGCCCGTACTGATGTTGAAGCTATGCTACAAGCAGGCTTAACACCTGATGATATTGCGCCATTATCAGCCGATGATGTCAATGCTGATACACCATTGGTACGCCTCCATCAAATGCGTGATAAGGCTCGTTTAAGCGAATTGCCATTCTTGATGTTCTTCTCGTGGCTCGCTGTACTGAATCTCGTGGGGTATAGCCTAGCAGGGGAGAAAATGCCTTGGCTAGCAACACATTTGACGATGCCACTCATTTTCTTAACAGCGTGGTATGTGGGGCGTATTGTTGCAAAAATCGATTATCGTAAATTTATGTCGCGTGGTTGGTTGGTGACGCTTGTTATGCTGCTGTTTTTCGTCGCCTTATTCCAATCATTCCGTCCCTTACTAGTGGGTGCACGTCCCTTCTCAGGATTAGCAGCATCACAACTCAATGTAACCTATAGTTGGATAGCAGCCGTTATCGTGGCAGGTGGGTCGCTTTCGGCTATTTTCTACCTCACTGAACCGATTGGTTGGAAGCATGTTCGCCAATTAGCTGTCGTATCTTTCTTTGGGATTTTATCAGTCTTGACCTTGCGTTCAGCATTGCTAGCATCATTCGTTAATTATGATTATGCGACTGAATTTTTAGTCTATGCTCATGCTGCTCCCGGTGTTAATTGGGTACTTGATGATATTGAAGAAATTAGCCTTGCAACCACAGATGGCTATGATGTCAATCTTGTTTATGATAACGAAGTGTCATGGCCTTATAGTTGGTACTTCCGTGATTACACCAATGCGCGTTATGTCGGCGATAATCCGACACGCCGTGATATTGATGATGCAGTCATTGTTTTAGTGGGTGCTGCTAATCGTAGTAAGGTCGAACCCTTGGTTGAAGATCGCTTCGTGAGTTTTGACCATATCCGCCTTTGGTGGCCGATGCAAGATTATTTCAACCTATCAACAGCCCGCTTAGATAACTTGTTTGACCCAACTAATGCGACATCCGCACAATTGCGCCAAGGTATCTTTGATATATGGTGGAATCGGGATTATTCAACCTATGGTTTAGCAACAGGTGGCGATTTCTCAGTCACAAATTGGCCTGTCTCAGATCGGATGCATATGTATGTTCGCCGTGATGTTGCTGCACAGATTTGGTCATATGGTGTGGGCGAAGGTGGCGTTGTTAATCCGCTTGAAAATGGTCAAGTCAATCAATGTTCGGCAAATTGGCAACCGCTTGAAGCGCATACGGTGTTAGAATCACCCAATGGTTTGATTAATCCTATCGGTATTGATATTGGTGTTGATGGACGTATCTATGTTGCGGAACAAGGCTTGTTTGATGCTAATAACACGACAGGTCATCGGATTTCGGTCTTTGATGCAGCAGGTAACTTTATCGAAACCATCGGTCAACGCGGATCATTACCGCCTTCAGATGGACAACAATACTTTGAACGCCCCAATAGTGTCGAAGTGCTTGATGATGGTAGCTTAGTGATTGTTGATACATGGAACTACCGCATCCAATATTTAGATTCGGACTTAAACCCTGTCACCGTTTGGGGGCAAGCACAACAAGCTGGCGCAGGCGCACCCACTGACCCAATTGATGGTTTCTGGGGTCCACGCGATATTGAAGTTGATGAGTTTGGGCGTATCTTTATATCCGATACAGGCAATAAGCGTGTCCGTGTTTATCAAGTTGTTGATGGACAAATGATCCATCTTCAAGATATTGGTACAGGCGGTAGTGGTTTAGGGCAATTGGATGAACCGAGTGGTTTGGCGCTTCACCCCAATGGTAATCTCTATATTGCTGATACATGGAATCGCCGTATTTCAGTATTCACAACCGATGGTTTCTTCCTCGATACCTTCCCTGTACGCGGTTGGTACGATGAGCAAGGCAATCGTCCTTACCTCGCTGTTGATGCCGAGCGTGAACTACTCTATGTCACCGATCATGATGCAGGACGTGTACTCGTTTATACAACAAGTGGCGAATGCGTTGGCTCATTTGGTGAACTAGCAGGTTCAGCCCCCACACTCGGTCAATTTACAGTGACAGCAGGGATTGCTGTTGATGCTAATGGACAAGTCTATGTTGTCGATAATCGTCTAGGGCGTGTACTGGTATTCCCACCATTCCCGTATACACCCACACAATCAGAAACAGTGAATCAAGGCGATGATGCGATCATCATCCAACCTGAAGTATCTGAAGAAGTTTTAGGCGAAGTCATCCAACCTGAAGTATCACAGGAAGCCGAAACATCTGAATAAAATAGAAATGCCCCTCAAAAGTCTGAGGGGCATTTTAAAGTGTTGTAACTAAGAGTCGGTTCTGAATCCGAAATAACCTGCACCTAAAAGTGACAGCACATAAAAAATACCTCTTAGCGGATCATCTTCTATTTTAGTTAAAAAAGCATCGAGATAATCAGATAAATTTAAACTGAAATCATCAAGGAGTAAAGCTGTTTCGCCCATATCTCCGATTATAATCCACATAAACGTGACCACCATAGATAAAATTGCAATAGCGATACTGCCTTCTTTATCCGTCCATGCTCTTGCACCTGATGATGCTATTAATCCGATTAGGATGATGAAAACATAAACAATTCTGTCGGTAAAATAAACAATGCCTAACCAAACAATCACACCAATCATTCCACCTAAAATAGCATAAATAATCCGAGTCATAAAACTTGTTGGATTTTTATAATCCTGATACTGCATGTCTTGCTCGTCCATATTTGATCCTTTCTGTATGATAATCACAAAGGTAATAATAACGCTGATTCTGTTCGTTGTACCCTAAATGAATAATTTTCGTTGTGTTTGTATTAAAATAGGCGTGTCTTAGCTGGCTGAATGCTTGTCTTAGCTTGACACCCCTTAATACAGCGTGTTACAATTCTAACTGAATATGAAGGCGCAAGAAGTGGGTTTCTCCCCACTTTTTGTTTTATATCGACCTAGTGAAAAAATCAGCCAAAATCCCCTGAGGTATTGGGAGAACATCACGCATGTTTAACGATCTACAAAAAGCATTCAATGAAATTGCTGAAACACGCGCTCTACCAGCCGATGTTGTGCTGGAAGCATTACAGAGTGCGCTTGTCTCTGCTTATCGGCGCGATTCTGGTGCAAGTACTGCCCAGAGCATCGAAGCACGTATTGACCCATCAACAGGTCGTGCGCGTATTTTCGTTGAAAAAGAAGTTACAGACGAGGTGTTCAGCGAGAACACAGAAGTCACCCTCGAAAAAGCGCGGTTTTATGACCCAGAAGCGCAAATGGGTGATACTGTTATGGTACAAGTTGAACACACAACAAAGAAATTTGGGCGTATTGCGGCGCAGACTGCTAAACAAGTCATCTTACAGAAAATCCGTGAAGCTGAACGTAACGCACTCTATAATGAATATATTGAGCGCGAAGGTGATCTCATCTTTGGCACCGTCCAAAGCATGAATTCACAAGTTGTTACCTTACGTTTAGGCGAACGCGCAGAAGCAATTCTGCCACGATCACAACAAATCCCCGGTGAGCGCTATCGCACGCACGAAAAATTGCGTGTTTTCATCATGGAAGTTAAACGTACCAATAAAGGACCTCAGATTGTTACAAGCCGTAGCCACCGTAATATGCTACGCCGTTTGTTAGAATATGAAGTACCTGAAATTGGTAATGGGCAAGTCGAAATTAAAAGTATCGCGCGTGAAGCTGGCTATCGCTCTAAAGTAGCGGTTGCAGCCCTTCAAGATGGTATTGATCCTGTTGGCGCTTGCGTCGGTATGCGCGGTATCCGCATTCAAAATATCGTCAAAGAACTTCATGACGAAAAAATTGATGTGATTGAGTGGAATGATGATGTCGAAGCATTCATCAATAAAGCCCTCAGTCCTGCCCGTGTTAATGGGGTTTATCTTGATGATGATCCGCATAGTGGACGTACCGCAGTCGTGGTTGTCCCCGATGACCAATTATCACTCGCCATCGGACGCGAAGGTCAGAATGCACGCCTTGCTGCCAAACTCACAGGCTGGCGTATTGATATCAAGAGTGTTACTGAAACAGTTGTCGGCGCACTCGAAAATCTCGATGTACCACCACTCGATACATTAGCAGCAACTCATGCAGCACTGATTGCAGAAGTTGAAATAATTCTTGAAAAGCGTGATGCTAATAAAGCGGTCATGCCAGAAGAATTTAAGACATTGGGTAAATTTGCGAATTTGGTAGAAAAACGCTTACAACGGATGCGTGATGATATGCGCCGTGAAGAACGTGAACAAATCAATGCTGTTCGTATGACTTTACCACAATCCTTGTTTGAGTTACCCATCGCTGCGCTTAATCTTGAAGAAGACATTAACGATGCACTTGAAGAATTAGCAACAGTCGGTGAGGTTGTCCTCACAACTTTGGCGGATGAACTAACGCTTGAACGCTTATTGCGTAAATTATCAGGTGACCCAATTCTTGAAGTACAATCCGCATTAGATGAACTGATGGAAAATGTCAGTGATTTTGATACCTATGTTCAAGAATATAATGCAGCACAAGGTGAAGCGCTTGCAGATATGGTAGAAGCATCCTTTGAAGCGCCTGTCGTTAAGGCTGAACCTGTTGCAGTCGTACCTGATGTTGTTCCTGAAACGATGGTGGATGCTGTTGAACCCATCACCGAAGAAACAATTGAAGTTGAAGACGAGGAAGAACCTATTCTCATGGATGCCTTTGGTGGTATTATCCGTGAAGATGAGGATGAAGAAGTTCTCGTTGAAGAAGAAGTAATCATTGCACCGATTGAACCAGAAATCGGTGACCTTGAAGACTTTGATGTTGATGATGCGCTCTTTGAAGATTATGACTCACCAAAAACAGATAAAAAGAAAGATCGCAAAAAGAAACGTCGTCTAGTCTATGATGAAGATACAGGCGAAGTCGTCGCAAAACGTCGTCGTAAAACAAGTCGCCAACGTGGTGACTGGCAAGATGATATTGATTTCTAGGGCTTAGGGTAATGGCTTTTCATAATGATAAACGCGCAGGATTTAGCAATTTTGAGCATGTCATGGTAAATGATAAATTCGTAGCATCATATGATTCTTTCAATGATGATGATGGTGATGATGAAGTGGCGCAAGAACGCCGCCGTGAAGAACGTCGACGGCGCAAAAACGAAAAACGCCGTGATAATATGTTACCAGATGAAGAGGGCGACCCTGATGTTTTGCTGGAATCGCCCAAGAAATCAAAGCGTAATAATAAGAAGAAGAAACGCGCACGCACTGAACCTTGGTTAGATGACGAGGTGCTTGACATCGATGAAATTTTTATCGAGGATGACAGTGATGACGAATTATGGTCTGATACATGGGATTCATAACGACGATGGCTCATAAACAGAGACATCTACCACAACGGACATGCGTCGTTTGCCGCCAAAAGTTTGATAAGCGTCAGTTAATACGCTTAGTTCGTACCCCAGATGGCATCCATGTTGATCCATCTGGTAAACAAGAAGGACGTGGTGCTTATGTTTGCGATAGTACTGACTGTCGCCAACAAGCTGCGTCAACCACAATTTTGAATAAAGCGTTGCGTATGTCTCTCAGCGATGAAGACCGCCAACGCTTGCGTGATATCGCATCATGAGTGCGGTAAAAATCGTGGGAAGGTGTTTTTGATGTTTTAATGTCATCATCACCTTCCACTACAAACAATGAAAACGTTAAGTAGTAACAGAAGGTGAATGAATGGCAAAAGAGCAACAAATTATTCTCGTTCCAGATTTCCTCACAGTGCGTGATTTAGCAGATCGCATTGAAACCAGCCCCATTGACGTGATGAAAAAACTCATCTCAAACGGCATCATGGCATCCATTAATCAAGAGATTGATTATGAAACCGCAGCACTTATCATTGCTGAATTTGGTCTTGAAGCCAAATCAGAAACAGCCGTTGCTGTTGAAGTTGAAGAAGAAAAACGTGCCGAAGAGATTGAACGTAAGTGGGAAGCAATGTATGCAGGGGAAGACCCCGCAGACCTTGTAACACGCCCACCCGTTATCACCATCTTGGGTCATGTCGATCATGGTAAAACGACCTTGCTCGATACCATCCGTAAAGCAAATGTTGCTGATGGCGAAGCAGGCGGTATCACCCAGCATGTGGGTGCATACCAAGTACAACATGATGGCAAAAAAATCACATTCCTTGATACCCCCGGTCACGAAGCATTCACTGCTATGCGTGCGCGTGGCGCTCAAGGGGCTGATATAGCCATTCTTGTTGTTGCTGCGGATGATGGTGTTATGCCAACAACCCGTGAAGCACTCAACCATGCGCGTGCTGCAAATGTACCGATGATTGTTGCAATCACCAAAGTTGATAAAAACAACGCTAACATTGAACGTGTGAAGCAACAACTTGCTGAACTTGAAGTTATCACCGATGAATGGGGTGGTAACACCATGATGATCCCTGTTGCTGCACTTGCAGGTGAAGGTATCCCTGATTTATTAGAAGCAATCACATTGATTGCAGATGACAACGAATTTGTCGCTAATCCTAACGGTACAACACGCGGTACAATTGTCGAAGCTGAGGTTGATAAATTCCGAGGGACGCTGGCAACTTTACTCGTGATGAATGGCACACTCAATGTCGGTGATAGCATCGTAGCGGGTACAAGTTACGGACGTATCAAAGCCATGTATGATGAACAAGGTAATAACATCAAATTTGCACCACCATCATCCCCTGTGGTTGTGTTAGGTCTTAATGAACCACCTTCACCCGGTGATAGCTTTGAACGTGTCAAGAATGATAAGACAGCACGCGGTATCGCTGAAGAACGGATTCTTGACCGTAGCGAGAAATCACGTCGTCCACAACAAGCCCTATCACTGGAAGATATTTTCGCTCAATTCCAATTAGGACAAGCAAAACATCTTAACTTGATCGTAAAAACTGATGTTCAAGGGTCACTACAACCGATTCTTGAAGGACTCGATAAAATGTCGGGTATAAACCGCGAAGGTATTCAAGTACGTGTACTTGCATCCGATGTTGGTGATATTAGCGAAAGCGATGTGATGTTGGCAAGTGCTGGCGATGGTGAAGCTGAAAAAGCGATCATTATGGCATTCAATGTCAATGTATCGAATGCTGCCCAGAACCAAGCACAAGTACATGGTATCGAAATTCGTGAATACAATATCATCTACAAATTGTTTGAAGATGTTGAACAGGCACTCGAAGGTATGTTAGCACCTGTCTATGAAGCAAAACGGGTGGGTGAAGCCGAAGTGCGCCAAATCTTCAATATATCCCGTGTTGGGACAGTTGCAGGTAGTTACATGCGTGAAGGCGAAGCACGTCGTAAGGCAAAAGCGCGTATTTATCGCAATAACACCATGATCGCAGATGAACTCACATTGGATGCCCTCAAACGCTTCAATGAAGATGTTTCAGAAGTGCGTTCTGGCTTTGAATTTGGCGTTAGCTTCAACGGATTCAATGATCTTAAAGAAGGCGATGTGATCGAATTCTTTGTGATGCAACGCGTCAACTAACGTTAAATTAATTCAACCATGATACTCTTACGGGCATATCGCACTTGATATGTCCGTTGTCTTTTACATAAAACACATCGCAAATCTATTGATTTGCAAAAAGGAGCTATATGTCAATCAAACAAGATAGAATACAAGAACGTATCCGTATTATCCTCAGTGAATTACTGCTACGTGAAGTATCAGACCCACGCCTACAAGGTTTAACCGTGACTGATGTTGTCATTGATAATGAACTGATGTATGCAACGGTTTATGTTAATGCGCTCGGTGATGAAAGCCGTGAAAAAGAAGTGATGCAAGCACTTGAACGTGCCAATGGCTTTTTCCGTCGTCAAGTTGGGCAAGGATTAACCACTCGTAACACACCCGTTTTGACTTTCAAGTGGGATGCGAGCCTTGCTTATGGAGAACATATCAACCAATTACTTAATTCACTTGATATTCCTACAGATGATGATGAGGTAAGCGATGAACAAGCCCCCTGAATGGCAAGCAGCCATTGATGCGATCACTGCTGCCCACTCCATTCTAATTGTGACCCATCTACGTCCTGATGGAGATGCAATGGGATCATCACTTGGCTTAGGAAATGCCCTCAAAAAGCAGGGTAAAGCTGTTACGATTGCAGTTGACCTCGGCACGCCTGAATTTTTCTCTTGGTTGCCGGGGAGTGATACTGTAGTGCCATCATTGGATGCAGGCTCATGGGATTTGATGATTTCCACAGATGCCAGTGATGAAGAACGCTCAGGCGATGTCGGCATCTATGGACGTGCTAACAGTAAACAAGTTATCAATATTGACCATCACCGCACCAATACCTATTTTGGTGATATTCATCTTGTGATTCCTACAGCAGCAAGCGCGAGCCAAATTGTTGTTACCTTATGGGAAAAGATGGGCATCGAATGGGATTCCGATATTGCTCAACCACTCATTACAGGACTTGTGACCGATACACTCGGTTTTCGCACCAATAGCACAACACCACAGGAATTAGCAACCGCACAACGCTTGATGGAATACGGTGGCTCACTTTCAGAAGCGACTTACCGCAGCTTAGGTGTGATGAGTAGCCAAGAACTCTTACTCTGGAAAAATATTCTGCCGACAGTGGAATTACATGGGGATATTGCCGAAGCGACTATTCGTCGTGAAGATATGCTCGCAGTCGGCTTAGATTATATTGATACAGGCAATATTGTTGGCTTCTTACGCGGTGTCAACAATGTGCGGATCGCTGTCGTTTTCCGCGAAGACCCTGATAACATCGTCAAAGTGAGTTTACGCTCTGATCCCGGTTATGATGTGTCCGACGTTGCTTTTCAATTAGGTGGCGGTGGACACAAACAAGCATCAGGTGCAGATTTTAAAGGTACAGTCGCTGAATGTCGTGCGCTTATTTTGCCCATGCTACAAGAAGCGCTATCGAAAGGATCACTTCAACTTGACTGAGCATGTTTTCGGGTTCTTGAATATTGATAAACCGTCAGGCATTACCAGTCATGATGTGGTTGCTAAGGTACGCCGTTTGTGTCGCAATAGTGTTGGTAAAACAAAAGTAGGTCATGCAGGTACACTTGATCCCTTAGCAACAGGTGTACTCGTCATATGTTTGGGTTATGCAACACGCCTCAGTGAATATGCTATGCAATCCACAAAAACCTATCGTGCAACCGTTCATCTAGGCATTGAAACTGATACCTATGATGCCGAAGGCGAGATTCTCGCTCAAATTGATGCCTCACATATTACATTGGAACAAGTGATAGCAGCTTTCCAGCCTTATATCGGCGATATTCAACAGATGCCACCCATGTATAGCGCCATTAAAAAAGATGGCAAAAAGTTATATGAACTTGCTCGTGAAGGCATTGAAATTGAGCGTCCAACCCGTGCTGTTACAATCTATGATATTCAAGTTGTTTCGTGGGAATCGCCATCCATTGTTTTGGATGTAACCTGTGGCTCTGGTACATATATTCGTAGCCTTGCCCATGATATTGGCGAACAATTAGCCGTCGGAGCGCACTTATCAGGTTTAATCCGAACTAAAAGCGGTGCTTTCAATGTTGAATCAGCCTGTAATTTAGATACCTTGCTGGATGACGACTCTTGGCGTGAGCAGATTATTATGCCGATTGATGCCCTAACGGATTGGACAACCATTCAACTCAATGATGCGGATGTACAAGAAATTAAACTTGGACGCACCATCAGCAAAAATGATGATCTTGATGATGGATTTGTGATGGGATATATGTCAGATGGGCATTTGCTGGCGGTACTAGAAAATCGTCAAACCAATTGGAAACCCCATAAAGTATTTTTACCGCAATCCTGATAAAATACGCTCAGATTACGGACTACCACAGGATAAAATGACTGATGATTCATGTGCGCCAACTGGATACAATTCAACTCGATAAACCGTCAATGGTAACGATTGGGGTATTTGATGGCGTGCATCGTGGACATCAAGCACTGATTAAACATTTGGTTGATGAAGCGCATGCTGATGATCGTCTAGCTGTTGTTTTGACATTTGACCCACATCCTGATGTTGTGCTACAAGACATTACGGATCGCTATTATCTCACCACTCCTGAGCAACGCGCCCAATTACTCGGTGATATGGGCGTTGATGTGGTTGTGACCCATCCTTTTGATGCGTCTGTCCGAGAAATTCGCGCGGAAGATTTCGTTGATAAATTATTAGCATCCCTCAATATGACGTGCTTACGTGTGGGGATTGATTTTGCATTAGGTTATCAACGGGAAGGGGATGTTGATTACTTGCGCGAATTGGGTATTCAAAAAGGCTATGAATTGCGCCCAATAGACCTCATTAAGCTCAGTGCCGATGAAGATAATATTTCGAGTTCGCGTATTCGTCAGTTATTACGATCTGGTGACATCCTAAAGGCAAATGATTTATTAGGTCGTCCGTACACCGTTACAGCAAAAGTCATTGAGGGCGATCAACGCGGACGAACTATTGGCTTCCCGACAGCTAATATGGATGTTTGGGATCAACAAGTGTTACCCGCCCAAGGCGTTTATGCAGGATGGGCAACATTAGGTGATGAGCAATTTATGGCAGTTGCTAATTTGGGAGTACGTCCAACATTCGATGGACACTCACTCAGCTTAGAACCCTACTTGCTTGATTTTGATCGCAATATCTATGGGCAAGCCCTCACTTTAACATTTGAACACCGCTTGCGTTCCGAACAAAAATTTGATGGTTTGGAGGCACTCAAAGCCCAACTCCAACAAGATATTGTCAATGGACGTACACTCTTATCTTCATAATATTTCTTTTCGCAGGGGATGATTATGGCAACTTGGATTGCACATCTACGCTTATCAGATAATATGCTCAACTATGGTTTTGACCTACAACCACAAGCCTTTTTTGTCGGCAGCATTGCCCCTGATGCGAGTTTACTACAAGGTGATGAATGGCAACCTTCTAAATCTGTGACCCATTTCCGTGATGAGAATGGACGCTTACAACCTGAAGATTTTTATGATGTCTATTTGCGTGATAAAACATATGATGCGAATACCTACTCATTTTTAATCGGCTACTACACACACTTATTAGCTGATGTAGAATGGATTGGCAATGTCTGGCGACCTCTTAAACACGATCATCCTGATATTGCACAGCGCATGGAGACTGATCCTGATTTTGCTTATGAATTTAAGCGCTATAACTATTTCGGGCATGATTTTCTCTATTTGGATGCCAACCCAAATTATCCAGCATGGCAAATGGTTAAAGACTTCAATACAGTCACAACATCATTAGACTTTTTGCCTGATAATCTGCTCATGACATGGCTCAATTCAGACGTTAAAGCAACTTACGAGGATTTGACATTCTTAGAGACAATCAAAACATACGATTTTCCCTACTTATCGCAATGGGATATGCAAACGTGGCTTGATTGTACAACAGGAGTATTGATTGAAATGCTGAAAGGCAAGCGAGTCCCTTGCCCTAATTATCGTCCTCTTTGGGGAGCGTATATCCAACCCTACGCATGAATTGTTCATTGGTGCGCCAATTTTTTAAGACTTTAACATGCAAGTCAAGAAACACTTGGCGATCTAGCATTTTTTCGAGGTCTTGGCGTGCTAATGAACCGATAATTTTAATCATCTTGCCACCTTTACCGATGATAATGCCTTTCTGTGATTCTTTTTCGACGTGAATCGTGGCATAAATATCGGTGCGTTCTTCTCGGTCTTTATACTCAGTGACTTCGACAGCGACAGAATGCGGAATCTCTTTCTCGGTATTGATAATCACTTTTTCACGCACGATCTCCGCCGTGATGAAGCGCATGTTTAAATCACTCACTTGGTCGATAGGATAATATCGGGGACCCAGTGGAATATGAACTTTGACCGCTTCTAATAAGGCATCGACCCCTTGCTTTTTAAGCGCACTGATTGCAATCGCATCATCATGTTCAATTAAGGCTTCAAATGCGCTAAAATCAGGATTATCCCCTGCAAGATCAACCTTATTGTAGACTAAGATCAATTTTGCTGATCCACGCGCTGCTTGAATTGTTTCTGCGATGTAACTATCGGATTTTTGTGGAGGTTCACTGACATCTAATATCCACAAGATAACATCAGCATCTTTGAGTGATTTCTCGGCAACAGCCATCATGTATTCACCCAAGGTATTGCGTGGTGCGTGCAAACCGGGCGTATCTGTTAAGAGAATCTGCATCATTTCGGTAGAATAAATGCCTAATTGAACACGCCGTGTTGTTTGTGGCTTAGGCGTTGCAATGGCAATTTTTTGCCCTAAGATCGCATTAATCAACGTTGATTTGCCTACATTCGGGCGACCTACAACGGCGACAACACCTGATTGATGGTCATCTGACCATGTTTCATTAAATACAGATTCTAAACTCATGGCTGTATGGCTTTCTTCCAATCATCGACTGATGGAAATATATTGGCGTATTCAGCAAGACGATTTGATATGCCATCAGGCTGATTGCTAATTATGGCATCCACTTTGCACAATGGCGCGGTCTGTGTTGCGTCTGCGTAGACGAGTATATCAAATGGATACATCAAATCTAATTCACGCACAAAGGCTTGCGAATCATTACCACTATTGTTATATCCAAAAATATCAGCACGCGGATACAATGTGCTTTTATTGAGCAGGAAATCCCACGCATCGTCACCTGTTTTGAACGCACCATAATCTAATGCCATTAAATCAGGAACAATACTTAAATGCGGTTTTCCAAGATAGACCACCCCATACCGCACGATAAAATCGCCTTCATGTGTGGCTTCATATCCGCTAATGACGCTATCTGCTAATAAATAATATCCATCCACCAGCATGATGATGCCTGTATAGCAATCACCAATAGGTTGTCTATCAGGAATACGGGGTGCAGACATTAGTGTTTTACAGGTTCATCAACATTAACTTCACCGGGTTCATCAACATGATCGCTATGATCGTCATCATGATGATGTCCGTGATAAATACCTTGGTTAATATCATCGAAATTTTCATGTGGGCGCTCAACAATGACCCAACCACCCACGCTTGCGACAATAAAGCCAAAACCAGCCATCAAAAATAAACCGATCAAGGCACTATCTGCATTTTCCCATACAACACCAACGCCTGCTGCAACGACCATTGTGATAATACCTAAGCCACCAATCATCGCAAGAATTGCTAAAGGTGTTTCATTTGATGCCTCTGCTGTGATTTGTATTTCTTGTTCAGATGCCACTAGAATAACCCTTCCCAGATGTTAAACTATAATACTTACTTAAATTGTGCCGACACTTAACTAGTCCGTCAAGTTAAATTTAAGTACCTCTTAGCAAAGAGTGTTTTAATGTACTAAAGTTTTAAGATTATAAGCAAAAGTGTTTGTCAAAAAGGAACATATATGTCAATTCAACGTGTGTATATTGTACGTCATGGCGAAACTGATTACAACGTACAGCATCGCTGGCAAGGGCATCTGGATGTCCCATTAAATCCATTTGGGAAGCAACAAGCGCAATCCCTCGCAAACTACTGTGCCAATATAGCCTTAGATGCGATTTTTTCAAGTGATTTAGAGCGTGCAATGGCGACAGTGAATCCATTGGCAAAACACAAAAATTTATCTATTAGCACCGATAAGCGTCTCCGAGAAGTTCATCTGGGAATTTTTCAAGGTCTTAAACGGGCTGAAATCCATGAGGCATATCCACATGAAGCCATGCGATGGGATAACGATGATCGGTTCATCATCCCAAATGGCGAATCACGCAATCAAGTTCAAAAGCGTATGATCTCAGCGTGGCAAGCCATCACATCACAATCAAATTTCACCAATATTATGATCGTGTCACATGGTGGATCATTACGCCTATTAATGAAAAAACTGTTTCCTGACCGCATCGAGCATATGCACTTTGCCAATACCTCCATCACGATTGTAGATCGCATTGCACCTAAAAAATGGGATGTTGTTGCAATTAATACGACCCCACATTTGTAATATTCGAGGACGCTATTCTATTAATTTACTCTCCTCAAATTCACTCTAAATGTCTTCTGCACAGCATAATTGTCAAAACCCTTCGTACATAATGTAACAAATGTCATAGTAATCAGTGTACATATTGCACAAGACATGCTTTGTTTATCGGCATATGATGAAGGTGTAATCATTAATAGTGTGTAATTAGTGCAACGCAATAAGGGAGAGTAGTCACATGGTGTATGCCAAACTCAATGTCCATAGTACCGTTGGCTTAGATGCTGTTGGCTTGCGTCCAGCAGATATTAAAAGTGTTCATGTACATTGGAATTTGAATCCAGCAGAATTGTACGAACATGCCGTCCGCAATGGTGAAGCCGAATTAACCAATAAAGGTGCGATTCGCGTTTTGACAGGACAATATACAGGACGCAGCCCTAAAGATAAATTTTTCGTTGACCAAGCGCCATCGAGCGAAAAAATTTGGTGGGGTGATATTAATCAGCCAACAACTGCGGAAACATTTGACCATATGCATGCAAAAGTACTCGATCACTTGAGCCATGCTAAAAATATTTACGTACATGATGCCTTTGCTGGCGCGGATAAAGATTACCAGTTGCCTGTCCGTGTTATTAGCGAAGTCGCGTATCATGCCTTGTTTGCTTGGAATATGTTTGTGCGAGCCACACCTGAAGAACAAGTCAATCACGAACCTGATTTTACCGTGTTAGCTGCACCTAGCTTGATCGCACGTCCTGATATTGATGGTACAAGAACAGGCACATTTATTGGTGTCAATATTGAGAAAAAACTCATCATCATTGTAGGGACGATGTATAGTGGCGAAGTCAAAAAGGGCATTTTCGCAATTATGAATATGCTACTACCTGAACGGGGCGTAATGCCAATGCATTGCTCGGCAAATATGAGTGACAATGGTGATACTGCTGTATTCTTTGGTTTGAGTGGCACAGGTAAAACAACCCTAAGTGCTGATAGCTCCCGTATTCTCATTGGCGATGATGAGCATGGTTGGAGTGACAATGGTGTTTTCAATATGGAAGGTGGTTGCTATGCAAAAACCATCAACCTGAGTGCTGAAAATGAACCAGAAATCTATGCGACAACGCAAATGTTTGGCACAATCTTAGAAAATGTACCTTTACTGGATGATCGGTCACCTGATTTTGCTGATCTGCGCTATACACAAAATACGCGCTGCTCGTATCCGATTCACTACATTCCGAATGCAAGTGAGACAGGTACAGGTGGACATCCTAAAAATGTCATTTTCTTAACGGCTGATGCCTTTGGTGTTTTACCACCCATAAGCAAATTATCGCCTGAACAAGCCATGTATCATTTTATCAGTGGCTATACAGCAAAAGTCGCAGGGACAGAACGCGGTATCACTGAACCACAAGCTACATTTAGCGCTTGCTTTGGCTCACCATTCATGCCATTGCATCCAACAGTGTATGCTGAACTATTAGCTGAAAAAATCAAAGAGCATGGTAGTGCTGTTTGGTTGGTGAATACAGGTTGGACAGGCGGAGAATACGGGACAGGCAAGCGTATGTCGCTCAAGTATACCCGTCGGATGGTCAATGCAGCCCTCAATGGTGAGTTAGATGAGGTTGAATTTGTAGAAGACCCATTCTTTGGTGTCATGATCCCAACGAGTGTGCCTGATGTGCCCGATGAAATTCTGAACCCACGAGATACATGGGCGGATAAAGCAGCTTATGATGAAAAAGCAACCGCATTGGCGCTGATGTTCCGCAAAAACTTCAAATCATTTGAAGATCGTGCGAGTGCTGATATTCTTGCGGGTGGACCGATTGTTTAAGTGCAATCTATCATCGTAGTCTCACTTTAAATTTTGCAGGGATTAGGTATGATAACCTTATCCCTGCTTTTTGTTGTGTCTCTTTAGTCATAACAAGTGTACAAAGCAGTTATTACAATAAATTATCTCAAAGAGAGGAACAGTTTATTATGACAAGCCCTATTCGCGTAGCGGTTACAGGTGGTGCAGGTCAGATCGCCTACAGCCTTTTATTTCGTATTGGTAATGGTGAAGTTTTTGGTCCTGACCAACCTGTTATTTTACAAGTTCTCGAAATTACTCCAGCGATGCAAGCCCTTCAAGGTGTCTTGATGGAACTCCAAGATGCAGCACAACCGTTGGTTCACGATATTATTGCAACTGATGATGCCAATGTTGCTTTCAAAGATGCCAATTGGGCAATCTTAGTGGGTGGTAAACCACGCGGTCCCGGTATGGTTCGTGCTGATTTAATCGCTGCCAATGGTCCTATTTTTGTAGGTCAAGGTGAAGCAATTAATAATAATGCGGCTGACGATATTCGTATCGTAACGGTTGCAAATCCTTGTAACTCTAATGCGCTAGTAGCTAAGAGCAATGCACCAGATATTCCAGCAGATCGTTGGTTTGCAATGACACGCCTTGATGAAAATCGCGCAAAAGCACAAATGGCAAATAAAGCAGGTGTTACCAGTGCTGATGTCACCAATGTTGGCATCTGGGGCAACCATAGCGCAACCCAATACCCAAATTTTGAAGATGCACTCATCAAAGGACAACCTGCACTCAATGTCATTGATGACCGTGCATGGTTTGAAAATGATTTCTTAACCACTGTCCAAGAACGCGGTAAAGCTATCATTGATGCACGCGGTAAAAGTTCGGCTGCTTCGGCTGCAAACGCAGCACTCGATACCATTCGTTCAATCATCACCCCAACACCAGCAGGTGATTGGTTCAGCGCAGCTATTTATAGTGCAGGCAATCCGTATGGCATCGACGAAAACTTGATGTACAGCTTCCCACTCCGTAGCGATGGTAACACCATTAGCATCGTAGAGGGTCTGGAAATTAGTGATTACTCACTAGAAAAAGCAAAAGCAAGCGAAGCCGAACTCCAAAGCGAACGTGAAGCAATCGCTGACCTGATCTAAGGCTATAATTTCTTTAAGAAGGAGAGATTTGGTATACTCTAAATCTCTCTTTTTGTTTAATGATTTGTTTTAGCAAAGGCAAAATAATGTCTAATGTCATGATTCTAAAAACGGTTGCTGCGGTAGCCAGCATTTTATTTGGTATTGTTGCCCTTATTATTCCTAAACGGACTGCGGAAGCGGCTGCACTCAAAGCAGATACACCCGAAGGGCAATCGGAAATTCGCGCTTCATGGGGTGGTTTATTCATTGGCTTAGGGATTGCGGTTCTCTATCTTGGCTCAGAAGATGCCTATGCTGTTTTTGGAATTGCCTATGCCATAACAGCACTTGTTCGGTCTGCTACATGGGCACTTGATCGTAGCTTAGTGAATCGCACATCAGCAGTTATTATGGGTTTTGAAGTTATTTCAGCGATTATATTTGCACTCCCTGCCGAGCTATTCTGATGGAATTTCCACGTATTCGGCATTTTGATACAGGTACAGCGATGGTTGTCACAGATTTGCATGGAGAAGGCGATGCTTTTGACCATCTTATACAAACCTTCTTTGAGTTGCGCGATGCTGGGCGCGTAGATCGTCTGATTATTTGCGGTGATTTGATTCATATTCGTCGTCCTGTGCCTGATGACAGTATTCGTATGATATTAGAGATTATAAAATGGCAAAATGAACTCGGCGACGATACGATTCTGATGTTGATGGGTAATCATGAGATGCCTCATGTTTATAATGTAACCCTCACCAAAGGTCATGAAGAATATACGGCATCTTTTGAACAAGCGATGACGCAATCAGGCAAACGCGATGAAATTACACACTTCTTACGACAGTTACCATTTTATGTTTCTACGCAAGCAGGGGTACTGATTAGTCATGCAGGGGCAAGTGCTGCTGTTACCAAATCTGATGAGGCGTATAATATTCTCACATTCGATCATGATGCCTTGTTACATCTTGCCGAAGATAAATTCCATAATCAATATGATATAGACGCACTCAAGCAAGATTTAGCGTATCACCGCCAAGCGATGCACTTTCTAGGGCTTACTGGGATGGATGACCCCCGTTATCATCATTTGTTTCGTGGACGAATTTTATCTCAATTAGAAGATGAATTTACGTTTCTGTGGGATGTGTTATTCACGCGCAATGAACAAAAATGGGGTTTACCAACCTATGGTGTGATCGCTGAAAATTTCCTCAAAGTGATTGGCGATAATATCGGACATAACTTGACAGTCATTGTTGCGGGGCATATTGCAACGCGCGGTGGCTATGAACTTATTGGTGATAATCATTTACGCTTATCAACCTATGCCCATGCAAATCCACATGAAGCAGGTAAATATCTTTTGCTTGATTGCGCGAAACCAATTGTGACAGCTAAAGATTTAGTGTCACATTTACGGTCACTTTTTAACTAACGAAAGTGCGATATGATTACCTATCGCACTTTTTGGATTGCTAGAGAAATCAGAGCATATCATTCTTTTGCTTGTACAAATCGTTTTCTGATGGCATCACAATCCACAGCGCAATATAAACTAATGCACCCGGTCCGCCTAAAAGGGTAGTGAGTACAAATGCAATCCGAACAAGTTGTACATCTACACCAAAATATTCGGCTAAACCTGCTGCCACACCATTAAACTGTCTACCTTCTTCTGGACGATATAAACGTTTTTGCATCATGAACTCCTTCTGAAATTTGATTATTTAGTTGGTTTACTAATGAGGTATCACGCAGATACCTCATGATCGTTTGTTGGTTGATTACGATATGAAATCGTTTTTGAGTTTCTCGTTTATCATCACATCGTCACTATCAGGTAAAACGATAGCTAAGATGATATAGATAATCATGCCCGGACCGCCTAAAAATGTGAATAAGACAAATGCCAAGCGTACCAAAGCAGGATCAACATCGAAGTATTCAGCTAAACCCCCTGCAACACCTGCAATGCGTTTTTCAGTTGATGATTTTGTGAGTTGTTTGTTATCCATTAGATTGATCTCCTAAAGACCTTATGTTTGATTGTATTACTTACTTATACGCAGTGTGCATTGCTGGGTTTCACAATGATAAGTGCTTTAATGAGTTATTTATAATTGCTATATTTTGACGAGGCAATGTTAAGTGATTTATCGAAAGTTTTTATAGAGTAGGAGATGGACTTTATGTCCTCCCTTGGCGGGCGCAGACAGAGCAACTCTCCTACACATCCTCTATTTTATTGATAGCCATGTTTATTTTTAAGTATTTTCCAGATTCTACAGTTGTAGGAATACGGTGGTTAGAGGTTTGTAACCAGAATGTATTAGTCTTGTGCGCGTTGTAAATCATCCACCTCTTGTGTCATACGATCTAGTACATTGTAGATAATCGGGCAAAGATGCGCGCCTTCAATCATCCAACCGAGCATCCACCGAAAATCAGGTGTAAATTGCGGATAATCACGGCAACTGGTCGGACGATGCTCATAGACGGTGCATAAATTACCATCTAAGAAACTACATGGTTGTGCTTGGAAGATGCCGACAATATCGGGGTCATCATGATCTTGAACATTAACCAATGTTCGGATGCTATCAAGTGAAATATTGATACCTGTTGCAAGACGTTCTAAATCATCTTCGCCGAGTTGTACATCTAAATTGCGACAACAATTGCCACACGCTTTACAATCGATTGCAGCAATAATCGGCTGTGCAATCGTATTGGCTAAGGCATCAATTGCATCTTCACTCAGATCATCATCTTCTTGTAATTGATACAACATGACTTCAAAGCTATCACGCTTTTGAGCAGCTAGTTGTTTGATTGTATCTAAATCTATAATCAGTGACATGGGCGTTCAGACTTTCATATCGTGATAGGGCAAATCAACTAATTTTAGCCGATCATATTGCCAAAATTGATGCGATGTGTTGACCATTACGAGTCCATCCAGTCGTTTGATAACATCGACTGTGTTATTGGCAGAAAGCAATAGATTATCCTCACCATCGTGCAACCAGCGCATCATGCCTTCTGCTAAAATGGTCATTGCTGTTTTGACGGAACTAACCCCATCAGGGAAATAACGAATACTGATGGACGCAGGAAACCCAAATTGTGCTAGATAGCGTTCTTGCATGGTATCGGGCAAGGGTTGTGCATGCGCTAAATAGACATGACCGCGTGCATACAGCAAATTTGTACCCTCTAATGGTGAGATACTCTTTGGCTCAAAAACACGCTCAAGCACGGCATCAACAGGTAAATCAGTTTGCAGATATAAGATATAACTATCGGTCATGTTGTTGTTCCTTTAGCTCGGTAATGTAGAGCCAATAAAATCTTGGTAGCCATTGATAAATGAATCAATATCAGTGCGTGATTTCCCTGCTAATTGGATCATTGTGGGTAAAAATATACCGTTTCCTGTACCAATAGCGACCTGCTCATCAACGATGCCAACCTTGCCCACTGCTAACTGACCATCAGCCACATGACCTGCGTGAATTTTAAGTTGTTTGCCATTCCATTGCGTAAATGTGCCCGGCCAAGGGGTAAAAGCGCGTACTAAGCGTTCAATGCTAGCTGCATCTTGTGACCAATCAATATTGCCTTCTTCTTTATCAATCTGTGGCGAATAGGTGATACCATCTTCTGGTTGAGCTTGTGCTTGCAAATCACCCGAAAAATAAGCGGGTAAGGTTTCAATCAATAACTCGCCACCGATTGCAGAGAGTTTATCATGCAATGATTGACCTGTTTCATCATCACGGATTGCAATAACACGTTTACTCAGCATAGGTCCTGTATCTAAACCAGCATCCATCACCATAATTGTTATCCCAGTTTCGGCATCCCCCTCGCGGATGGCAGCATGAATAGGCGCAGCACCACGCCAACGCGGTAATAACGACGCATGGACATTAATCGAGCCATAGCGCGGTATATCTAGCAAAGTCTGCGGTAAGATTTGCCCAAATGCTGCCACGACATAAACATCTGCATCCCATTGGCGCAACGTTTCGATGGCTTCGGGTTTACGGATTTTATTGGGCTGAAAAACTGGAATATCGTGTTTTAATGCCAATTCTTTAATCGGTGACATTTTCACTTTACCACCGCGTCCTGCTGGACGGTCAGGTTGAGTGACCACACCAATAACCTCATGATGGGTGATTAAGGCTTCTAAAGTAGGTACTGAAAAATCAGGTGTTCCCATGAATACGACTTTTACCATAGTGTCAGTTGCTCTTTTCGATTTTTGCATGGTAGACTAAGCCCTAATTTTAACAATATCTTTTTGAATGTACTATGATAAGTAAAAAGTGGATTATTGCGCCAGCAGCACCAACGAGTCTGTTACGACAATATCGCGGCATCAGCCCGATTATTGCCCAATTATTATATAATCGCGGATTACAGACTCCAGAAGAAGCCAATCATTTTCTTTATGATCGGGACGTTGCAGCAACCTCAGGTGATCCACGTCATATGAAAGATATGCAAAAAGGGGTCACACGGATTCGCCAAGCCATCAAAAAAGGCGAACCGATTGTCGTTTATGGCGATTTTGATGCCGATGGTGTCACATCAACCACCCTCATGATGGAAGTCTTAACGAAACTAAAAGCCAATGTATCGGCATATATTCCACATCGCGTCGATGAAGGTTATGGCTTAAATACACCTGCCTTGCAAGAACTCGCTGCTGATGGAGCAAAACTAATTATCACAGTCGATTGTGGTATTCGCTCTGTGCAAGAAGTCGAAGATGCCAATGCAGCAGGTTTGGATATGATTATCACCGATCATCATTCGATTGGTCCTGAATTACCACCTGCGTATGCTGTTATTAATCCACAACAAGTTGATTGCCCCGGTGATAATAATCTTGCAGGAGTTGGTGTTGCCTTTATGACAGCGCGGGCGCTCTTGCTCGATGCGCTCGAACGCAATGGTAATAATCAGAAACATGCCAGTATTTATAAAACCATCTTAGATGATTTACTTGATTTGGTGGCGATTGGTACTGTTGCCGATATTATGCCCCTCAATACGCCCACTAACCGTGCGATTGTTCGGCAAGGTTTACAAGTGATTAATCAATCTAAGCGCCCCGGTATCCGTGCTTTGATGAAAGTGGCAGGGCTAAAACAAGGAAGTGTTACAGCGATGGGCATCGGTTTTGGCTTAGGACCGCGCATTAATGCCGCAGGGCGTTTAGATAGTGCCTTAGAAGCCTATAAGTTATTATCTGCAAGCGATGAGGATGAAGCACAAAAATATGCAGATCGCTTACAAAGTCTCAATACCGAACGTCAACGCTTAACACAAGAATCGCAAGAACGTATTCGTGGTAATCTTGAACTATCTACTGACCTTGATACTGCAAATATACTCTTTGCAATTGATGACCATGTGCCGCCCGGTATTGTTGGTTTGGTTGCTGGACGCTTAACGGAAGAATTTTATCGTCCGACGGTGGTTGTAGAACGTGGCGAGGATGAATGCCATGCGTCTTGCCGTAGTATTCCTGATTTTCATATTACACACGCACTGGATGAATGTGCTGATATTCTGATACGGCATGGCGGACATGCTATGGCAGCAGGCTTGACAATTTTGCCCGAAAATTTGGCTATTTTGCAGCAACGTTTGGAAGAGAAAGCCCATACACTGCTTGATGGCATGAGTCTCTTGCCGACAATCACCGTTGATATGGAATTATCCATGCGTGAAGCAAACATCAAGTTAGCCAAAGAGCTTGAAATTTTAGAACCTACAGGACATTCTAATACACAACCGATCTTTATGTCACGGCATCTTAAAGTGCTAGATACACGCACTGTTGGGTCAAGCAAAGACCATCTCAAAGTGAAATTATCAGGCGATGGTGAACCTGCAATTGATGCGATTGGGTTTCGTTTAGGGCATTGGGTGCATGATATGCCAGATTATATTGATGTCGTCTATAATCTCGAAATCAATGAATGGCAAGGTCGTCGTAATCTCCAATTAAATATCCGTGATATTCGCCCCTCGGAGGACGCATGAAGAAAATCAGCTTTCTACTACTGATCTTCACGCTATCAATCAGCGTTCATGCCCAGACCAACCAAAGTCAAGATAATCCTTTTGGAGTAGTCGAAGGCTTTTGGTTTCCTGATCTGACCTGTGATTTAGGCGTGGGCTGGGAACGTATTATTTTCAATTGGGCAGAACATCAACCCAATAATGCGGATGATTGGTACACGCTCAATGTAGATGATCGCTGGTTACGGGCTGCTGACGCATGTGATCGAGAAGTGGTCGCATTGCTCAAGCAAACACCAGCATGGGCAACAGATGGTACAGCAGGGGTGGGTGTTCCGCGTGGCTTAGATTTACCAATTGATGACCCAGCCAATGTTTGGGCAAATTTCGTCCGTCGCGCCGTTGATTACTATGCTAGCCGAGGTGTTAATCACTTCATTATCTGGAATGAGCCAGATATTGATGCTGAAACTTACGGCTATGAGTTTGAAGGCGATTTAGAAGATTATTTTCAGATGCTTCGGGTGGCTTATCTGGTCGCCGAAGAAGTCAATCCTGCTGCTGTGATTCATCTGGCAGGGACGACTTACTGGCATGATGTCAATGAAGGGCGACAACCTTATATGACACGCCTTGTCGAGCGCATCCTCGCTGATCCTGCTGCTGCTGACCATAATTACTATTTTGATGTGCTAAGTTTACATATCTATTTTCGCACTGAAACAGTCTATGACATCGTATCCGAGATGCGCCAAATGCTTGATAGTAATGGATTGAACGAACAGCAAATCTGGATTAACGAAACCAATGCAGCGCCGACGATTGACCCTGTTTGGATGGTTGATCGCCCTGTATTTAATCTGGACTTACAAGACCAAGCGCAATTTTTAGTGCAATCAGTTGTTTTAGGGTTAGCAGCAGGCGCAGACCGAATTGCAGTTTATAAATTATACGATCAATTATTACCTGCTGGTGCAGAATCATTTGGGATTCTTAGCCCTCCTGATGCTACACCTCGACCTGCATTTTATACATGGCAGATGATAAATGAGCGCTTCAATGATGTCACACTGGCTGAGTTTGCGAATACACCAACTATTGAAGCGGTTCACCTACAGCATCAGAACGGGCAACATAGCCTTGTTGCTTGGGCGCGAACAGAACAAACCGCAACACTCGAAATTGAAGCAACTAGTGACAAAGCCTATTTGTTGGATGCCTACGGCAATATAAGCGTATTGCGTCCTATTGATGGCATTTATACGCTCACCCTACGTCCTGCATTATGTGAACAAGGTGAAGGTTGCTTCCTTGGCGGTGCAGTGGCAATATTAGTACAAGCTAATCAACCAACAAATCTTCGTGATACAACAGAAGATTCGATAATAGAATTTGATTTTAACTAGGAGACAACATTGTCTGAGATGAAACCTAAAAAAGCCCCTGCTGAGATTCAATTCTCATATGGTGGACAAGCTGTAATTGAAGGCGTTCTGATGCGTGGTGCAAACGATTTCGCAGTCGCAGTCCGTGACCCTGAAGGGCAAATTCAAATCCATAAAGAACCTCTCAATAAATATCTTTATCGTGGGTTTGTGGCACGTACACCCTTTTTGCGGGGTATTGTTGGCTTGTGGGATGCGATGGGACTCGGCACAAAAGCACTCATGTGGTCAGCCGATGTTGCATTAGCCGAAGAAGGCAAAGAACAAGAATCTGTCTTTGGTGGAGCAGTCGGCTTTGTGACCGTTGCTGTTTCATTACTGATTGGTGTTGGCTTGTTTTTCTTGCTACCAACCACAGCCTCTACGGTCATTGGTAGCTGGCTAGGTTTAACCTCTGCCCCTGAACCAATCATTGAACCTGTATCCTCCTCATCTGCTACAACCGATGTTTTCATTGAAGAAGAGCCTGTTGAACAAACACGGCAGGGATTTATCTTCTATGAAGCCTTACCTGTCAGTTGGGAAGCGACTATTATCAATTTGATTGAAAACTTAATTCAATTGGCTTTGTTAGTTGGTTATGTATGGGCAATCTCGCAGATGGAAGATGTCAAACGTTTGTTTGGTTATCATGGTGCAGAGCATAAAACGATCAATGCGTATGAAGCAGGGGATGAACTGACACCAGAAATTGTCTCAACTTATCCCATTGAACATCCACGTTGTGGGACAGCCTTTTTACTCACCGTTGTTTTTGTGAGTGTGATCGTCTTTTCTTTGATTGGTCGTCCGCCATTTTTCTGGCTCATTATCTCGCGGATTATCTTTATTCCTGTAATTGCAGGGATTAGTTATGAGGTATTACGCTGGACAGCAGCTAATCTTGATAAAGCATGGGTACGCTTTATCATCAAACCAAATTTGATGTTGCAACATCTTACCACCCGTGAACCTGACCTCCATATGATCGAAGTAGCCATTACATCCTTCCAGCATGTATTGGCATCAGAAGGCTTGCTCACGGATGAGGAAGTTGTCATCCCACCAGCACGCCCAGAAGCTGCTTATGCACCCGGTGGCGATTAGTTAAGTTGATTTTCTACCATGAACAATAAACATCGGGTCATGTTGGCGCGATGTTTTTGATTCAGCCTGAATATTTTGCCAACCGCCTGATAATTCAAAATAACGGGTGATTAAAGCAATATGTTGTTTGTCGGTCATATTCAACCAGACCGCAACCGCTTTTGTCGGAAAACACCGATTGCTAAATGATACGATAAATTGTCCATTGGGTTTGAGTACCCGATGTGCCTCACTGAATACAGCGAGTGGTTGTGTTAAATATTGCACACTGACTGCACATAAAACAGCATCAAATTGATGGGCATCGTAAGGTAGCTGCGGATTATCATTCAAACTATGGACGATATGCTCATCAAGTTGCGGATTATCAACCATTTCCTCATCGTTCATCCCTAATCCATACACACGTTTTGGCTGTAGTGAATCAGGTAGATGACTGCGCCAACTTGTCATTAAATCAAGATATGTACCATTTTTAGGCAGATTATCGGCATAAAAAGTACGCAGTGCATTAATCGCCCCATCATCAATATGGACGACCTTGCGCGCAAAACTATAAAAATTATGATCGCTACTGCTATCATGTCGCTTAAAATATGACTCTGGAAAATGTTGTGCCATCTCACGTCATCCTATACAAATAAAAACATCCAACAATAGTGAGATTCGATGAATACTTAAAAATAAACATGGCTACCAATAAAATAGAGCATGTGTAGGGCGTTGCTCTGTCTGCACCCGCCATAGGGAGGACATAAAGTACGCTATCGAAACTTACTTAATGTCATTATGTTCGATGTCATTAAGTAGGCTATGAGTAAGATTTAGTTGTCTGATGAATCTTCATTGTCTTGTGCTTGTGCCTCTTGTATCACTTGGTTCATCTTGATGGCTGTTTCGTAATCAGGATGCTTGGGATGATTGAGTACAGGCGCGATCAGTTGTAAGGTTTGCTCATAATTGCCACGGTCATAATGTGGTTTCGCAGATATGAATGCCATATGATATTTAAGCCATTTTTCTAATACCGGAAAGCGATCATCACTGGTAAATTCACCAGCAGCAACAGTAGTGCGTTCAATCGCTTGCGTAATTTCGGGCAACACATCATTGAATAAAGCCGTATATAACTTATTATACGTTTGGTCAGCATTTAAGCGTTGGTTAACCTGTATTCTTAAATCATATAATTCTTCAAAGGCTTGTAATACAAAATCAGGATAGGACTCAATTTGTGTCAAGAAGTCATTGGCAGCAACAGCATCTTCCCAAATTGTGGCTTTGACTTTGACCAGAATTTCATTGCCTGCGGTGATGTAATCTTGATACCGTTGAATCATGCCTTCAAATTCATCAAATTGTTGCAGCAATTCAGTGAGCGACGCATCTTTATTGGCATAACGCGTTTTCGCTATTTTGCAAATCTCACGCACACGCACCATATCACGCGCTTCATGGAAAGCGATATCAGCTTCATGAGCCATTGCTTGTAATTGATCGCGCATTGCCTCAGTAACCGCTTGATAGGCTTCCATCATGCCATCTGCCCATTGATACAATTGAAAAGCAGCAACGTACTCATCCCATGCTGCAAGCGGGTCAGTGCCGACACGCTCAAGCGCTTTAGTGGCACGCTCTTCTGCACGTTCTTTATTGCGTAAATCACTTGTGGCAGTCGATTGTATTGTTTCTAAAGCTGTTTTTTGCTCGGCAGATAAGAATTTTTCAACATTATCGCCTAAATCTAATTCAGTAATAGCTTCTTGCGGTTCATGAGCATCTAAATAACGTTGCGCTGTGGTGATCGCATGGGTCGATACAGTTTGCGCCCATTGTTCCGCGAGTGTAGTAATTTCTTGACGTGCATCTGCAATCGGAATCATCCCCTGATAACTAAGCCGAAGTGTCCCTGCAACATCTTCCGTTGCGGTAAAGCGCGGCACTAAAAATTCAGGGGGTAATTGATCGAGATTATTCAGTGCATTGCTATACTTTTTGCTCTCTAGCGCCATTGAAAAAATACTTGATGCTGTCTCTTTGTTACTATGCAAACGCTCCACGCGTTGAACCAGTTGTTCAAGTTCAGGATTCTTATCATGTTCTGCTTGTGCTGATAAGACAATTGTTTTCACTTTATTATAATATTGCCGTAGCATAAAATTAGGAGCAGGGGGTTCTGAACTAGCCTCAAGGGATTGTGCGTGTTCGATAATCTCATTGCTATGCGAGATCACTCCCCGAATCAGCAAGGTATCATTCTTTGCTTTTGCCCGTTTTTCAATGCGCTGGCGATAATCTTCTAATTCAGGATTATTATCAGGTGTATCGAGTGCTGTAACCCATTTTTGCAGATAATCACGCGCTATGCCACCATCAAAGGTCAATAGATCGCCTTGTAGCGCTTCATCGAGCCATGCACGCGCGGATTGCAAATTTTCGCTACGTTGCCAATCGCTCATATGCTCAGTCAATTGTGCCAATTGCAAAACAGCATCATTGATGGAGTCATTTTCAATTTCAGTTTTGATTTGCTCAATCAGGCTCAAGGCATAATCATGGCGCGAAAGCGGGGTGTTAGGTATCGTCACAAGCTATTATCCACAATCCAAATTAGTTGATTAATATACCGTGTATTGTAACGCAACTTGTCAGAAATGCACCTAATTAGCTTGATTTTTATCAGCTTTGAAATAGCTTTTTGCTAGCCGTCAAAAATATCGCCGACTGCCATCTGAAAATTAGGCAATACATCACCCCCTGAGAGGGTATGTTCGGTTGTGAACAACTCACTTGTACCATCTGCAAAATAAACTTCGACAATTTGCCGTGTTGGATACCCTTTGATCTTGTTTTGTTTACGCCAATTCAATAGGGCATATTAATACAATAAGCCCATGTTCTTCGCTCGTTACTTTCTCGATAATCCTTCCGTCAATAAGCTCGAATAACTGCTCAGGGAATTGTTCAGCATATGCCTCATACTTAGAGACAGTATAGAGCTTCGCAGAAATCGCCATCAAGTTTCTCTTCAACTATTTATAGCATTATCATAGCACAAATTGCCTTAGTCACTATCTGCTAAACGCTTGAGTTCATACAGCTTCGTCAACGCTTCTAACGGACTCAGATTATCAACTTGGATCTGCTTGAGTGCCTCGATTGCAGGGTTTTGTTTGGGTGCGCTGAAAAAACTCATCTGGGCAGGTTGCTCAGATTGTTGCGGTGCTTTCAAGCTAAAATCACTACTATCACTTTCTAATTGAGCTAGTAATTCACGCGCACGCTCGACAACAGGGCGTGGCATCCCTGCTAATTGTGCCACATGCACCCCATAACTTTGATCTGCACCCCCTAAGACCACTTTGTGTAAAAAGACAATATCATCGCCTTGTTCAGCCACGCTCACACTATAATTTTCAGTGCGTGGTAAGATATTGGGCAATTCGGTCAATTCATGATAATGAGTCGCAAACAAAGTACGACAATTTAAACGTGGATTATTATGAATGTACTCAATGACTGAGCGTGCAATCGCTAAACCATCATAGGTCGATGTACCCCGTCCGATTTCATCCAAAATCAGCAATGAACGCGGTGAACTCCCTGAAAGTAATCGTGCAGTTTCGACCATTTCCACCATAAAAGTACTCTGCCCTGCATGGATTTCATCTTGTGCGCCAATCCGTGCAAAGATACGATCAACCAAGCCAATATCAGCATCATCCGCAGGGACGAAACTCCCAATTTGTGCCATCAGTGTAATAATAGCTACTTGCCGAATATAGGTCGATTTACCTGACATATTAGGACCTGTGATGATATGAATCCGCGTATCATCGGTCATTTTGCTATCATTTGGGACATAGCGGGTGCTATCTTGTAACAATTTCTCAACAACAGGGTGACGACCACTCTTAATATTGAGTGTGGTATTTTCATGTAAGGTTGGGCGTGTATAGCCTTCCATCATAGCAACTGTCGCCAATGATAAAAATACATCCAGATGCGCCACTGATTTGGCTGTTTTTAGCAGTTGTGCGCCATATTGTGCCAAATCATCACAGACCCCTTGATACACACGCCGTTCAATATCTAACAATTCTTCTTCTGCATTGAGGACGAGTGTTTCATACTCTTTGAGTTCAGGCGTGATATACCGCTCGGCATTGACCAATGTTTGCTTGCGGATGTAATCATCAGGTACTTTGTCACTTTGTGCTTTTGTGACTTCGATATAATAGCCAAACACCTTGTTGAAGCTAACTTTTATTGTGGGAATCCCTGTCCTGCGACGCTCACTGGGTTCAAGGTTTTTGATCCACTCACGCGCTGTTGCTGATGAATCAAGTGTTTTCTGCAATTCTTCTGAAAATTCAGGGCGAATGATACCCAAATTATTCAGAGTTGCAGGAGGTTCTTCCGTGATAGCTTCACAAATTAACTGATAGACATCATCACAGGGGTCTAGTCGATTTGCTAAGGCTTCTAATTCTGGTATATCAGCGATGATGGCTAATAAATTAGGAATCACTGCCAAGCTATTACGCAGACCAATTAAATCACGCGGATAGGCTTTACCAATCAGCAAGCGATTGACGAGGCGTTCAATATCCGTCACATGCTTTAAATTTTCGCGCAACTCTAAGCGAACCGCTTCACTTCGGGTCAATGCTTCAACGGCATCTAAGCGTGCATTCAAGCGTTTAAGATCAAGCAAAGGTTGCAACATCCAAGTTCGTAATAAGCGTGACCCCATCGCTGTTACGCAGGTATCGAGTACACCGAGGACACTTCCGCGTGTTTTGCCACTTCGTATCGTTTGTGTGAGTTCTAAGTTTCGGCGTGTAAATTGATCCAAAACCATAAAATTATCAGTAGAATAGGGGCGAATACTTGTTAATTGTGAGAGGGCAGTTTTTTGTGTGTTGCGTAGATACTGTAAGGCTGCACCTGCTGCACAAATCGCAATAGGCATATTGACTAAACCATAACCATCCAGCGTACTCACTCGAAAATGATCGCGTAAGAGTTGGTCTGCGCCTTTGTATTCTGCAATCCAATCTTGAACAGGCGTGAGGTGCATTCCTTCAGGTAAGGTAACGCCGCGTTCAACCCACGATTCAGGCATGATGACTTCACGCGGATGCAAACGCGCTAATTCTTCCAAAACTGAAATTGCGGCATTATCCCCACTAAATTGTGTGGTTTCAAATTGACCTGTTGATATATCGACATAAGCCAAACCGGCTTGTGACCATGCGCCTGTTTCCACATTACCAATTGGCACGATACTCATCAAATAATTGGGTTTATCACCATCCAATAATTCAGGCTCGGTCAATGTCCCCGGTGTGATAACACGTACCACCTCACGGTCAACGATACCTTTTCCTGTGGGTTCACTCACTTGATCGCAAACCGCAACATGATAGCCTTTTTCGATCAAGGTATGAATGTAGCCATCAATGGAATGATGGGGAACACCTGCCATCGGAATTTCTTTGCCACTTTTTTTGCTAAATGAACGGCTCGTGAGTGTAATATCGAGTTCACGCGCAGCAATTTCAGCATCACGGTCAAACATTTCGTAAAAATCGCCCATACGAAATAGCAAAATACAATCAGGATATTGCGCCTTAATATCCAAATATTGACGACGGGCAGGGGTTACTTTTGCCATAAAAATAATGTCCTAAGAAATTGTTGGGGGTCTATCTCGACTTACTCTATAGTTTAGCATGTGCCAAACATCTGTTCAACATTTGTTCTGTGTCAGATGTCATCAGACAAACGATTAAATTACAGCATAAATTAGGGTATAGTCATAAGATAAGTGATGATTAGCGACCAATATAGAAAGGCTTCATATGTCAGATGTTATTATCGGTGTCGATTTAGGCGGAACGCGCTTACGAGCGGGTCGTCTTGATTTACAATTAAACATTCTGGAACGCTGCGAAATGCTCACCCAAGCAGAAGAAGGTCTTGAAGCAACGCTCCACCGCATCAAAGATATTATCCGCAAAGTACTCCCTGATGATTTATCAACACTCAAAGGGATCGGAATTTCTGTACCAGGTCCTTGTAATCCAGAAACAGGCGTTGTTGTCGCACCGCCTAATTTACCGGGATGGCGTGATGTGCCGCTACGCCAAATTTTACAAGATGAATTTGATATACCTGTTTATCTTGGTAATGATGCAAATGTCGCAGTCCTCGCAGAAGTTGCAGTTGGTTCAGCTAAGGGCTATCGCCATGTTATTTACATCACGGTCAGCACAGGTATTGGTAGCGGTATCCTCAATGACGGACGCTTAATACTTGGCAAAACAGGCATTGGTAGCGAAGCAGGGCATATGATGATGCTTGTTGATGGCGAAAAAGTATCAACATTGGAAAAAGAAGCAGCCGGTCCTGCATTAGCTCGTCAAGCGAGAAAACGCATTGAAGCAGGTGAAGTATCATTGCTAACAGAACTTTCCAATCATGATCTTAGTAAAATTGATGGCAAGATGATTAGTGATGCTGTCCATGCTGACGATGCCTTAGCAATCGAAATCGCTAAACGAGGTGGTAAAATTGTCGGTTTAGGTCTGGTCAATTTGCTACATATTTTTAATCCTGAAATTATTGTCATTGGTGGTGGTGTTAGCTATATCGGCGATATATGGTTTGATGAAATCCGTGCGGCTGTGCAAGCTAATACTATTGATGATGATTACTGGAAAGATACGCCGATTGTTGCCAGTGATATTAGTGAAGATGTGAGTATTTTAGGGTCAGCAACTTTAGTGCTAACCAAAGGCAATAAGAAGAAACTCAATAAAGTCCTTGAAAATACCGATCACTAATTGTTGTGCTTATATCTAAATCTAATGGAGGGCATGTTAAAATCACGCTATGTTAAGTCTACCAGATTATCCAGTTCGACAACGTGATTTTTTACTAGAAATTTCTCGCGCAATTACAGCCCGCCTCGACCTTACCGAAGTGCTACGACGTGTACTCCATGCTTCGGTTGTGATGACGGCTGCGCGTGTTGGCTTAGTTGCACTTCATAATGGCGACGAAGGTCAATTTACGATTCGTGCCTATACAGGTATTGATAGCCAAGAAATCCCTGCTATCAACGATAAACTCCGTGAAATTATGGAATCAGTCTATGAACGAGGCATGGATTATAGCTATCTAAATGCACAATTAGCAGAAATGGCGGAAACACTGCAAGATGGTTTGCGTCAAGCTGTTGCTATGCCCCTCGTATTTGATAAAAATCCACTCGGATTACTGATTGTTTTTCGTTCGTATCAAGCTGATGTTACCCGTGATGATATGCAAATTTTGCATAGCTTTGCAGATCAGGCAGCGATTGCTGTCCATAACGCACAACTCTACGAAAGCATTGACCAAGAACGCCAGCGCTTATCCGCTATTCTTGATAGTAGTGGTGATGGTGTGATGATTCTTGATGCGAATCTTGAAATTTTGCAGATTAATCGCTCTTTTGAAGCCATGACAGGTTGGCATTCAGATGCTGCGGTTGGATTGAAAAAATCAGAGGTCATCCAGTGGAGTAAAATTGAGCAAGATGATTTAGCCGATGCGATTGCTTTAGGATGGCCCAGCATCAATAGTGATGGCAAATCAACGGATACATTTTATGTTGAGGGCGAATTAAAACGAGCCGATGGTATGACCACTAGTATTGGGATCACCTATGCACCGCTTGTTAGTAGCGATGGTAAGTTAGTGAGCATCATCGCTAATGTACGCGATATTACAAACTTCCGTCGCGCTCAAGAGATGCAAAATGTATTTATTTCGACAGTATCCCACGAATTACGAACACCTGTCGCGCTCATTAAAGGGTATGCCAGTACCTTAACCCGCGAAGATGCAAGCTGGGATGTAGCAACCGTTAAAAGTAGCTTGATTGTCATTGAAGATGAGGCAGATCGCTTAACAGAACTCATTGAAGACTTACTCACAGCGAGCAAGATTCAAGCTGAACGCGATGTCAACATAACACTCAGCGATGCAAATTTAGAACTTATTGCACGCGCTTCTGTCGAACGATTAGCTATTCAGACGACAAAACATACCTTATCATTAAGTTTCCCCGATGACTTTCCAGTTGTTCATGGTGATGGGCGTTTATTGCGCCAAGTCATTGATAATCTCATCACAAACGCTATTAAATATTCCCCAAATGGTGGTACAGTTACTATTGGTGGACGTTTTAACGAGCGTACCGTCACATTGTTTGTCCGTGATGAAGGGGCAGGCATTGCCGAAAAAGATCATAGCCGCATCTTTGAACGTTTTTTCCGTGTAGAAAGTTCACTCACTACAAAAACAAGTGGTACAGGCTTAGGATTATATTTGGTGAAAGCAATTATTGATGCACATGGTGGCACAATAAACGTCAAAAGCCAACTGGGACACGGCTCTACATTCTACTTCACACTACCCAGAGATTAAAATCAATCAATTCAATTATGGAGAAATAATGACACAACCGACACAAACAACATTGCAGTGTTCTAACTGTGGAACACCCAATGCCGTGGTTATGCGCCGCGTAATCGATGTACAAAATGACCCTCAAGGTAAAAATGCACTATTGAGTGGGCAGATCAATCAATTCCAATGCCAAAACTGCGGTACAGTCAATTCTGTTTCGTCACCCTTGCTTTATCATGATGCCAGCAAAGAGATGCTGATTGCATTTGTGCCAATGGATGTTGCCATGCGTCGTGGCTCAAATGAAGAGCAAATGGTTGGACAATTGATGAACGAACTCACAGGCACACTTCCTAAAGAGCAATTTCGCTCGTATATGTTCAATCCTAAACGGGCTTTGACGATGAAAGGCTTAATCGAGCAGATTCTCGAAGCCGATGGTGTCACCCCTGAAATGATGGCAGAACAACAAAAACGGGTTGCACTCGTACAAAAATTGTTTGAAGCCGATAGCGAAGAAAAATTAACAGCACTCATTGCGGAACATGATGACCAAATTGATGTCTCCGTATTCCAGACCATTTCATTGATGGCACAACGTATGATTCAAACAGGGCAACAACAAGCCGTTGGACATCTGGCTGCGATTCAACAAATTTTGCTAGAAGAATCAACATTTGGTAAAGAACTCGAACAACGCCAACAAGCACAAGAAGAAGTAGTGCGTACCGTTGCTGCTGAACTTGAGCAGCTTGATGAAAATGCGACGCGCTCTGATTTCCTTGATATTGCAATTTCATATGCAGGTGATGAGGATAAATTACAAGCGCTCGTTGGCTTGATTCGACCTGCCTTTGATGAAACCTTGTTTGCTGAATTTGCAGAACGCATTAACCAAGCCTCTGCGGAAGATCGTGCCATGCTTGAAGGAGTACGCGATACGCTACAAGAATTTGTCCAACAGGTTGACCAACAAACCGAAATGCTAATGCAACAAAAGGTGCAATTCTTGCAATCATTGCTCAATAGTCCTAATTATGAGCAAATCATGATAGAAAATGCGACCCTCATTGATGATAATTTCATGGGTATTCTCACAGCAAATATCCAAGAAGCAGAACGCCGCAAAGATATTCAATCGGCTGCAAGATTAAGCCAAATTTATGAATCAGCAGTCAATATTTTACAATCACAAATGTCACCTGAATTGATCTTCATCAACGATCTGCTGATGGCAGAGGATGATAATACAGTTCAAGCGATTATTACCGAGCGTATCGGTAACTTTAGCCATGAATTGATGGACGTTGTTGATGCTGTTGAAGGCTTACTGATCCAACAAGGTCAGCAAGACGCTGTACAACGCTTGACTGCTATTCGTGGCTTATTAGCTACCGCCCTTAGCTGACGATTTGCCTCCGTAAATCAGGATGCTAGGTGAAAAAGCCTAGCATTTTTTGATTTTTACGGTAGGCTTACGCTGCAAATTTCAACTAGAGTAATCAACAAGAGGTCGATTAACTATGCAAAATAAAACTGTCCGAAATAGTAGTTTTGTAGCACTTTCAATGCTATTGGCTGCCGCTTTTCTGTTGACAATTACATTGTCTTCTACCTTACCCGTAGAAGCACAATTTGAAGAACCAACAGCAACACCCCGTGATCCAATCTGGCTTGGATTTTCCGTAGCGCGTGATGCTATTGAAGAAGAAGAAAATATTAATCTCGATATTGTACGTCGTTGGGAATTTTTCCAAGATGATTGGACAGCACCCAATGCAAACCATCCACAAACAGCAGCAGGTATTGATAGCTGTGTATCGACAGTTGGCATTGCCCAAGGTCGCCCTGCTTACTTCGGTTTCACGTATATCATCACAGCTTTAAATGGCAATAGTTATGAAGCACGAGTCAGCTTTGATCTGAATGATGTAGCCCTTTGTGATATTCTCTCACAACCCGTTGCAGCAACTGCTAACCCAGAAGGTACTGCTGAAGCCAATGATGGCACACTCCCTGCTGCGGTTGCAGGTAGCGGTGCGACAGGTGGCTTTGAACTCGGTGGACACGTATCAGGCTTAACGGGTGACGCAATTGGTGCAATGAACCGTGCAGGTATGACATGGGTTAAAGAACAAGTTCCTGTTAGCGCTGGTGTTGCGGAAGCAACAACGCGTATCACCAATGCCCAAGCGAGTGGTTTCAAAATCTTGCTTGGTGTTGTCGGTAGTAAAGAAGAACTCGCAGCCGATTTTGATGGTTACATTCAAACATATGCGGCTTATGTTGCAGCATTGGCAACCGCAGGCGCAGATGCAATCGAAATCTGGAACGAACCTAATATTGATCGTGAATGGCCTACTGGGCAAGTCAATGGGGCAAACTACACCCAATTACTCGCTGTAGCATCAAATGCAATTCGTACTGCAAACCCGAATACACTGGTTATCAGTGGCGCACCAGCACCAACAGGTTTCTTCGGTGCAGCAGGTTGTAACGCATCAGGTTGTAACGATGATGTCTTTATGCAACAAATGGCTAATGCTGGCGCAGCAGATTACATCGACTGTGTTGGTATTCATTATAACGAAGGTGTTTTACCACCAACAGCATTCAGTGGTGATCCACGCGGTAGTTACCCAACCTATTTCTTCAGTTCAATGGTGAATCGTGCATCAGCACCATTCCCCGGTTTACCGATTTGTTTCACAGAATTAGGCTACTTATCAGGTGAGGGTATGGGCGCACCAATTCCGCCTTCATTCGATTGGACACCTAATGATCCCATCACCGTCGCAGAACAAGCACAGTATCTCGCATTAGCAGCATCCGCATCGGCGCAGCGTGGTGATGTTCGCTTGATGATTGTTTGGAATGTGAACTTTACACGTTGGGATTCTGATCCAATGGGTGGTTACGCTATGATTCGCCCTGATGGCTCGTGTGCAGCATGTGATGCACTCGGCGCAGTCATGGGTGGCTAATTAGCTGCTAATAACTTAGCAATTGAAAGAGAGTAAGGCTTGTGCTTTGCTCTCTTTTTTAGTTTGTTCGATATGCCTCAAACTGCCTAAGTGGCAAAAATCCAAATTCATGTTCTGTCCGCTCCATATCAAATTGGTTTTTAGCAGATTGTGAACCAATAATGTGAAAACTAGTATAGCCACTCAATGGATAAGTAAGTGCAAGATTGACGGCACGCGCTAAATCATAACGGCATACCCAAGCCTCACGACCATAATCAATTGTACTCAGATCGCGCCCTTTCGGATCAACCCCTAATTGTCCATCTACAATATGTCCAGCACGTAACGTAATAACATCTATCAAACCTGTCTTAGCATAATATTCAGCGATGTCTTCTTGGAGGCATTTCGTTAAATCATATAAAAAATCACCCTCACTGCCTTGCAGCCTGTCATTGATGGCATGAATTGGCGTAGGGTGCTGAACGTGGAAAGGTGCGGATGACATTAAAATGACACGCTTTACGCCATGAGCAATAGCAGCACTGAGTATGTTAGCAGTGCCACGCACGTTCGTATCAAATGGGATTTTTGGCGTATCATAACCGCCATTAACAGCGACAGCTAGATGAATCACCACATCCATATGAGAAAGTGCTTGATATACAGCCTCGTAATCAGTAACAGTCGCATAGTGTATCATTTGTAATTTTTTAGGATCAATATACTGGGGTGTGATAGCGGGTAAATCGAAGCCATATACAGCATGTCCTGTTTGAAGAAGCACCTCAATAATTGCTTTAGCTGTCCAACCTAACGCACCTGTCACTAAAATATTCATAATTAATCGCCTGCAAGCGCTTCTTGTCTTTCCAGTAAGCCATATTGTTCTAATAGCGCTTCGTACTGTACCATAACAGGCTCTCCATGATCTTTAAAATGTCCTTTGACACTCCCTTGGTTAATTTCTGCGCTAGATTGTACTTGGGCAAGTTTTGCCGAGAATTTGTTCATTTTACGCCGATACTCCCACGCTTCTAGCCTATCGCCTAGCCATCCACTAAGCACCCATTCTAAGCCTTTGCGTAATCGCCTTGGCTGATCTTGTGATGTTGCATAGGCTGTCATATTGGGCAAATAGCTCTGTACCCATTGGTTTTGTGCGACCATTTTTTGATACATGATTTCACCATAAATCGGCTGCATCTGCGTGATTTCGTGCGCGATATATAAATCTTGGCGGCTTTGTTGTAGCTGGTCAGAAGCGAGAACATAATTAGGGCATAACTCGCGCCCAAATAAGCGGATGATACGCACCATAATCACTGCAAAAAAGCGTGCAAGCCAAACACGTTTGGGTTGCGTAATCAACAAATAATCAAAATCATCATCTACAGCCGATGGGTTACGCACGGCTAGCGCACCTGTTAAAGCAACCATCTCTACAAATGGAATATGAGATAGCAATTGTCCATATTGCATCGCCTGATTCCATAATTCGATGCTTATCGCTTCACGGATAGTGCGTATGCCAATAATTTCTTGATGCGTTTTTAAGCAAATATAATCTGAACTTTGATACAAATAATGTGTGAGTTGCGACGACTGTGCCAGCGTGTTTTGGATAGCTTGTTTTGTGAAACGCTGATCGCTAATGAGGTAACGGTGGATTTCATCAAGTGTTAGAGGGAAATTGAAAACATCAGCATACAACACTGTTCGTAAAATAGCAGCTTCGATGGGTAACATCTAGCTCTCTCCGAGCGCAACTAATAATATCTTGATCTGATTGTATGCCAATACAGCGATTGATGCGAATGACCTATCACCATTCCCAAACCCATACATTATTAAATTGGCAATTGGTATTAACAGGCACAAAATTCACAACAGCTTCCGCTATCACGCCCTCGCGTACCCCGACAGTCATACTAATTGCATGACGATTATTGACGTAATAATGAATAACATCATCATGTACAATAAGGACAATATCATATGGCGGACGTTGTAAGTCTATACGTGTATTATAATTATTTTGGATGAATTCATTGCCTGATCGTTCACTAATACCAAAGCCGCCTTCACTATCAATGTATGCAAAAATATAATTTTCGTTACCATCATCACGCACAACAAAACCACAGCCATTGAGATCAGCATTGGTAGCAACCCAACTGACACGCGCACCAAGCGCAAAATTTGTATTGGTGCGTCCATCACCGATTGCAAAACGACTCACCCCTTCTTGATTATTCTGTGCAAAACTCTCTGATAGGGTATAGGCTACGTCACCATTCGGTGGAATGAGCAAGCGTTGTTGCAATTCTCGAATGGTGCTATTTGTTCCATTAGCAATTAACGAGGTTGGGAAAATAGGATCATTATCTATGAACGTGGGTGCAGTGATTGTAATTGTGTCAAATCGTATCGTGACTTCACTCCCAATCGCATTGACTGTTTCTGCCACAATGCCAACTTGCCCACTTTGGAATGTGTCATCAGATGTGCTGCCGATATATTGCTCGTTGTAAAACACATCAAAACTGCTTGTGTTGACCAAAATACCTAAAGAAAAAGTGCGTGTATCAGGTATAATTGCAGGATGTACGTTCCAATCACGTAAGACCGTTTCTTCACCATTTTTGAGTGCAACAATCCGCCACGCTCCCCGATAATTGACGGTCATACGGTAGAAATTTTGTTGATCTTGATAGCCAAAAACAATCCCTGTACGCCACCCTGCGGTATCAGAAATACTATCAATTGTCGCTTGCACGTAATAAATATCTGTATTTGGACTAATCCCAATCCCTAATCCAACCCGATCAATCCCACCTTGAATCAAATTCGCCGTACCGTTAACGATATTCAGGCTTGGCAAATCAACCAGATCAAGCCCAACTGCTTCCCATCCGCTATCTTCATCAAAAGGTATTTGTACTGTAAGGGTGCTGTAGCCAGCTAACATATCGATTGTGTAGTTGCCAGTTGTTGTGCCATAGCCTGCAACAATAACGCTATAACTGCCTGTGTATGGGGCTACGAATCCTTCAATAATCGCGTCACGACTACTTGCAGAATCGTAATCATCATTGCTCAATAGCGTGCGCCCATTTAAATCTTCAATCATTATCATCACATCAAGATCATCACTAGATCGTGCGACAAATGATAAAATTTGACCTTCACGCGCGATAAAAGTGTAGGTATCTTGCTCATTGGTTGCTAGCGTGCCATCAGTGGTTGTGTTGATGGATAGCGTTTGCGCTTGCGTTGCTATAATTTGCAACTCTAATATATTGATGAGTAATACCATCAGCGCAATGATATATATCCTTGCTTGTGGCAAGCCAACACGATAGATGTAACGTAGCACGATCACCAATATCCTTATCAATGAGGAGCGAAGCATAAATTATTGAATCATCCACTGTGGATAAATCGTTTGTAGAAATTCAATCATTGCAACAAAATCGTCAAAGAGCATATCGCCACCCACTAGTTGACGGGCAATTTCTGCATCATACAAGCGTTTTTGCTCACCTGCTTGCCGTACACTACCACGAGATGTTAAAGATGCCGACGATGTTTGCTCCGCATTCCGTTTTTGGAGTGTCGTGAATGAATTGGCAATGGCTAGTTTTTCCATATCATCAGGTGATGCTGTCGTATAAACAACAAGATAAATATCATCTTGTTTTAGACCAAACCCCAATAATTGAAATCCTTTTTTAGCCCGAGGACCATCTTTTTTGACCTCAAATTTCCATGTCAGAACATTGACTTGCTGGGTAGGGTCAATGACTGTTTCTATCTTGCTATTACGTGTGAGTGCGATTCGCTCGCTATCTGCAACAAACTCGCGCCCACTTGACCATCTATCTTTGAGCAAACGCTCCATACCACCTGATGTTCCAACAGCAGCAAGTGCTGCTACGACAAATGGAATAGCGCCTGCATTTGGAATGAGTAGTAAACTACCTATAAACCCTAATGTCCCCGCACCAAAAAATGAGCCAAATACAGCAATGCGTAATCCACCATGAATGGGGTCAAGTGGGATTTTTAGTAAATCCACTTTAGCTTTTTCTTCTGTAACCATATCAGTCATACTTAACAAGTACTTTCAAAAATTATGTTCATATCCATTCATCTTGTTATAACGCAAGTTTCTTTAATTCTGATGAAAAGCATATCAAGAAACAGCGTATATATGCTAGTGCTTTAGACTATCATAGCCATAACGTAGTGTAATTATTCTTTCTCGGCAAAGATAATAACACGGTCTGTTGGCTGATTGGAATTATACTCAGTCATATTGAGATTAAGAACATGCTCGACATTAAACCCTGCACGTTTAAGTAAGGCAACAACACCCTGAATAGGGTAGGCGCGTAATGTGCGCTGTGCTTGGTAACGCTGCCATCTATCTTCCTCTTGTTGGAATATCATATAATCGCGTGTCTGGATGGATTTTTCGTAATCTAAGCGATTACCCGTGAAAATAGTCAAGTTATCACTGTTGTGAACAATATTATAAGCTGCTTGATTACGTTGATAGAGACCTTCAATAGTATAAAAATCAAAGACCATCCACTTGCCAGCTCGCAGTATAGCGTGTGTATGCTTAAATACTTGTTCAAGTTCACGGATATTGTTGACTTCATTTAAAACATTAATAGCAAGTACCATATCTTGATCGGAAAAATTGCTGTTTGCTCGAAAATCGCCTTGAACAAGCTGGGCATTCACATTACGTTGCTGTAAATTTTGGCGAGCGATGGTTAACATCTCAGCAGATTCATCAATCCCACTAACAATATAGCCATGTTGTGTCAGCCATGAAATACTTTCACCTGTACCACATCCGAGGTCTAAGATTTGCCGACCCAACCAATTATTTCGTTGAGCATAATCTAAAAGACGACCCGTCATTTGTTTTGCAAATTCGCCCATATCAATCTTGTCATGAATCATTGCTAGGATTTGATAATCGCCAGACATAATCAACCTTTTCATGCGCTCTTTAAATGAAAAAAAGTAGGCGATATTGCACCTACTTCTAGTTTAGCACTCTATAATGATTACGACCAATTAACGGTTCGTTGGCATCCAATAACCTTGACCGGGTGCTGTAACGATATATGTTGGTCGTCTTGGGTTGTCTTCTAATTTCTGACGTAAGCGTGATATATTCACACGTAAGACAGAAAAATCTTCTTTGTAGTTATCATCCCAAACAGAACTTAAAAGATCATCATGTGATACAACTTGACCCGCAGCACGCATTAACATAACCAAGATACCATATTCAATAGGTGTCAGGTGGAGTTTGATGCCATTTATAGCTGCTTGCCGCCGAGGCATATCTAATTCTAAATCTCGTA
Organism: Phototrophicaceae bacterium; assembly: GCA_049680565.1. Classification (GTDB taxonomy): domain Bacteria; phylum Chloroflexota; class Anaerolineae; order Aggregatilineales; family Phototrophicaceae; genus JAUZRW01. Next base: position 51,663 of record JBAUIA010000333.1, read on the forward strand.
CACGTAAATGAGTTTCTGGCTTTGGTGTCCATCCCACACGGCGAAGCAATGCGCGTACACGAGCAACGAGTTCTTCGGGTGAGAATGGCTTTGCCATATAATCATCAGCGCCAGCTTCGAGTGCGATAACACGATCTGAATCTTGACCAACGCCACTGAGTACAATCATTGGCAAAAATGAATGTGAGCGCACATGCTTTAAAATCTCAATTCCACTAATATCAGGTAAATTGATGTCAAGCAGTACAAGATCAGGGTTTTGTGCTGTAATCTGATCTAATGCCATTTCGCCACGATCAACAGACCGTGCTTTAAAGCCTGCTTCTTCAAGCAAGGTACACACAACTTCTGCTGTATCTTCGTCATCTTCAACTATTAAAATATTGAGGTCTTGCTCGTCAAACGACGTTACCATTATCAAACGTCCATATAACTAAAGTGTAACATAGAGTTAGTTTAATGTATAACACACTTTTGCGCTACCGATAGTTAAGTTGTTGTCAGAATATGTATTGATTCGATATTTCTCAAATTTTTGTATCGAAGATTATTAAAATTGTGACTTCATTATTTCAAAACAAAAACACCCACAAATTTGTGAGTGTTTTGCTAGATTTGGACGATATAAGACTCGAACTTATAACCCTCCGCGTGTAAGGCGGATGCTCTGCCAATTGAGCTAATCGTCCTGATTGATAGGCATTATAGAAACGATGCGTCTTAAAGTCAAGATCAAACTATGAAGCAATTTTCCAAATATTCAATCTAACCATTCAGGCTTTTTGATCCCTGTATATTCTTGTATTGCCCCATAAATATGTTGTGATAAACGGGTGCTATTGATATTTATCTCACAAACACCATAGGGAAGTTTACGACCTTGTTGTTTACTGCTTGAGGGTTGTTTATTAAAAGAAGATTTGTTGAGATTCACTGATGTCAAGTTTAGTTTATTCATCCAATAATCAATTATATCTGTTTGTGTTAGATCATTGTTTAGGTACGCGTTAACGCGAAATCTAAATTTTGGTTCTTGCACGTTTAAACTCTCTCGTAAAAAGCGCATGAAATATACCAGCATATCAACATCTGAATTTACTATCTCTACACTATTTCTATTTTTGCTTCCCTCCGCCCAATAGAGCATACATCCTGCTAAATGGAGTGGGTCACCTGTACGCGCTTTAACACGACCTTCCTCTTGATAGGCGAGGCGCTTTGCACGGTGCTTTTTGATATTGGCTTCTGCACCTTTTATCTGAGCGTCACGCCGTTCATTGCTAAATCTCAACGCTGCTTCCTGTTCCTCACTTAGCGCAATATCACGTACCCATGTACTTACTGATGATTTAGAGACCTGCAATCTATCTGCGATCCAAATTATAGATTTACCTTGTTCACGATATTGACGCGCTTCTGCTTTCTTTTCAGGTTTTGCCATATCATTACCCTCAAAATGACTTTGCACGGATGAGTATCGAATGATTGCATCCTATTGATTATACTGTTTTGTATCATTAATCCGTTCAGATAAGTTTAGGACAAATTAAACCAATGGCATATCCCTATGAAAAATTACTTCGCGCTAAAGCTGAGTTATTTATCAATCAGATGCAGTCACAATTAGGCTATGATGCTCAAATTGACCCTAAGTCGTATCGAGAATACAGTGTGGGTGTAAAGTTAGGAGATATGTCTGGTAAAGCCGTGATTTATTACAGCCCCAAAAAGCAGACCTATAAATTAGTGAATCAAGGGGTTGATAAATCTATTTCAGAAATGATTATGACAGTATGGGATACGATGGCAGATACAACCAGCACTCCGAAAAAACAAGCCCTCGAAACGCCTAAAACAGCATATCAAGCATTTGTAGATGGATCATATCATGCACAGAAGAAAACAGTTGGCTACGGTGCAGTGATATTACATGATGAGCAGGAACAAGCCCGCTTATCAGGGCGTGTGCATCAATTCACAGAATCGCATCAAATTGGTGGAGAACTGGAAGCGACGATGCAAGTTATACGATGGTGCGAAGATCATGATATTGCAGAAATTGATATTTATTATGATTATAAGGGTATTGAAATGTGGGCAACCAGACGCTGGAAAACAGAAAAACCAATCTCCCAAAACTATAAAAAATTCATGCAAGCAACAGCCGTAAAAGTTCATTGGCACAAAGTCAAAAGCCATACAGGTGTTCATTGGAATGAAGTCGCGGATGACCTTGCAAAACAAGGCACACTTTCATAAGATTCTTATGCCTAGCTCTATCTATACTATCCTGAACTCGTTACAATTTGCGCTTCATTTAAATTCACTAGACTGAAACGATAGCTATGTCTCAATCAACTGCAAGTCAAAGTCCACTGCGACGCTTATTAAATTATGTGCGTCCCCATCGTAGCCGTGTTAATTTCGCAATCGGATTCTCGATTCTCAATAAAATATTTGATCTTGCACCACCTGCTTTAATCGGTGTTGCTGTTGAAATCGTTGTTAATCGTGAAAATTCAATTTTTGCACAATTTGGTTTCCCTGACCCTGCCCAACAACTTGTGGTCTTAGCAGTCATTACACTCTTTGTATGGGTGATGGAATCCGTATTTGAGTATGCCAATCGTGTCTATTGGCGTAATCTCGCGCAAACAGTAGAGCATGAACTGCGTGTCGAAGCCTATGAACACGTTCAAGATTTGGAAGTTGCTTATTTTGAAGACCGCAGTACAGGCGGATTAATGGCAATTCTTAATGATGATGTCAACCAACTGGAACGGTTTCTCGATACAGGTGCAAATAGTATCATTCAAGTGCTGACTACAATTATTGTGATTGGTATATTTTTCATTGTTTCTGCACCCTCTGTTGCATGGATGGCAGTTCTGCCGATGCCCTTCATTATTTATGGCTCAATGTGGTTTCAGCGCAAATTAGGTCCGCGCTATGCCAATGTCCGTGAACAAGTGAGTATCTTAAATAGCCAACTATCAAACAATTTGAGTGGGATTGCGACGATTAAGAGCTTTACTGCCGAAGCGCATGAAGTCAAACGGATTGAAGGTGATAGCAATGCGTATCAAGATGCTAATAAACACGCAATTTTACTCAGTTCTGCGTTTTCTCCCCTTATTCGGATGGCAATCGTAGCGGGTTTTATTGCAATTTTGGTATTTGGTGGACGACTCGCGCTTGAAGGCACGCTCAATGTCGGTTTATATAGTGTCCTAATTTTCTCGACACAACGCTTATTATGGCCTTTGACCAGTTTAGGTGAAACATTCGATCAATATCAACGTGCTATGGCATCAACGGCGCGTATCCTTGATTTGCTCGATACAAAATCCGATATTGAAGATGGTACAACAGCATTGCCAACAGCCAATGTAGCAGGCGAGGTTCGTTTTGATGATGTTCATTTTGCATATAGCAACGGCGCTCAAATTCTCAATGGCTTATCGTTCCATATTCCTGCTGGTGAAACGGCTGCAATCGTCGGCTCAACAGGCGCAGGCAAGAGTACCATTATCAAGATGTTGCTCCGTTTTTACGATGTAAATGCTGGTGAAATTACACTGGATGGGCATGATCTGCGTGATCTACAAATGGCAGATTTACGTAATAGTATAGGCTTAGTTAGCCAAGATGTCTTCTTATTTCATGGCACAGTCCGCGAGAATATCGCTTATGGTACATTTGATGCGACCCATGAACAAATCGTTCAAGCAGCAACAATTGCTGAAGCACATGATTTCATTATGAGCTTACCACAAGGCTACGATACGATTGTCGGCGAACGCGGGCAAAAATTATCAGGTGGGCAACGCCAACGCATTAGTATTGCGCGTGCAGTTCTCAAGAATCCGCCTGTTCTTATTCTGGATGAAGCAACATCCTCAGTCGATAACGAAACCGAAGCCGCGATTCAACGCTCGCTTGAAAAAATAGCTGTTGGACGCACAACCATTGTGATTGCTCATCGCTTGAGTACCGTTCGTAATGCAGACCGCATTTTTGTACTCGAAAACGGCGCACTTAAAGAACAAGGTCGCCATGAAGACCTTGCACAAGGCGATGGTATTTACGCAACCTTATGGCGTGTCCAACTTGGGGATAAATTGCCAGCAGCAGGGGATTAAGGATTTCAAAATATGGGGAGACTGTAACATATCTCCCCTATACTCTCTTAAATCATACGTGGTGGGGTAACACCTCGTTGCCCCTGATACTTCCCTTTGCGATCAGCATATGAAACTTCACATTCTTCGTCTGCTTCATAGAACAAAACTTGAGATACACCTTCATTGGAATATACTTTTGCAGGTAGCGGTGTTGTGTTACTAATTTCAATGGTGATATGTCCCTCAAACTCAGGCTCGAAAGGCGTTACGTTCACTATGAGTCCACAATTTTTGACAAAAACGCCTGATGCTAATGCAAAATTGCCTGTTTCTGGTGCTGTTAAACAATAGACATCGTGATCGCCAGCGAGTGATTTTATAGATTTGACTTTATGATTACGATAGCGTGGACTGCTACGAAATTCTGCAATGACATCTTGGAAACGTCTAAATACTGACCGATCACAATCTAAGATTCTTGCAGCGCCTCGGATTGAGCCTGCTTGGTTTAAAGCAGTTTTGATATGGTCAGCAGTAATTTCATCACGAAGATTAATATGACGAGCAATCTCACGTTGTTGATTGCGCCGTTCTTCACTAGCAAGTTGCCAAATACGTTTTGATTGCTGCGATTTCAATTCTAAATTTTCGGGATTTTGATAATACGCTGCCATGCGTTCACTCGTTAAAGCGCGTCTTTCATCTGTCCATGCTGCTCGATATTTTTCAATATGTGCTGTGCGTTGTTCAGCGTATTGTTCATCATGCCAATATGCAATTGCTTTCTTGCGTTGAGATTCAGAAAATTGTTTTTGCCATTCTGGATCTTTGGATAATTCTGTTAAGGCTTCTTTTACTGCTAAACTATGTTCTACAGGGTCAAAATCAGCACCATTATAGTAGTCATCATTATGATAACGAATATGCTCACTGGCATCCATTCGTTCGATATTCCAAGGCATATTATTTTTTCGGTCATGGTCAATATGATGCCGATGCGTATTGTCTACATTTTGATAAATATCGTGCCGTAAGTTCCATTCATCAGCTAAACGATGAGCAGGGTATAATGTGCCATTAAGCGGTTGATAGACCATTGAGTAACCACGCCATAAAGATGAATCAAATGGCATCAATGAATCATTAGGTCGTAGGTCATTCGCTTGTACGAGTTGTCCTCCGCGTGTGATAAATTCATGGTCAGGTGTACAACGAATGACTTCATCGTTGTCTAGTGTGATTTCGATCAGTGAATCACGCCCGATGAAGCGTGGTGCTTCAAAGTGGGTAATAATAATCCGACCAAACTCATTTAGGCTATAGCCCCAAAATAATTCGCCAGCATCGGCACGCACTGCCATTTCTTCAAGTGTTGGCGTTGTGCCATCAGCAAGTGCTACGCGTGTATCCCCTCTGAAACAACGGGCATACGTACTTTTGCCGAGACAAATACACAAAACACTGCGCGGAACTCTGAAATATTCAATTGAACGCGCTAATACAAAGCTGTTTGGTGGAATGATGCAAACATCCCCTGTAAAATCAACAAATGATTTTGGATCAAAACTTTTCGGATCAACAATTGCGGAATGAACATTCGTAAAAATTTTATATTCATTGGAAATTCGCATATCATACCCATAGGATGATACCCCGTAACTAATAATTCCTTCGCGTGATTCACCATCGGCAAACGGTTCAATCATGCCATGCTCTTGTGCCATCTTGCGTATCCAATGATCTGGTTTTAAGCCCATTTAATCCTCTTTTCATAAAATAAGTATGTGTATTTTAACAAAAAAGGACGCTAGCGATAGCGTCCTCAGTGTTCATTTTGTGTTCGGATTATTACATGCGTTCAGGGGTTGTCATTCCCATCAGGCGCAATACCCGATGCAAGACCACTTGTGCAGCCCGATAAAAGCGTAAGCGTGCTTTTGCAACATCTTCTGGCACTTCGGTATGCAATACACGCACATTGTCGTAAACAGGATGGAAAATGCCTGCTAATTCTTGGGCGTAGAACGCAATCCGATGGGGTTCATACGTATTAACGGTATGTTCGATTATATCACCGAGTTCCATTGCTTTACGGATAAATTTGAGTTCATTCTCACCGATCAAACTCAAATCTGCGCCTTCATCAGTGAACCCGCGTTCTTCTGCTTCACGGAAGATACCATTGCAGCGTACATAGGCATTCTGGATATAGTAAACAGGATTGTCGTTACTCTGTTTGGTCACTTCATCAACATCAAAAGTGATATGGGTTGTGGGTGCATAAGCCAGCAAATGATAGCGAATCGCATCCGCACTCGTCAATTCAACCAAATCATCTAAAGTGTCATAAACACCGCGTCGCGTGCTGCCTTTTTTCTCGACTTTTTCACCCGTTTCAGGGTCAGTAACAACCATCCGCACCAATTGATTGAGAATAACATGCAAGCCTGACGGATCAAGTCCGAGCGCTTCTAAGCCCCATGCCACTGTGCGGTATTGTTGCCCATGATCGGCTCCTAATACGTTCACCATAATATCGAAACCACGTAGCACTTTATTCCGATGATACGCAATATCAGGGAGGGTATACGTCGGCACACCATCTGCCTTAACCATGACACGGTCTTTTTCATCGCCAAACTTAGTTGTTGCAAACCATTGCGCGGCTTCAGTTGCCTTAGATTCCGCAATTTCTTCGTCGCTAGCCCCTGTCCAATGAACAGCTTCGTAAACATAGCCATTTTGCTTGAGGTCAGCTAATGTTTGCCAGACTTCCTCATCTTGGAAAAGGCTATCTTCATTGAAGAAATTATCATGCTCAATATCAATCGCTTTGAGCGAAATCTTAATCCATTCAAACATCTTTTCTTCAGTAAATTTCTTGAATGCTTCCCAACCAGCATCACGCCAACTATCACCATGTAATGCGACCAATTCCTTCGCATAGTCAATAAGGTAATCGCCTTGATAATGATTGTCATCTAATTCGATTGCATCACCAAGTGCTTGTAAGTAGCGAACTTTCAAACTTTCGCCCAACATCTCCATCTGATTACCAGCATTATTGAAATAATACTCACGTTGCACATCATAACCAGCCGCTTCTAGTAAGCGTGCCATCGTATCACCAATCACACCACCGCGTGTCCGCCCAACATGGATAGGTCCTGTTGGATTTGCACTCACAAATTCAACTTGTGCGCGTTTTCCTGTGCCAATATCTAAGGTGAAGAAATTATTCCCTTCGCTAAGAATGGTTTCTATTTGTTTTTTGAGATAATCATCCGCAACAAAAAAGTTGATAAAACCCGGACCTGCAACCTCTACATGACTCAAAAAGTCAGATTCAGGTAGATGTTTCACAATGTCTTCTGCAATCGTGCGCGGATTCTTTTTTCCTAATTTTGATAATTGCATCGCAGGAAAGGCATAATCACCTTGACCATCGCGCTTAGGCGATTCAACTTTGATGCTTGGTAGATCAAATGCTGGCAAATCATTAGCAGCTTGGGCATTCTGGATAGATTGTTCAATTAATTGGGCAATTGCTTTAGTTAATTGCTTCACTGTTTTACTCTCGGCTCTTTAATTTAGGTTAATGGGCTGTATTCTAACAGAGGGGTAGGGCATATTTAATAGGTGGTTTCCAGTAGACTCTAAGTCAGAGACGCATTTCATCAGATTGTGCGCCAATAAAATAAGACTTTCCAGATTTTATCGCCCAGACTTTTTCATAATCATATTGCCACTTCTCGAACTCAATTGCGTCCATCCCTGCGGAGAGCAGCAAGTTTTGCATATGCTCTTGTGACCATACTCTACTAGGCATAAATTCATTAATGCGCCGTGTTGTGAGTAATATGCCCGATGGACGCAGGACGCGCACGAGTTCTTGTAAGCCTTTTTCGGGTGAGGGCATAAATTCTAAGGCTTCCATGCAGGTCACAAGGTCAAAGCTATTATCATTGAAAGGTAAAGATAAGCCATCACCATGTAAAAATGAGACATATTGTTCAAAGTGATTATCATCAATTTTGCGAATCGCTTGCTTTAACATACCGCTACTCGCATCTAAGCCAATGATTGACCCTTCAAAACGCGCATGTTGGCATAGCGCTAATGGAATCCGTCCCGTCCCTGTGGCAACATCAAGTACGAGAGGGTTAATATGTGGCTTGAGTTTCGTCATGATTGGAATCGCTAAATGCACATGCTCATCAATATCTTCAATCTGAACGATACTATCATAGCGTGCTGCGTAGAAATCATATAACTTAATGACCACTGATCGCCCCAAATAGACCCCTTCGGTGCGAATCAACAACCACCAAAGCAGTAAGGCAATCAGCAGCACACTAACGACAATAATCAACCAGACCACTAATCCTGCTCCAAACGTTGCGTAATTTGTTCAACAACACGCACCAGTTCTTCGTAAGGTTGCGCCCCCGGAATATAAAATTTATCGGCAAATATCAATGCAGGAACACCGTTCAATTGATAATCGCGTGCGAGTTGTACATCAGCATCAACTAAAGCCTCAAGTTCTGGGTCTGTTAAACTATTGAGAAAGTCGTCTCGGTTCAACCCGACAGACTCCGCAATATCACCCAAAACAATAGTATCTTCGATATTTTGGGCATGTAACCAATAGGCTTCAAAAACGGCTTTGTGATACCTTGCCCCTCGATCAAATTGCTCGGCAAATTTTTCACCAATGAGCGCTGGACGGCTATCAATGCCAAATTTACCACTCTTAAGCTCGATGCCATATTGGCTTTTTGCCATTGCCTCCATTTGAGGACGCATCGCTTCAATCCGAGCGCGATAATTCTCAGGCATGGGTGGCGACCCTTTTGGGCGTAGTTCATACGATTTCCACGCCACAGTAACACCATGTGATGCTTCTAATTTCTCTAAGCTGGTCGAAACTAAAAAACACCAAGGGCATACAAAATCAGACCAAACATCGACGTGCATAGCCATTAATTACTACCTTCCAATATCTTGTACTTTGTATTGCGTGACCGTGTTTCTAACTGTCTAAAAGTATCAGAAAATACAGTTTCATATTTCAAGAACTCGTTTGCAACAATCAGTAAGCGTCCACCTTTTGTCAAATATTCAGGCGCTTGATTAATCAGCTTATGGGTCACATTGGTGCTGAGTTCAAAACCACGATGAAAAGGTGGATTACTGATAATCAGATCATAATGTGTACCACTCAGTTCACTATAAACATCACTAGGAATAACAGTCGCATTCGTGATGCCATTACGTTCAAGCGTTGCTCTGGCACAACTGATTGCCAGCAGATTATTATCTGTGAGGGTTACATGCTCAAAATTTTGTGCCAGTAGCGCACCTATTACACCGTATCCGCACCCAATATCGAGGGCAGTTTTTGCATCCCGTAAGACAAGGTCATCCAGCAAAAATTGTGTACCATCGTCCAATGATTGCCAACTAAAAATGCCGGGTTGTGTCGCAATTTCAATCGTACCGAGTGGGGTATCCAAGCTGATATATTGCTTTTCTGTTGGAAGATGTCCCCATGCTTCGGGATAGTCATATGTACTGGCTTCCTTTTTACTTGCCCCAACACGATGACTTTTCTTGTAATCTAATACTTGGCATTGACCGAATGCCTCAATTGCATCTTTAATCAGTGATTTTGCACCAGCCTTATTAGGACCGACCAGATACAAGAATCCATCTTGTTTGAGCGCTTGCATGGCACTCCACATTTGCGCCCGTCCGAAGTCACGTCCTTTAGGGACAAAAACAATTGCCGTATCGTAAAGTGCTGTAGCTGTCGGATACACATCATCGAAAAATTGCACATTATCTTTGCGGATATAATGCCGTAAGCGCTTGAGCGTGCTAAACTGACTGTCATATACATCAACTGCCTCAGCAACATCTGCGATTGCTTCGATTAAGTCAACGCTATCGCCAGTCATGATGAGAACACGTTCATTTTCGCCGTATTTTGTATTGGAAAGTACTAAATCTGTACTCACCCAAATTGAATTTGTAGCCAATTGATTTTCCTTCGCTCTTAAAACAGACAACGCATGTTGTTTCGTGAGTCTTATGACTATTGAAACGAACACACGTTGGGTTGATTTTGATAGTTATGCAGTTAATTCTATCAGAAAATGCGCCTAATCCGCACCACTGACCTGTAGCAAATCTTGTTCACGGAATTGCATCTCGTATAATTTGGCGTATAAGCCATCTAATGCCATCAATTCGTCATGTGTACCAAGTTCAACAATGCGCCCTGCATTCATGACTGCAATACGATGCGCGATACGAATTGTACTCAAGCGATGGGCAATGATAATCGTTGTGCGATTTTGCATCAAGCGTGATAAGGCTTCTTGTACGAGATATTCACTTTCATTGTCGAGGCTACTGGTTGCTTCATCCAGTAAGAGGATGCGCGGGTTTTTCAAGATTGCGCGGGCAATTGCTACCCGTTGACGTTGTCCACCACTGAGTTTAATACCGCGTTCGCCAACAATCGTACCATAGCCATCAATCATTTCGATGATAAAATCATGCGCGTTGGCAGCTTTTGCAGCAGCAATTACTTCATCGTGTGTTGCATCCAAACGACCATACAGAATATTTTCGCCAATTGTGCCACCAAATAACATAGTTTCTTGTGGAACAATCCCAATTTGAGCGCGTAGGCTGGCTTGTGTGACATCTTGTACATTGATACCATCAATACGGATTGCGCCACTATTAACCTCATAAAAGCGTGGTATCAAGTTGAAAGTTGTTGATTTTCCTGCACCAGAAGGACCGACGAGTGCGACAATTTCACCTGAGTCAATATCGAGGTTAATCTCATGCAAAACTTCTGTGCGATCTTCATACGAGAAACTCACATCATCAAAACTGATCCGTCCTTCAACCTGACCTAATACCTGAGCATTGGGCTTATCTTCAATATCTGCTTCTTCATCAATGATCTGGAAAACACGTTTCATTGCGCCTAATGCTTCTTGAAATGAAGAATATAAGGCAATCAGAGAGCCAAAACTACCTGCTACTGTTAAGCCATAAATCAAGAAAGCAATCAATTCACCTGTGGTCAAACGCTCCGCGATGACTTCGCGCCCACCAAACCAAACAATTAATGCCAAACCACCAAATCCGAGAAACGCCCCAATTGGACCAAAGAGTGAGCGTATCCGTAATAATTTAACAGAAGCTCTAAAGGCTCGGTTGATTGCGCCATCATACCGTTCAATTTCATAAGGTTCGCGGACGAAACTCTTCACTTCGCGTATATTTTGCATTACTTCTTCAGCAACAACCGTTGAACCTGCAATTTCATCTTGTACTTCAGTGCTGAGTTTACGCAGGTAATATCCGAAAATAGCAACAAATAGCGCAATGATTGGAATTACCACAAGGATGAATAAGCTCAAGCGAATATTGATAACAAACATAATCACAATTGAGCCAATTAAAACCACACTTTGCTGTAGTAAGGTCGTTAGATTATTGGTTAATGCTGTTCGCATGACCGTGACATCACTCGAAATACGGCTCACGAGTTCACCAACACGCCGATCCGCAAAAAACTTGAGCGACATAAATTGCAAGTGGCTATAGAGTTGCTTCCGAATATCAACAACCAAGCGTTCACCGATATAATTCAAGTTATAGGTTTCAACAAAGGTTGTGAATGAGCGAAATAAGAAGGCTGCTAACAAAATCATGGTGATGTTGTCGAGCATCGCAACACTACCTTCATTGAGGACACTATCTAATAATCCCGGTAAAGGACCAACACCACCGATCACAGCAGGGAAAACCAAACTCAAGCCCGCGCTAAAAATTAAGGCAACAACCGCCACTAAGAAACGCGGGATATATGGACGCATATATCCAATTAATCGGCTTATTTTAATATCTACATCAGGAACAATCCGTTCATTGTCATCTTTGGATTTTACAGTTGATTGACGATTTCGCCGTCGCATACCCATTAAGTAAATCACTTTCTGCATCATATGGCATAGTCATCGCCACATTATGCGGTATCTGTGTTAGATCATTATGAGACGGTACGATACAGCAAACACAAAGTTGTGCAAAGTGGCAGAAAACTACCCAAAGGTATAGGAGGATATAAGGTATCTAAGATGGTTTATTCATCAATCCCTGTGGTGATGCGTACCGCTTCAATTGCTAATTTGGGGAAATACCCTGTATTCCATAATCCATATTGATTAAGGTCACTCGCTTCACTGGGGCAATCAGGTGGTGTGCAGGTCACTGTACGCGGATAATCAAAGGCATGGTTAACAACCCATCCCATCAATCCATTATTGGCGACTTCTTCAAAGGCTTGAAACAGCAAATTACGTTGGCTAATATCACTGACTGTAAAGGTACTATAGCCAATCCCTGATAATAAAATTGGACGATTTGTGCTGGCACGTAGATTAGCAATCTCTTGTCGTAAATTATCGTAGTCCTCATAAAATTGAAAACTGACAAAATCAATAAAAGGCGCAACAACTGTCGAATCTTGCCAATAACCAATGGTAATCGGATGCTGGGTGTCAATTGTGCGTAAGCTAATGACCGCATCTGCAAGCCATCGTAATGCAATATCTTGTCGGACAAAGCCATTGCGATAATCCACATCACCTTGGTCGCGGATGTCCCATGCGAGGATGGTTGGCTCATCTTGATACCGTGCCACAATGAATTGCATTTGCGCTTGGATATACGCTTCAAAATATAAGATACTCGGCACAATATCGTAATTCAAAACCATAATCACCCGTAAATCTTGTTCACCCGCTAAAGCTAAGATGCCATCCAGTCGTTCAAAATTTTCGACATGGGGTACAACTGCCGGACAAATAAATAGATCATCGGGGCGTAAAAAAATGCGTATTGTGTTTATTCCAACGGATTCGATGAGATCAAGTTCAAATGCAACATCATCTAAATCTGTCTCAGTGAGAAATAATTCAAAGGGGGTGGCAGATGGATAATAGGTCACGCCATAAATAGGGAAAGGTGCATTGTTAAGTTGGAATCCTGCTCGACCAAATGTGACAAATGAACCGTCTGTTGGCACATAGTCATCTAATTCACCAGATGGTGTACTCGTATCACAACGCTCAATTGTAGGTGATAAATTTGGCGATTCTAAGCGCTGTAGGCGTGCGCGAGCATTTGTCCCATCAGGGAAATATTGCAAAGCACTGCGATAGGCTTCAATGGCTTGTGACTGAGTGCCGTCATCTTCTAAGACTTGCCCATAATTAACGTAAGCAACGTAGAGTAGCAAATCTATATCTGCCTCGCATTGCCCTGCTCGATCATGAATCATAGTCAAGCTATCAAGGCGCGTTTGCCATGATTGGGTCTCATCTTGACCCATGGCACATAAGTCAGGATTACTTGGTGTTGGTATTGCGGTAACAGGTGTGATATTTGCAGCATTAGGTAAATCAGGCGTGCATCCGAGGCATACGATTATAAAACCGAACCAGCAAATACTGAGTAATGAACGCACTGTTTATAGCTCCACAGCAGGCAATACAAAAGTGAAGGTACTCCCCAAATTAAGATTACTACTCGCCCAAATATCACCACCATGCCGTTTGATGATCGTGCGTGCAACCGTTAATCCTAGACCGCCTCCTGCAATTTCTCGTACACGATCATCGCGTGAGCGGTACATGCGGTCAAAGATCATTTCGAGTTCGCTATCATCAATACCAATGCCACGATCCGCAACACTACAATAAATCTCATTTTGATCGCCCCATGCATGAATCACCACATTGCTTTCTGCCTCGGAGTACATCAGTGCATTACTGATGAGGTTCATAATCACCATCTGCAAGCGCAATGGATCGCCCATCACAATTGGCAGGGGCGTTTGTAGCGAGACTGCAATGCCAATTTCTTGCTTCTGAGCAAAGCTAGCATGTGCTTTGACAGCATCTTGAATAATTTCATCAAAGCGAATGGGTACATGCGCTAAAGGCATCCCTGCTTCAATCCATGCTAAATCGACTAGCGATTTGACCACTTCATGAATTTTAGTGGTTGTTTGCCGAACCCTTGTAATATATTTCGTCTGCTGTGGATTTAAGTCACCAAAGCGCGTGACTAAATCTGCGAAGCCACCAATCGCAGAAATTGGATTACGTAAATCGTGAGCAATTGTGCTACTGAGCATCTCACGACGGTTTTCAATATCGCGCTTTTCGGTAACATCTTGCAATACAACAATCCGTAAATTATGCCCATTTTCATCAACAATCGTGCTAGCAATGCCTTGCGCCAACCGTTGACGTGGTAAGCGCACATCGAGTTTTTGCTCACCTGTCCGCATGAATAAATTGATTAATGACTGATTTTTACGAAATACCATTTGAGGTGACTTACCAATCACATCCTCTAATGTCACACTGAGGATTGCAGCAGCAGCAGGATTCATGTGCTGAATAGTTTGATCGCTGCTCATAATTAAAATACCGTCGGCGGTACTGCGGACAATAAAATCATAAGCAGCTTGTGATGTGTAAGCAGTCATAGATTAATCGGTATCCACTTCAATGATAATTCGTTTACTTGTGTCAGTATCCGCTTGAATAGGTGCAACTGGTGGCGGTGTTGGGTCAGGGATAACCGCTTTTGTTTCTTCCGCTAATGCAATCTCACCAACTATCGGTTTATTAATAGGTTTAGGATCAGTGACTGTGATTGCCTCTTTGAGCGGGGCATCAAGCGCGATAGTATGTCCTGATGCAAATTCAATTTTTATACTTTTGGTTGTACGGCGCACATAAACGCCATGTTGACGAATGCTTACCGCACGACCCCATCCAAATTCTTGACTGAGATGGACTCTATCATGCTGCGGAATGATAACGCCCATCAATTGTTGTAATAAATAAAGTGGCGCAATCCCATTTAGATGACCCTTTTCGCTGATTGCACGGACTTCATCACTATGATAAAACTGAGCCGTATCATGAGTTTCTGCAAAAATTGTAACGAGCATGTCCAACTGCGCTTTGACAATATCAGCGACTTTGCTTGATTTGCCAGCATCTATCAAACCACTTCCAATTAAGGTCTGCCAATACATCCAAATACCCCCTGCGCCTTCAGCATTAGCAGGATCAAAATGCGGATTATTGGCAGGAATCATTGTAATGCCATTAGGACGCAAAAAGGTTGTATCATCTAAAGCATGGTCAGCGAGTATTTGCTTGTTTTTATCAGGGATAATATTCATAAGTGGCACGAGTGTATTAATGTCAATTTGAGTTGTATCGAGGGTTCTAGCGGTGATGCTATAAACGCGACTTAATCCCTCACACCAAATTTTATTAATTTGCGAAAATGTTGTCTTACTCGTATAAACACCTTCACCTGTATACCAATAAAATGCAGCGAAGTTTGCTGTTTCGCGGATTGGTTCACCATCCGTATTAATGCCAGCAATATGTAAGGTCACTTTAGGAATATGCCGTGAACCGCCTGTAATCTTAACAATGACACGGTTTGGCATTAACAAGGCTTCTTCAAGGGTATGTTCTGTATCACCTTTACCTTCATCAAGGATGATTTTACCCGTGCTTGTTAAATGTGTATCACGATCACGATAAGCATAATGACCGTCATGCCATAGAGACTCTAATGCCTCCGATAAAGTTTTTATAGCTGTTGCGAGTGTTGATTTTGCGCGTTTATCTTTGACAATATCCGCCATACGAATCAGCGCATCAGCTTCGGAGAGCAAATAAGCGATTAAATCAGGCGTTTCAACGGTACTGATATTTGCCCCTTGCGACCATTCACGACCCATACCAAAAGTTGGGAAGGCGGCATAATGTGTTTGGCGTTGATCGAGCCATTCAGGGACACCATCTTCATCGACATCTTGTTGTAACCAATGATCGAAAAATTCTTTTAAGCCATTAAAATTATCTTCAATGAACGCCCGATTTTGCGTTACTTCATAGACGCGCCATGCCATCCGCGCTAAGATCGGGGTGCATAAGATACCGCTATGCTCACCCCCAAGATTTGGAATCAAATCAATGAATCCATCTTTTTTCTGGAGCGCAACGTAATTACGTATGATACCTTCTGCTGCTTGCGGATAGCTTGCAGCCAAGATAGGGGTTAATAGATAAGCACTATCAACGGCTTGACCTTGCCACATGCGCGGATGATCGGTGCCATGACCCAAACGGCTGAATCCATATTTGGGTTGTCGAGATGCAACGAAGGTCTCACGCGGAAAAATACCATTGGGACGTAAGACAGCTTGTATTGCCCGATTATAACTACATGCAATCACTAAATCCCAATCCAAATTACCCGTCTGAATCGTCGGAATTGTGTCGGATGCTGTGTCAATCGCGCTGATGAAAGCTGTCCAATCAACCAGTAACCAACGGCGTGCTTCTGCTAATGATTGTCGTAGATCATCTAACCCTGCATGGACAAAGCGAATAGTTTCGCTTGCCCCTGCTTTAATGGTCACATTCACGCCGACTTTAGGACGCGCATTACCTGTTGCCATTGAATCAGCATTGCCATTCTCAACGAGAACAACAGGCGCAAGACGTGCGTATTTGCCAAGTGAGAGGGCATGTCCAGCCTTATCCGCCATCGTAATAATTGCTAATTTTTGTTCTTCATCATTAGCAATTGAATGACCGAATAGATCAAGGCGTAGGTTGAGCGTTTTTTTAGTGTTGTTGTGGATCATGTATTGTCCAGCAACCACTTGGGAAGAAAATGCCATATGGTCGGCTACGAGTTGTACACTCGGTAGAATATCGGCATTTACAATAATGCGATTGGGTGCAAATGCTGTGATGATCGGGGCGTTATGATAGGTCTGTGCTTGATAAATCACGCGATCATCTGTTTGCCACATCGGGACTAAACTCGTGAGGTTAGTGCGTGATCCATAGCGTGTTTGGAGCTTAATAGCGGCTTCATCACCAGAGCCGAGAAGTATATCCCAACTCTGGTCATTGATATAACTTGTTTTACTCAAGCGTGCATCCGATGCGAGATGTAAGGTATACGGCGCATCGGTTGCAAGTTCCCATTGTCTTAAATGTGTCATTCGTTCTGCCTAATAATTGACCAAGTACGTGTTGCTTCATCAAAACGATAAACGGTACGATTCAAGGTGGTTATTAGATGATAACCGGGACCTGCTTCATACACATTATTTTCGTTGACTGTTCCTCCCCAATGATACTCGTAATTGGTCGTGTGACCAAATTCATCTCCTGTTGCCCAACCCAATGTCGTTTGCAGATTCTCTTCTGTACGCCATAAGAACCCAAAGCCACGAATCGGCTGGAATAAACCTTGTGCGGGTGGGGTCAGTTGGGGATCATTCTCTACCATGCCATCTTCAAAGATGTCATCCCGATTAATCCAGAGTTGTTCACCTGCGTCATTGGTGGTGGCAACCCAAATTTGGTCAATTGGTTGTAACCAGAACATCTTACCATTTTGGAAATCTTGTTCAGCAATCAATATTTCGCCAACAATCGGGGTTGGGAAAACATTGGGTGTAGCCGTCGGTCCTGCTGTTGGTGATACGGCTGGTGTTGCTGTGGTAGTTTCATCAGTGCTAGGTTCTACCGTGTTAACAGTCAGTGGTGCAGGGGTTGTATTTGCTTGGGCAATACTTGTGTCACCTTCTGAGGTTGCTGTGACAACAACAATTTGAGTGACAATACTAGTTACTTCCATTTCAATCAAAATATCTTGACCATCACCAGCATCGCAAGCAGTCAAGATCATCATTACAATTAAACATAACGCTACGAAACGTTGTTTCATACAGGTGTCTCCGTGTGTTTTGAGTTCAACTTAGGGTCAACATTGTAGCAGACACACGCAAACACGCAATGCGTTCCATAAAGCGTAGAGCAAGCGTTTAGCGACTATTGTTGTTTGGATTTTGCTTAATATCAATCAAGCCGCGTTGTAAAGCAATCGTAACCGCTTCCGTACGATTACTCGCACTTAATTTACCAAGTATTGCACTCACATAGAATTTGACGGTTCTTTCGGTGATAAATAATTCGCTACCAATTTCTTTGTTGGTCATCCCCATCCCAAGATGCGTCAATACTTCCATTTCGCGGTCTGTCAACGGATCAACGAGCGTATCTTGCGCTGAATGATTACCGCTCATATGCTGTAAGAGCTTTGTTGCGACAGTGGGTTCTAAGAGTGATCCACCTTGACTTACTACACGAATTGCTTTGAAGACCTCATCGCGTGGTGAGCCTTTCAATAGATAGCCTTTCGCACCTGCTTGGACAGCGCTCACTATCCGTTCATCGGTATCAAAGGCTGTGAATACGATGAAATTCATATCAGGCAATAAGGCACGGATGGTACGGATAGCTTGCACACCATCTACTTCTGGCATTTCTAAATCTGTTAAAATGACATCTGGTAAAAATTGCTGTGCCATAGCAACTAATTCTTTTCCATTATGTGCTGCAGCGACAACCTCAAAATCAGATTGCGTCCCTAAAATCGTGACTAATCCATCGCGTACAATCGGATGGTCATCTGCTACGATAATTGTTATTAGGTCATTCATCTGGACTATCCAATGGTATGCTTGTCTCGATAACTGTACCACTACCTACACAACTCACAATATCGACTGTGCCATGTAGCAATTTAACGCGCTCTTTTAGACCCACTAAGCCAAAGCGCCCACTATTGATGGGTTGCCCCATATCAAATCCAATGCCATCGTCTTCAATCACAAGGCGTACACGCTCAGGTGTCAAGATGATCTGTACAATAACCGATGTTGCGCGAGCATGTTTGCCAATATTCGTGATTGCCTCCTGCGCTATCCGATATAGTGCGGATTCCACGCGGATTGATAAGGGCGGACTACTGCCAATCATATCGACTGTGCCCTGCAGATGATTATCATTGAACAATAACAGAATAGCCTCTTTAAGGGTTTTTCCTTCAAGGGGAGCAGCCCGTAAATCCATGACTGAGCGTCTCGCTTCTTCCAAATTGTCGCGGGTTAATAGCAACGCGCTATTGATAATGATGCGGATGTCGTTGCGATCTGCACCATTATCTAATAATACATCAACCGTTTCTAACTTGAGTGCTAAAGCGGCTAATCCTTGAGCAATCGTGTCATGAATTTCCCGTGCAATCCGGTTGCGTTCACTGATTGCACCGTGTTCAGCACTACGCTGGAATAAACGGGCGCGTTCAATGGCGATACTCATCAAATCACCAACAGTATGTAAAACACGTAATTCATCATCAGAAATTTCTCGCCAATCTGTACTTGCCACATTGAGGATACCTAATTGCCGATTTATCGTATCGCTTGCTTGCGAATGTAAGCGTTTTGCTTGAGCATATAGTGGAATACTAGCATGATAGCGCAAGCCATCCGTGCCTTTTCGTAAACCTTTAAGCCGTGAACAAGTAATGGCATTAATATTTGCCGCACCATCCATATCACCATCTTCATAAGTATCAATACAATGGCATGTCCCAGCCATACGACGTGGATGGTCAGCGAGGGCAGGTGGTAAACCGATTGTTGCTGCGGTGTAATATTTGCCAGATTGTTCGTCCAATAGAAAAATCCAACCTGTATCTAGGTTGAATAAATCCACAATGTTTGCCATGGCAACTTGCAGCGCTTGTGCTAGATCAACCTCACGATTAAGCGCTTCTGCAATACGATTAAGGATGGTTAAATCTCGGTTGGCATCTTCGAGTGTTTTGCCCATTACTCCTACCTTCATGCTGTCTATCTATGAGTATAGTTGAAATTTTGATTTTCTTACTGTGCTTTAGTACAGGTTCTTATCTGACAAACGCCTAAACTTTGACTTTGTTTTCGTTTAAGATAGAAGCCTTGTATGCCATAGTTTGAAAGCAAAATCAGAATGTCAACAGATATACGTCCAGTAGCAATCACAATCAATCGTAGTGATAAACAGAATCCATTTTTAGAAATTGAATGGTCAAATGCTCATATTTGCCAATATCCATTGTCGCATCTCAGAGAAGCCTGTCCCTGTGTTGAATGTCGTGGCGGGCATCAATTTATGGGTATAAAATATGCACCTGATAATATTTTGACCTTAACCCCCTCCCGTTCCTATGATCTGACCAACTTACAACAAGTTGGCAGCTATGCTATCCAACCATTTTGGGATGATGGTCATACAACAGGAATATACACATGGGAATATCTACTACACATCTGCCCTGAAAACATTACAGAAGATGACAATTGAAACCGCTCTCATTCATTTTGGCTAAATATCGGCAAAAATTCAGTCTAATTATTGTGCAGGTTATACAGTAAGTTTGCTACTTTTCCAAAGTTTACCTTTCGACAAATCCGAAATTCAAGCTATAATTAACCATCCACTCATATAATGAGTGGCATTAAATAGCTTACACTTCATAAATATTTTAAGAGAGGTTATATCGAAGATGTCACGTACTAGATTTGTAGTAATTATGACAGTCGTCGCAGCCATGTTGCTCGGCACCCTTAATAGCGTTATGGCACAAGGCAACGTCCTTGTTGTTTGGGCAGATGGTAATCGCGCACCAATCATCAATGACCTTGCGGATGATGTAGCAGCACAACTTGGTATTGAACTTGAAGTTGTTGAACTTGGCTTCGGTGATATCCGCGATCAATTATTGATTGCTGGTCCTGTCGGTGAAGGACCTGATATTTTCATCGGCGCTCATGACTGGCTCGGTCAACTTGTTTCAAATGGTGCAATTCTTCCCTTGGAACTTGGCGCTTTAACCGATGAATTTTCACAAGGTAGCTTGAACCTCTTCACATTCAATGGTGAACTGTATGGTCTCCCATATGCTCAAGAAAATATTGCATTAATCCGTAATACAGACCTCGTCCCTGAAGCACCAACCACATGGGCAGATGTTCGTGCAGCGTCCGAAGCACTCCAAGAATCAGGTGATGCACAATACGGTTTCCTCGTACAAACAGGTGATGCATATCATAACTTCCCAATCATTTCTGGTTTCGGTGGTTACATCTTTGGTCTCAATGAAGATGGTTCATACAACCCAGCAGATGTTGGTTGGAATTCAGAAGGTGGTTTAGCCGCAGCAGATTGGCTCGGCGGTATGTATAGTGATGGTCTCATGGTTCCTGATGTGAACGATGATGTGGTTTTCCAACTCTTTGAAGATGGCGACCTCGGTATGCTCGTAACAGGTCCTTGGAACTCAAGCCGTATCAGCGAAGCAGGCGTTCCATTCAGCATTGATCCACTTCCAGTTTCAGGTGTTGTAGATGGTGAAGCTACAGGCGCACCATTCGCTGGTGGTCAAGGCTTTATGATTAGTGCATTCAGCGAAAACCAACTCCTCGCAGAAATCTTCTTGACTGAATATGTTGCAACAACAGACTTCATGCAAGCAATTTTTGATGGTGATGGTCGTCCGCCAGCATTGCTCTCCGTTGATACCAGCGCAGATGCAAATATTGCAGGTTTCGTAGCAGCAGGTAGTGATGCAGTACCAATGCCAGCAATCCCAGAAATGGGTGCAGTATGGGGTGCAGCAGGTAACGCCTTGACACTCGTAAGCCAAGGTGAAGTACCAGCAGACGCATTCAATATCGCAGTCGATCAAATGGTTGATGCAATTGCACTCGTACAATCCGATGAACGTATCGTTGGTCTCGCTGGTAGCTTACAAGATGAAGCAGGTTGTGATGCTGATTGGGATCCTGCATGTGAAGCAACATTCATGGTCTTAGGCGAAGACGGTCTCTATACCTTTACTGTAACCCTCCCAGCAGGTGACTATGAATACAAAGTCGCTATGAATGGTGGTTGGGATGAAAATTATGGTGTTGATGGTGTTGCTGGTGGCGATAACTATGCAATCTCACTCAGCGAAGAAACCGAAGTAACCTTCACCTATGATGACGAAACAAATCTCATCACAAACAGTTTAGATAGCTAATTGGCTAAAACCTTATGACATCCGTATCTTCCGAGAAACGGAAGGTAGAGTCCCCATCTGATGGGGACTCTGTCCTCTCCACTGTTCTTCGTTACTTATTGCTTATTGTCCTCGATGCTTTTGCCCTAATTCTTGTTTATTCGCTTGTTTTTTCTGGCAATGGTGGTCTAGGCTTTGTCATCGGTATTGCTGCTGTAGGGGCGAATATTATTGCCTTTGCACCGAATGCAGGACCCTTACGTTGGATGTTGCCCGGACTTGTTCTCGCAACATGTCTTGTTATTTATCCCATTTATTACACTGTTTATACTGCTTTTACAAACTATGGCGATGGGAATTTGCTAACACAAGCCCAAGCTGTTGATCTTATTTTAGATCGTCAATATGTGCCTGATGATGCACTTACCTATGATTGGGTATTGTATCGCTCAGAAACAGATGCAGAACAATATGCGCTGTGGATGACACGCAGCAATGATGAAACAGGCGATATTGATGTTGTCTTTGCCCCACAAGGCGATGA
>JBAUIA010000334.1:0-6870 GCA_049680565.1 Phototrophicaceae bacterium
GGCATTAAATGTGAGGTCATGCCAGTGTGCTATATCTGAATCAGTGATAGTTGATATAATCGGAAAATCTAATGTAGTGAGTGCTTGCCCTGCAACTGCTGCCGATTTCACGCCATGTACATAATCATGCCCACCGTGTATCGGCACTTTGCTAATATCATGGAATAGCACTGCCCACTCGACCAATATTTTCTGACGTGCCGATAATGCTTGATAATCCTCTGAGCGAAATAATGCCATAAATACACAGGTCACATGAATCAGCGTTTGTCCATTACGATGTGATGCCATTGCTTGCCAATGAGGCGCAATATTTTCGATTGTTTGCATCTTAGGTGGTGTATAGAAATCAAACACTGCCTCAGCGCATTCTTGCCATGATGAAATTATCCCTGCGTCATAATCAGCAGTCATCTGCTTGAGAAAGGTCATTAATTCAGGGAGTGTGTCAGCAATTGAAGGTAGCATATTTTATAACATTCGATCTGAACGATTTATGATGGAGGCAACTATTTTGAAGTTGCCTCTCAGTTTAGATTAAATACGAATAGCTGAGGATTCAAGGCGACGGGCATCGACTGCGCCAGCATGTTCGCCATGTAATGCGAGTTCAACGGCGCGTTTTGCAACACCAGCCCCAAGTGCTAATCCATGCCCCGTAAAGCCGACTGCAAAGGCAACACGCGGTTTATCGGGCAATGTTCCTGCGAGCGGTAAACCATCGACACTAAAGCCCATAATGCCAGCCCAACGGCGGGCTATCGGTTGGTCAACATCAGGGAAGTATTTTTGCATATAGCGTTCTAGTTCGGATTGCACCAGCACATTGACGCGATCTTCGGTTGTATCATGTTCATGTGGGACGTGCTTATTGCGTGCGCCACCAATCAAGAAACGATTATCGAAGGTCATGCGATAATACATATAGCCATAGTTACTATATCCACAGACATCAATCACAGATTTAGCGAGAGGCTCAGTGACAAATACTTGCGCGCGTGTCGGGATAATTTTATCGTAAAAGTAACGATCAATTTTAGGTGAGTAAGCATTGGTTGCTAAGATAACATGCTTGGCTTTGAAAATCGCATGTTGGGTATACACGGTCACAATATCAGGGGTCGTTTGCTCAATATGATAAACCTCGTTATTGGTAAAGATTTTCGCACCACTCGCCTTAAAAATCGCTTGGGTCAATTGATACGGATTGACCGCAGCATCACGCGGTTGCTCAATGGCGGATAGATAGCCTCGGTTGAGCGGATCACTCGCATGATAAATGACATCTATGCCAGCTTCTTGGAGCGCTTTTGCAGCATGGACAAGTTCCTCAGCTTCTTTTTCAGTTTCAGCAAGCAAGAGTGAGCCTGTTTCGTTCATTGACACATCACCCGATTGCTTGACGATCATCTTCCAAAAATCAATCGTCTCGCCTGATAATTGCCACATTTCACGCGCAATATCAGCACCATATTCTTCTATTGCTTTATGATAGTAAGTATCTAAGCCTGAAATCATGAAGCCAGCGTTTCGTCCGCTTGCACCCATTGCAATATCACGCATTTCTGTAATGACGACATCATGCCCTGCTTGAGCAGCAAAGTATGCTGCGGAGCATCCGACTAGCCCTGCGCCAACCACCAATACATCAACATCGTGCGTCGCTTGTGTGCCATCCGCTTGCCAGATTGATACGCTCATCCAGTTTCCTCATTTAGTGAACAATAATTAGCCTTAGTATACGCTGACTGTATGTAGAAATGATGAACCAATAGGCACATTTAAAGACATTTTAATGCGCTCAGTCATTTTATACGACGCAAATCACTCATGATCTTCCTAAAGGCGCAATACATAAAAACTGCTATAATCTGGAACATCTGTCCGCATTTTAAGCATAACGAGAAAGGCATCTTTATGACAGACGAAATGGATGAGATTATCATCGAAGGGTACTGCATGAGTTGCCGTGAATCGGTGGAGATTGACGACGCGCAAGCAGTTTGGACACGTAAGGGACAAGCAGCGACACGCGGCATCTGTTCGGTTTGTGGTGGCACAGTGTTCCGTATGGGTAAAACTGAATTACATGATGAGCAGCATCGCCCTGATCCCATCGAAATTGGTGATGGTGGCGATAAGCGCACCGCACCGAAACTCACACGCGATACCGTTTATTTGAATTACGCGCTAGCCGATGAAGCATTGGCGCAAAAATTAGCAGAAGACCTCGAAAAAAGTGGGTTAGCTGTTTGGCTGCATGATAGCAGCACGGATGTTAATTGGAGTAGTGGTGTCCACCCTGCTCTTAAGCAATGCAAGCATATGGTGTTTGTATTATCAGGTGCAAGCCTCGCAGCAGCAGATAATCAATCCGCATGGGGATTTTTCCGTGATAACCGTAAAACGATTGTGATTGCTCAAGTAGAAGCAGTTGACCCACCTGATAAAATTCGTCGGAGTCCGCGCTTCAATTTTGATGGCAATGATTACAAAACAACCATGCGCCAGATGGTACGTCAATTAGCTGAATTATAACCCGTGATACGCTATCATAATACACATGATAAGTTACAAGGATAACAATGGATATTATACGTATAGAAAACTTACGCTTACGCTGCATGATTGGTTTTAATGAGCATGAATTAAAAGATAAGCAAGATGTCGTCATCACGATGGAGCTATATACCGATATTCGTAAAGGTGGTGAAACCGATAACCCCTATGACATTTTGAATTATAAGACGGTCAATAAAGCGGTGATTGCTCATGTGGAAGCATCCAGCTATAAAACGCTAGAAGCACTCGCAACCAATATTGCAAAAGTAGCGATTGTGGATTGTGGCGCGACGCACATTCAAGTCAAAGTTGAGAAACCAAATGCTTTGCGCTTCACCGATAATGTGATGGTTATTATCGAGCGCACCACTGATGATTTTGCATGAGGTAAAAATCTAATCGCAGAATACCTAAAGTGAGTCATTACGTAATGACTCACTTTTTATTTTCAATAGACTCTCTTAAATATTATAGAGTTCAATGAATTGTTGTTGAAGCAACACCCTAATTTGCCGTTGATTCAAACAAGCAACTATAGCAACTTGGTCACCTGAAACAATATGATAAAATTGAGCATCAATATCTGCCTCAGCCAATGCTTGATTGATAAGTTTCACAAATGACATATTCACCCAATCTCCTTGATAATCAATGCGTGTCTCATACACTTTGGCATTGAATGAAAACATGACTTTCACATCCCAAATATAACTTTCATCGGACGTATAAAATACTTGCCATTGCGTTGGTTCAAATTGTGCTTTTGACCATAAGATAAAAAAGTTAATCAGTTGATGATAATCCTCAAGAGGATCATAGATCATCTCAGCATCGAAACTTAGAATCTCCATTGTAGTTGCATTTAAAATTGTGATTGCAGATGCGTAATCAAAACGGCTTGCTTGACCCAATTGAATAATATCGTCTACAGACATTTTAGGTGGCAATAAATTGACATCCTGTAAGAGCTTAATCGTGTCACGGGTACGCCTTGCTGTCCATGAGTAAGATTGCTGACCGAAATTAAGCAATGCTATCAAGCGCACATCATAACGTGTTTCGTATGGTAGGCATAGCACACCCCATAACTGATTAGGTCCGTTTTCGCCATCATCAGGATAATACAAACTATAAAATTGATTTGGCGCATCTATTTCTAATAGGGCGTTATTCAATTTATAAAGATGGTCGTTTAACCGTTTTGTCGGATGGTCGCTATCAGGTAAATCACTCAATAATGAATTAGAATTATTGATCTGATGACGGTATTGTGCAGTTAGCATGTTTAATAAGTAATCAAGCTGCTCTTGATTAGGCACATTAAAATCAGGTCGAAAAAAGATCGTATATGGAAAAGCCTTCAATATCTTTAAAGGATCAATTGGCTTTTTAGGAGTAAAATTCTCAATTGTGCTTATCGAGGCATTCATTGTTGATTCATCTAAATGCGTGAAGATACCTAAAATTTTAAACTGCTCAATATAGGCATATGTGCTTAACATAAGTCCCTCAGAAATTATTTTGATTTTATTTATTCTACGTCAATATTTTAAACTGAGTCATTACGTAATGACTCGCATTTTAGAATCGATTGTCGGATATTTAATGTCATTGTGCGGTAAATTTTGTTACACTGTCCATAAATAAGAAAAATACATCACGCGCTATTTGAACTAATCGTTTAGAATAGAAGCATATTGGCAACAGGGAGATTTATTGAATGAAAGTAATTACCCTCCTCAATGAAAAAGGTGGTGTAGCAAAAACGACGATGGCAGTTCATGCTGCTGCGGGGTTAGCGATTAAAGGCTACCGTGTCGTTTTAATTGATGCAGATGCACAAGGACATGCAACGATTGCATTAGGTCGTCAGAAAGAACCGGGCTTCTATGATTTGATTGTTCGCGGTGCGCCCTTTGACCAAGTCCTACGGCGGATTGCCCCAGAGCGTTATTCTGTGCCAGAAACAGCCCATGAAATCACAGGTGATTTATTGCTTGTCCCATCCAATGTGGAAACGCGCAGTATCTCGCAGAATATCAGTGATGCCTTTGCAGTTCTCAAGCGTGTGATGCAATTACGGGAAGCGATTGATTATGTCATCTTTGATACATCACCAACCCCATCACTAACACACGCATCCATTTATATGGCAACCGATGCCATTGTAATGCCTACAAAATTAGAAGCGTGGTCGTTTGATGGCTTGCGCGAAAGTATGGCACACAAAGATCAATTCCAACCGATCCGCCAACAATATAACTTAGGTGCGATCAAATTATACGGTATTGTCCCTACCCTTTACCGACGTGGGACACTGGAACAAGAAACGAATTTGGAAGTTTTGCGTGAGCGCTTCGGTGATCGTGTTTGGGATCCAATCCCGATGCGGACAATTTGGTCAGAAGCAGCAACCGCAAAACGGACGGTATTTTCGTTAGCACCGGGCAGCAAAACGGCTGCGGATGCTTGGCGATTTGTAAATCAAATGGAGGCAGCAATCAATGTCGACTCGTAAACGGCGCGATCAACTCGATAACAATTTTTTTGAATCTGAAAGTACCTTACCAGAATTAAGTATTCAAGCAGTTGATGAAATTGGATTCGGTGGGTTTGGATTACCGAATGTACAAAGCCAAGATGGTATCGTGACCTTAGGGGCATTCCGCATCAGTATGCGTGGCTTAGAAATTCAAGGCAATATCACCCAAGATGAATGGTGGGCATTTTTCGATGGTGTGCAAAAAATCGAAAGTGCGATTCAATTTATCATTGGTGATTTAGCGAATTATGGTGAAGATCAATTTCAAATTAGCTATGACGAAATTGCAGAAAAAACAGGCTACAAAACAGAGACAGTTGAAAATTATGCCTATGTCGCACGCAATGTAAAGAAGGATGTTCGCAACGAAGGATTGTCATTTAATCATCATTATTTGGTTGCGAGTTTAGATACCGATGAACAACGTCAGCAATGGTTGGCAACCGCGAAAGATCGAGATTTATCGGTTCGCACTTTAGAACTTGCAATCAATATTTGGCGTGAAGGGGGCGACCCGCAACGGGTGTTTGACATCGTTGATGACAAGCCTTCACCGGTGCAATCTGCCCGCCTGAAGATGGTCAAGGAACGCACCAAAGTGATGAAGAAAGCCAAGAGTGAAAAGGCACGAAAATTGTGGCTGACCTATGCCAAAGAGCAAGCCGCAGAATGGCAAGACCTCGTCAGTAAGATCGCTGAAATGGAAGATGATGACGCATAAGTTTTTAATCGGGTACAACACCATGTACCCGATTTTCATTTGCGATCAATGCTGATCTGATTGTCGATTGTGCGATAGCAATCAATCGCCCACCTCCCCCACTGACTCACACCGCTAGCTATATCATCTAAAATGACTCGAAATATCTACATTTTTATAAGTTTTTGCAAGTTATTGCCATTAAGAGGGCAGGTGGATCGTCTTTTATCAGATGTGATAATTGCATGATGCTTATCATGAATAGTTTTGTAACTTATCAGGAGTGTGCTTATCAGGAGTTATTTCTATGTAGTGTTCTGACCATGACCTGTGCGTTTGAGCCTTACAATCATCACCAACATCATCACCAAAGTGATACCTCAGAGGTCATCCAGTTCGCCTCTAAAATGTTCTGCATCAGAGATAATTTCCCAGTTCATTTGACCCAGATTCTAGCAATAATTTAGACGCTATCTTGGAAGCAATGATAAGTAAACATATGGATTAGGCGCTAGCAAATAGTATCAATAATTAGCTCAGAAATTTTTATGTAGATGATCTAAGGATGATCGAAACTGAAAGATGAAATTTTACTTTTCCATCATCTTGGATGAGTCATTACGTAATGACTGAGTCACTTTTATTGAATTTCTATAGCAATGAAAAAGTCGCAAAATGAATCGGTAGTTTTCTGATTATCATCTTTTCTGAAAAATCTCATCAGCAAAATTAGCACCCAAAAGGGCTACTCTAAAATTTTGATTTACCGCTCTATCAAATAACTTTTTTCTATAACCGTCATGAATATTTTATCGCCTATGAGTCATTACGTAATGACTGAGTCACTTTTATTGAATTTCTATGGCAATGAAAAAGTCGCAAAATGAATCGGTAGTTTTCTGATTATCATCTTTCCTGAAAAATCTCATTAGTAAAATTAGCACCTAAAAGGGCTACTCTAAAATTTGGATTTACCGCTCTATCAAATAACTTTTTTCTATAACCGTCATGAATATTTTATCGCCTATGAGTCATTACGTAATGACTGAGTCACTTTTATTGAATT
>JBAUIA010000335.1:0-8791 GCA_049680565.1 Phototrophicaceae bacterium
GATCAACACAATCTCAAGTACAACCCACTGCTGGACCAGGGCAGCCTACATTTACACCTTTCCCACCTACAGCTATACCACCTGTGCCGCCGGCTTCAGCATCAATTAATGCCTACTGCACTCCAAACCCTGATGATGAGGATAGACTTTATGCACAATTCTATTTAAATAATGGGCAACAAGGACAAACCTATACTTGGCAAGTTGTTGAAAATGGGACACCTGTTACTGCAAGTTGGGGCAATGGCACAATTACAGGTAGTGGCACGCTTGGTTGGCTCAATAATGCAGATGTTGTCACATGGGGGATGTGTGTAAACGGTGTTGGTTGCCAGACAGCAACACAAGGTTGCTAAAACATTTTTGATACAGGTGATAGTTGCGTATATAGTTCACAAACTATCACCTATTGTCACAATTTTAGAAAATTGGCAGTGTTTGGCAGTGTTTTTCGTGATGTTGGCAGTAATAAACGCGCTATGGTGATGTTCAATTGACAACATCAACAAAGGAACACACATCATGGCAACACAAGCACAACAAGCCCCTTCATTATTACGAAATGCCCTCCGGGCAAATGCTGTATTTTCAGGGATTAGCGGACTTACGATGACCGTCGGCGCAGCACAAATTGCTAATCTGATGGGTGCAGGTAATACACTATTTTATGTCATCATCGGCATTGGTTTGCTAATCTTCGCTGCTGATCTTTTCTATTTTACCCGTCATCCAAAAATTTCAGCAACCTTTGCATGGCTTGCCATCATCGGCGATATGATTTGGGTGATTGCCAGTGCCATCATCTTGCTCACCGATGCTTTTAACGTGAGCGTGACGGGGCAATGGCTATTGTTCATCGTTGGCGATATTGTGCTAATTTTTGCAATTGCTCAATATATCGGTTTACGGAAATTACAATGATGATACTCTGGATGGTCTACCTCAATTTTTCGTGGCTCATTTTGCATGAAATGGATGCTGTTCGTAAAAGAGAATGGGTAATTATCAGCCAACCGTTAAAGCTAGATGATACACTGGCGTATCGCGTTTTTACACTGGTTCATCTTCCAGCATTGATGCTGATGTTCTGGGCATTGCCATCACCCAATTTCCAAATTGGATTGAGCATCTTCATGATTTTTCATGCAATGGTTCATTTTGCATTACGCAAGTATCAACATTTTACCTTTGATCGTTTTTCATATCTGCTCATTTATGCACCGATTATCACGAGCGTGTTGCATCTCTTGTTGGTCTATAATAGCTGATGCGCTATGCTTATACCGACTAAAAATAATCAATGGGGTGTGATAAGCACATCCCAAGAAAATGCTTATGACAATTCCCTATCTATCCATATTGATATATAGCTTCACATTGTGGTTTGGCTTGTATCTCATTGCCCGTGATTATAAAAAAGCTGGTTTGCGCTATGCAGGCTTAGGCTTGGTGAGTTATGCGGTTGCCCTAGCGTTCTCGCTACTATTACCAGATACACCTCAAACAGTCGTATGGCGCTATCTATCCCTTTTATTGCCCTCATTATTTTGGATGGCTGCGACACTCTATCTCGTGCCTGATATACCGATAAAACCCATCAATACCCATCTTATTCTAGTGATGATTGTTTTATTTATTTTGACAATCGGTGCAGCACTCACCTACCCTGATTTTGCACGCTATAGTGGTTTAGGCATACCGATTATTTTCTTGCTGGGTGTTATCATTCGTTTACGGCAAGTCATACAAAGTGATTTACCGCGTTCGCCCTTGGTCATCTTCATCACTGCGACAATTTTCTTTGCACTCGCTACAGGCTTAATTATCATACCAATTGCATGGCTGTCAGAAGAATGGGTCGTCATTCTTATCAGCCTTGATCTCATTTGCTTAGGCTACACTGTCGGCGTATTGGATGCTTACGATGAAGGCACAACCTTATTTGTGGATGCCTTGCGCTCGTTAGCAGCAGCTACTTTAGCCGTTTTAATCTTCGGCGGACAAGTGGTGATTGTGATGGTGATTACAGGAGAAACCAGTTCCTCAATGCTCAGTTTATTACTAGGCTTGATTGCTAGCTTACTCATTGCATTGGTCTTTTACGATCAGATTCAATCACTATTGGATGATCTCATTCTCACACAGACGGGTGTTCGTCAGCAACGTGCGCAATTACGTGCGGCATCAAGTGGGATTACACGCGCCACAGAGATGACAACAAATCCAGCGATAGATGAGCAAGACTTTGTTCGCTGGACACGTCGCGCACTGAGTCATTATGGGGACTTAAACAAACTCGCTGCGAGTCCTTTATTACAATTACCCCTTTTAGATGAGCATCATCCAGATGATAACGTACTTGCGCGTGCCAATGCACTTAAATCCCTCCTACGAGATAGCGTTGAGCAACTCAAGCCAAGCGAGCAAGTAGATTTCGCACCTTCTGATGAATGGCGCTATTACAATGTGCTATATTATCCTTACATTGTCGGACTCAAGCCTTACAGCGCTCGCTTTTATCGAGATGATCTCGCGCCTGCTGAATCAGCAGCTTTAACTTGGTTTCGTACCTATGTCCCAGAGCGCACGCTCTATAATTGGCAAAAGACGGCTGCCGAGTTGGTTGCGAACGATCTACGTGAGAAAGTTTTCAATTAGAGATAGACTATAATCGTCTAAAGGGCTGATTTAAGCTAAAAGATGGTTTAGACTAAGTAAATTACTAATCAGGCAATGTAGGAAAAGTGACGCAATGGAACGAGTGACGATTCGTCATGTTGCAAAATCCGCAGGAGTCGGCATCGGAACAGTCTCCAGAGTATTGAATAATAATCCAAATGTGAGCGACAAAACACGTCAGCTTGTCTTAGATGCTATTGATGAATTGGGATTTGTGCCGAATGCAGCAGCACGGCAATTGCCGCGCAAAGCACCCTTTCAATCAATCGGTGTGATTACCCGTCCATTCTTTGAATATTATTCCTTTGCCGAACGTCTACGAGGTGTTCAGAAAGCGCTTGAACCTTATATCCCCCTGTATGATCTATCGCTCTATAGCACCCGTAGCACCAAAAATTATGATGAACGCTTACTCTCCATTATTCAATCAAGTGTGATCGCAGGCTTGCTCATTATTGATTTTGACCTGACGAGCGCCCAAAAAGAAGCACTGCATCAACAAGGGATTCCATTCGTCGGCTTAAACCATGTCATGAACACTACAGACTGGGCATGTATCGGCACGAGTAATGAAGATGGTGGCTACTTGGCGACGCAATACTTAACGCAGTTAGGGCATCGGCGGATTGCTTATGTGGGCAATGAACTGGTTGATCGAGATGGTTTTGAAACCAGCAAGGAACGCTACACGGGGTATCTATTGGCATTAGAAGATGCCGATATTGAACATCAGAATCAGTATTATCGTACAGGGGAACTCACATTTGAATCAGCACGGAAATTAGCTCGCAGCCTCTTACAATTACCTGAACGCCCTACGGCAATTTTTGCTATGAGTGATGTGCAAGCCTTGGGGTGTCTCGAAGCAGCACGCGAATTAGGCTTGCGTGTACCTGATGATCTGTCCATCATTGGCTATGATGATCTCGAAATGAGCGCTCATATCGGCTTAACCAGTGTTCGGCAACATCTGGAACTCGGTGGCGAAATTGCAATCAATTATTTATTGCAACTTATCCATCGCAATGAACCTGATACCATACCACAGTTGCCCGATCTGCAAATTATTGAACGACGGACAACGGCTCATTTGTGAAAAAATTCTTAATATTGACAACTATATGGATTCATAGTTTACTGATATTAACACACCGAAGTATCTAACTGTAAATAGTTTTTGGAGGTGTGGTATATGGAGGAAACTCCGCCAGTTCATTTAGCGGGCTGATAGCTTTCATAAAATAAATGCTAACTTCATTTATTCCTCGTCTATCAGTCCACGTCCATTATAAAGCCACCTGCCCTAGGTGGCTTTTTTCATGTCGGATGCCTTTATTGATCAGTAATGGCATTCAGATAACGCTGCGCCGAATATGCAACATTGGCTTTTGCGTTGGTGGTCGATACTGATCCAAACCATGCACTATAAATACGATCATAGTCATAGGGTTCAAGTACGTTCATAATATGCTTAATTTTATTGGACGACAGTGGAATATAGTTCGGGAAGCTATACATAAAACTGACATAGCGACGATCTTGTGTTACAAATAAAATATCGCCTGTCAGTAATGCACCTTTGTTATCCGCGCCTGATTGCCAATGCAGCACTTGCCCACCCTCAAAATGTCCAGCACAGCGTATGAGTGTCATATCATCATTGAGTGTGAAGGTATCACCTTGCCAAAAATGAATGGCATCATGGGCTTCTGTCACCCACTGCTGATCGTTCTCATGGAGATAAATAGGAACATCAAAGGCTTTACTCCATGTCACCATATTGGCATAAAAGTGTGGATGAGAAATCGCAATAGCTGTTAAACCACCCAGTTCATTAATCGCATCTATTGTGGATTGTTCCAATAATGGCGCACAATCCCATAGCACATTACCTGCTGAAGATTGCACCAATAATGCGCGTTGTCCGATAGCGATTTTGGGTGTAACACCGATACCAAGTAAATTTGGTGCTTCTTCTTGGAGAATATTTTTATGCGTGGCTCGTAATTCTGAGGGGATTAGCCATTGTTGACCATCATACCCTATATACTGACGTTCATCTTCACAAATGATACACTGTGAAGGTGGGTGTTCGGTTGGTTCATATTGTATTCCGCATGTTTTGCAAATATAGTGTTGCATCGCTTGATCCTTAAAAATAGTAAGTATAACGCGAATAATAGATAAGAAAATGTTGGATAAAATTACTTTAGTTGCTGTATGAATCCTACTCTTTGACCATTTACCAAGCCAGCTAAAACAAACCTGATGATAGTATAGCCAGTCAATAAATTAACCCTTCTACTCAGGGCAATCGCACCAAATTGAAAACGTACATAAAAACTTTGAACCTGTTCGCTATTTAACGCGAATAATGGATAAGATATGTAACTGATTAAAAACGGGTCAATCCATTAGACGGTTTCTTTTAGGGATTATCGCTAGACGCTAAAGCGATCTAGCTACACTTATTCGGGAGCTAAAGCTCGCTTAACGGCAATTATCGGATAAGCGTGTCTTCAAAAGTTGACTTCAGTCAACGCATATTAAGAGCCTGTGACTTGAGTCACTGGTGACGATACGTTAAGCATTATTCGCGCTATTTAGCATATCTATTCAAAAACTTGACTTTGTTATCTGGTATTTATATAATAAGAACTTATGTTCTCATTGAAATTATTTCCCTGATATGCGTCGTAGCCGACGACACGCTCGTTTTCTGTTCCTTTCATTTAAACAAACCGACTATTCAAGCAAACGATACGGAGCGAACAATGGTTCAAGAATATATTGAAGTTCATGGCGCACGCGAAAATAATCTCAAGAATATTTCCTTAAACATTCCAAAACGCAAAATTACAATTTTTACTGGGGTTTCAGGATCAGGGAAATCATCGATTGTTTTTGATACGATTGCATCAGAAGCACAACGTCAACTCAATGAAAATTTTAGTATGTTTGTCCGTACATTTTTGCCCAATTTTCCACAACCTGATGCTGATTCTATCGCGCATTTGAGTATGCCGATTGTTGTCGATCAAAAACGGATGGGCGGTGGGTCACATTCAACCGTTGGCACAATCACTGATATTTACAGTGTCTTGCGCTTGCTATTTTCGAGAATTGGGCAGCCATATATCGGTAATTACAACCTATTTTCATTTAACGATCCACAAGGGATGTGTCCAGATTGTAATGGACTTGGACGAAAAATTGGTGCAGATTTAGAGGTATTCTTAGATACATCCAAATCCCTGAATGAAGGCGCGATTCTTTTTCCAGTGTATGCAGTTGATAGCTGGGATTGGAGCATTTGTACGCAATCGGGTTTATTTGATAACGATAAAAAATTAGACGATTATACCGATGAAGAAATGGATTTATTGCTCTATAGTCCGCCTTATAAGGTCAAATCGGCAATCGCTGGCAAAGAAATTAATTTGACATTTGATGGCATCATCGAAAAATTTACACGCAAGTACATCACGCGCGATATTACTACAATGGCAGAACGCACTCAAAAAATGGTTGACCCATACTTGACAGAAGGACCTTGTCATCTATGTAAAGGGGCGCGTCTGAGCCAAGCAGCGCTAAGTTCCAAGATCAATGGCTATAACATTGCAGAATTGAGCGCGATGGAAGTTGGCGAACTTGTGACGCTTATTCAAGCGATTGAGGATTCACAAGCCGCCTCAATGGTCGCAATTTTAGTTGAGCGCTTGCAGCATTTGGTCGATATTGGCTTAGAATATCTGAGTTTGAATCGGGCAACGGATAGTTTATCAGGTGGCGAATCGCAACGTGTAAAAATCGTCAAGCAACTCAGCAGCAGCTTAACCGATGTCATGTATATATTTGATGAACCGAGCATTGGCTTACATCCGCGTGATGTTCATCGCCTCAATGCCTTGCTCCAAAAATTGCGAGATAAAGGTAACACCGTGATCGTTGTTGAGCATGACCCAGATGTGATTAAAGTTGCGGATTATATCGTTGATGTAGGTCCTCATGCAGGGCGCTATGGTGGCGAGATTGTCTATGAAGGGTCATTTGATGGCTTGCTAAAAGCGGATACCCTAACAGGTCAGTATATGCACCGTTCAATGGCACTAAAAGAAGCATTTCGTCAGCCAACAGGCGCAATTCCCATTCGTAAGGCAAAAGTCAATAATCTACGCAATATTGATATTGATATTCCCACAGGTGTACTTACCGTTGTGACAGGTGTAGCAGGATCGGGCAAAAGCTCACTCATCAACCAAACATTTTTACGGCGCTACCCCGATGCGATTGTCATTGACCAAGCAGCTATCGGCACAAATAGCCGTTCTGCCCCAGCGACCTATACAGGCATCATGGATGATATTCGTAAAGCCTTCGCCAAAGCCAATAAGGTCAGCCATTCGCTCTTCAGTTTTAATTCCAAAGGTGCATGTGATAATTGCCAAGGTCTAGGGGTAACCTATGTCAATCTATCTTTCTTAGATGATGTCAAAATCCCTTGTGATGTCTGCGATGGAAAGCGCTTCAAAGATGAGGTGCTGGAATACACGCTTGATGGCAAAACAATTGCAGATGTCCTCAGCATGAGTGTCACTGAGGCGCTGGCATATTTTAAAATCAAGAAAGTCCTGAAAACCTTACAGTCAATGAGTGATGTGGGCTTGAGTTATATCACGCTAGGGCAACCCTTGAGTACCCTATCAGGTGGAGAATGCCAGCGCATTAAATTAGCCAGTGAACTCCATAAAGATGGTAGCATTTATGTGATGGATGAACCCACTACTGGCTTGCATATGTCGGATATTAGCCATTTGCTGGCAGTGATGAATCGCTTAGTCGATAACGGTAATTCTGTAATTGTGATTGAGCATAATGTCGATGTGATTAAGAATGCCGATTGGATCATTGATATGGGTCCTGAAGGCGGACATCGTGGTGGACAAATTCTCTTTGAAGGCACACCACGAGATTTACTAGCTGTCGAAGAGTCGTATACCGCCCAATATTTGCGAGGCGTATAGATTTCCTCAAGACTGCTGGAAAAATTTTGGCTTGAGAAGATTATGCGCCTTGCAATCTACTTCAGAGAGCGCATTGCCTTGTGCGATGCGTTCATACATTAAGCGCCTTAGCTGTGCGTTTATATCATCTGCTAATACGTTTTTGTCCTGTGGATATTGCGTTTGATGCTGTGCCATTGTAAGGTATCTCCAAAATGAATGATTGATATATCCTCAGATTATGACGAAGCATCCTAACAATAAAGGACATATGTCCCATGATTTTTAGGTAAGATGGTTTACAGTAGTTTGAGATGCACCCCAATGGAGTTCATATCATGCACACAGTGAACAGCGAAATGCTGATTCAAGCATATATCAAGCGCTATCAGATGGCAGAGTTTCTCAATGATAATTTATTAGATGCACTGGAATACTTTGAATTTGCGCCCTACAGCCATGTTTTTGTAGAACAAGAACGCCAACATTACCTCTATTTCATTGTAGAGGGCGAGGTGCAATGTAGTCATTATCATCTCAATGGCTCACTCGCTGTTTTTGCGATTTCAACACCGTTTACCTCGATTGGTGATCTTGAAATTTTAAGTGATGAACGTGTCCATAGTACCGTCATTGCGATGAAAAAAACGATTATGTTAGGGATTCCACGCGCAATAGTGCATCAATTTGGGGCAAACGATCCAAAATTTCTGCGCTTCCTGCTTGACCAAGTCCGTGAGAAACTCTATACATCCAATTCATTCCAGATGATTCAGACCTTACCTGTCATCAGTCGTTTTGCAGTCTATCTCTTATCAAATATGGATGATGAACACTATATTACCTTACCCGATAAAGAATCCGTTGCATCCCTCCTCGGCACATCCTTACGCCACCTAAACCGAACCATTAAGCAATTAACAAGCGCTTGCATCATTTCTGCGACATATCCACGCTTATACATTATGGATAAAACGCTACTCAAAAATATCGCTGAACAAACCTGACGTTTTTGATTTTGCGTTGTCTTACGCGCCAAAGCCCTCTAAGATATGCGCTATGATATGATCGTTGTGATGAGGAAATCATGTGACCTGTGGACGACT
>JBAUIA010000336.1:0-2217 GCA_049680565.1 Phototrophicaceae bacterium
GTGTTAGGATCACTTCACATGCCATATAACACCAGTCACGCACGGCACTCAGGTCTTCGCCTGTTTTGACACTGGCATCAATGATGACTTCCAAAGGAGCGGGTGGTTGTTTTGGTAATGAGCCAAAGATCGCTTTACTCAACATCAAGACATTGCACATTTGACCTAAAACCCCTTTGTTAGATAAGGCACGCACAATGCTCTCATCCATTGCCATAATTGAGTAACTTGGCACATGAGGCAATGCACTTGTTTCAGGCACAAGATTGAGATAATCAGGCGTCGAACGATCAATACGGATTGGTAACTGACGGCTATCTGCTTGTGGCAAGCTTATCTTATCCTGCCATTGTGGGATGAAACTCGCTTCACTGGCTTTGAGTAAGACATACTCACCGACCTGATTGGGTGATCGCCAAGCCAATATCTTCACCTCACCATCCAACAGATCTTCAAAGGCGAAGCACCATAAGGCATCATCTTGATCTGCACCGCCCCAGACCTCTGCCCCGAATTCATACCAATCCTCTGCATTGACCCATGCTGTAGCACTCTCGGGGTCTAAAGTAATCTCGCCACGCGCAACTTGGCGTTGCCCTATCACATCTGCCATCACATAATAGCGACAGCCTGGAATCGGTAAGCGACATTTCTCTAATTGTTGATGCTCAAGTCCTCTTAAGTGCTGATTCAGTAGACTTTTAACAATATTGCCACTCCACATCGGATGACCGCCCGAGACCAGATACTCGCGCACATGCCAGCTTTGCAAGTTATCTAAATCGCTCTGGCTATCTATTTGGCTCATGCACAATGCCATCTCGCCTTGACGAATGCTATCGATAAACATCTGCCCTGCTTCACTTAACCAAAGCAGCAAATCGCCTAACTGCCAGAATGGGCATAGATTGATTAAACTCTGAATATCTAATTTCATATGCGGATCACCATGCACAGGATATAAGCCTAAAAACATGTCCTCACTCTCGAAGCACACATCGCGCTTGGTATCTTCAGGTAAGATGAAATCTGCTTCAAGATTATCCGATACATGCGCATGTCCTTTGTCTTGCCCTTTGGCTGTGAGCAAGGTGAACTCGATGCGCTCGCAGGTTTGCAACTCATGAATCAGTCGGGCGCGTTTGCGTGAAGACAAATTATCTGGTAAATGCTCAATCATGGCGAGCAGCACACGACGATGTATCTGCCCTGCTCCATCCCAAATCTGTGCCTCTTTGGCACTCTGTGTTAGATAACGGATGTCGATGTCTGCTTTATTCAAAAAGGCAGACATCCAATAGGGGCGAAAGATACGACTGATGCGCTTCGATAGCACAAAGCCACCCTTTGCTAAACTCAACTTTAAGCCTGTCGCTTCTAAGAACTCGCTTGTTGTCATGTCTTCAACATGCAGGTCAACGATCTTATTATCTTTGACCCAACGCAAGGTCGGTAGCAGCTCAGTATCACTGTCTAAATCACGGGTTTCAATTGCCCATGCTTGCTGTAGTCGCTCTAAGAAAGGATAGACTGCACCACCTAAGTCTGTTCGTCGATTAATCCACATTTGCTATACACTCCTTTACTAAAATTAACGAAAACTGGCTACAGACAATCTGTAGCCAGTGTGTGAATTAATCTTTGAATTCAATGCAATGAGCAATTTTCTCAGACAAGGATTTCATATACGCATAGCCCGCCTCAGTCCCCGGACTTTGTGCAGTCATGTTGACCAAGAACATCCCGCGCTGGCTGGCTTTACACATTAGGCGATCTCGTTCACGATAAGATTGTCCTTGTTGCTCGTAGCGTCCGCACACAACACCACCATTGCGTGGGGTTGGTGCAATCCCAACCACAATCACATTGCGATAACCAAGCTCATTGCAGCTATCGACCACTTCACGATCCACACCTCGCGGATTGTCACCCACCACTATCTGATAACCGACTTCCTGACACCGTTCGACCAAACGTCTGGCATATACCAATTGCTTATCGGTGGCATTGCGACTGCCTGCAATCAGTACCCGATAATCTGTTTCTGGTGCATCAATAGCAATGGCTTCATTTGTAGTCGGATTATCATTGGGCGGACCAACTGCTTCGTTTGCTCCTAAATCAAAGCAGACCTGACAGGGTATCCCGGGTGCAGCAGGACGCTCTTCACACCAATCGCACCAATCCGGATCTTTGCTGAACGCCAAACGGGTTTTA
>JBAUIA010000337.1:0-2026 GCA_049680565.1 Phototrophicaceae bacterium
GCTACTGCTGCAATTTCAAAGGATTCACCAACATCACCACCTGCATTATCATAGTGAATTTCGTTGATAAGTACTTGAGGCGCAGCTTGTGCTTGCAACACAACGCCAAAAATGAGTATAGGTAAGACCCATACCATACTTAGAATACGTTTCATATAATTTATTTCCTATTTAATGTCAGTTTGAAAAATAATGAGAGATGATAACAGTGCATCATCTGAGAAATGCCTCTACCTATTGAACTACCCCGTTCATTCGATAAATTGTATACCGTCAGTCCTCGACCCCTTTAAATTAGTAAATCTTTACCTGCTAAATCATATCGTGCTAACCTTACACACCCCTTGCAAAATGAGCGTATTTTAGCAATTTTAATAAATTGTAATATTTTGTTTAAAAATTACTAGTGTTTTCTGTAAAGTTTATTATCCGCGCCCATCGCGGAGCATTTGAGCAAATTCGTTGGGCATGGTGGTGGCTTCGATAGCGCGTGCAGCGTGTTCGACATCATAAGGAACACGAATAAATTCGACTGAGATGGTGTTATCGCTTGCCTTGACGACAATATAACACGCATCCCGATTGTTATCTTTGGGTTTACCAACACTCCCTGCATTGATAATACGACGACCATCAGGCAAGGTGCGGTCATAGGGGAGATGTGTATGCCCACAAATCATCACAGATGCGTCAATTCCATCCATGATTCGCATTAAGCTCGCATCGGAACGATCTTCATAAAGGTATTCATTAACTTTGCGCGGGCTACCATGTACCAGCAAAATATCGCTTTTACCAATTGTGATAGTATGGTGGGGTGGTAGGTTGCGGAGGTAGGCTTTGTTATCATCCGTTACATGAGCATTTGACCATGCGATGGATTGCTCACCAAGTTTTTTTGCATGGTCGGTTTTATAAGCACAACCACAATCATCACTATTATTGCCAACCCCTTGATCGTAATTGCCCATAATGCTTGGAATTTTATGCCCTCGAATCAGGTCAATGACTTCATTTGGGAATGTGCCGTAACCTACCAAATCACCTAAGCAATACCGATTAGCATCGTAACCGCGTGCGCTCATATCGATAAATACAGCCTCTAGTGCGGGCAAATTACCGTGAATATCTCCGAAAATGACAGCGTATTGCATGATGATGTAGCCTCACCTGATTGATTTAGAATACCTAATAATGCACAGTCTTCATTTAGGATATATTAAGAAGGTATCAAGATTGTGTAGCAATGTGCTTGATAGTACCTATTGCGTTTCGTGACATCGAACAGGGCGCGATTCATTGCTATCGGCATTAAGGTTAATGCCAAAATAGGGCGATGGATTGACTGTATTTTCGAGAATGGCTTCATTACGGAAGCTGCCATCAGGTTCACTGGTGACGATGCTAATATGCAAATGAACAGCCACAGGAAATTGTGGACTATATGCGCCTTGATAGCCAATCCGTGTGCCTTGTGGTATCGGTATGTTATATGTCCCTTGTGGATAAGCATCGTCAATATAGCTAGTTCCATCGCGTGAAGCCATATGCGTATAATATGTCCAGATAGTGCGTCCAGCTTGTAGCGGATCATCATGGCGGATAATGACTGTGCTTTGCCAATCTTCAAGCCGTGTCAACCAGCCATCATACACCGCATAAATCGGCACTTGTCCTTGTGCTTGCCCACCAAAAATATCAATGCCTGTATGTCGTCGTAATGGGGTATACGGAGCAGCATCATCGCGCCATAGCAAGCCGATGAACCCATCGGTAGGAATGATAAACGGCGCATCAGGGCATTGTGTGAAGGCTTCTGAATTGAGATTCGCATTGGCTTGAGGATTATTGAGAAAGCGTGCAATCATATTGTTGCTACCACTGCGCCCAAATGTCCAATAGGCTATGAATACAAGTCCTAGTGCTAAAACAATCAATATGCCGAAAAGTCCCATTTTAATTAGTCGTCCACAGGTCACATGATTTCCTCATCACAACGATCATATCATAGCGCATATCTTAGAGT
>JBAUIA010000338.1:0-1744 GCA_049680565.1 Phototrophicaceae bacterium
GGGTGTTCCCATTTCAAAGGCTTGTTGCAATTCTAAATTACATACTTTTGACTCATAACTGGCAGGGGTAATCACAAAAATAAAAGCACGGCAGGTCATGATGGCACGTTGAATCGTCAGCGCCCAATTTGACCCCTTCGGAATATCTTCGGCATCTAGCCACATATTTAAACCCATTGCTTCTAGTGAATCATGCACATTGCGCGCAAAATCAGAAGCATCAGCACGGGCATACGAGATAAAAACATGGTTACTCATGAACGTTACTCCTCGGCTACAGACTTATTATGGCATAAAGTACCGTTTTTGCCCTTAGCTTTCGGGGGATGATTCCATACATACTTGTGAAGAATTAATTACCGCTTGCATGTATGATTATAATATATTGAGTTGTACACCGATCATGAAGAAGGAGACTTCATATGCAAGAACCGTCATCATTAACAACGCAGCACATGCGCTATATGCAGGTCGGTATCTTGATTGCGCTATGTGTCTTAGCGTTTATTATCATCATCGTTGCCATACCGAAACGGATTATGTGGGATTATCAAGTAAATCTGCATCTTCCTGCACAACTCGTTGTACAAGGATTAAGTGCTTACGATAATAGCATCACAGGCTATCCACCACCTGTGTGGTTTCCACAAATTATTGGGCAGTTTTTTTGGCTGGGATGGTTATCTTTAGAAGCATCCTCCCTCATTTGGCTCGCCTTAACAACAAGTAGTTTTGTGCTAGGGGTTTATTTGATCTTACCGCGTTACCAACCCTCTAGTTTAGTCATCTTGCTTGTATTGACCCTTAATATTTTTCCACCGATGGGGATTCATTACAATCTGGGTCAGATTAGTTTATATACGATGTTGCTACTGGTATTAACTATCATTGCACTAGAAAAAAAGAATATTGTGATGGTGGGTATCTTACTAGCGCTAGCTGGCGGAAAGCCACAACTGATTGTGTTGCCTGTCATCGGTATTGCGCTTGTATTATGGAAAGAGTATGGCTGGCGTGGCTTACTCACAACAGGTTTAGCAGGTATTATCACGACCTTGATCCTACTAATTCCCTTATTCATTGCGGATACAAATTGGATAGAGGCATATTTGCAAACGGTGGGGAATTTACCATTCTGGGGTCGTCCTTCAATTTATCATATTCTGCTACGCGATTTTAATGCACA
Organism: Phototrophicaceae bacterium; assembly: GCA_049680565.1. GTDB lineage: Bacteria > Chloroflexota > Anaerolineae > Aggregatilineales > Phototrophicaceae > JAUZRW01. The sequence continues at coordinate 1,187 of JBAUIA010000338.1, forward strand.
GATTGCAATCTTTATCTTTATACCGATTGCACTAGCATTATTGGTTCTCAATGTATTTATCTGGATACGCTTACCGATCCGCGAAGCAATGATCTGGAGTATGAGCCTAAACCTTATAGCAATTCCCCTCTTATGGACATGGGATTACACCTTGCTATTTCCTCTATATGCTTATTATCTATTGACGCTAAAAACATATCGCGCACGTATTATTCTGGTGACTACATTTATCGCGCTTATTTTTGGATTCGTCTATATACACTTCACCTTTTCACAGGAGTTCATAGATGATTGGTGGATGCCGATTATCATGGTCATCGGGACATTTATCGCGGTTCAACTCGATACACTATTCACAAAAAGTGCATGAGTGTCTTATGAGTATGCTTGTATGCTTAATCAACTGAGGCTACAAGAATGGTCATAATCTCTTAAGCCTAAGGCAGTATACTCTGTGGTGTATCGCATTTATTAAAAAGGATATTTTAGATGAAACAAATGAATTTTGATTTTGAGTCACGGCGGAGTATGGTCGTGGCGAGGCGTGGCATGGTCAGT
>JBAUIA010000339.1:0-1846 GCA_049680565.1 Phototrophicaceae bacterium
ATCCTATCTTTTCCACATTAATCAAACGTGGACTTGTAGTGGTGGTTAATACAACTCAAATTTCGACGTCTGCCGAAAACTTACCTACATTTCTAGTAAAGAGAATAGAGGGTATCGGTGGAGAAGAGATCAAATTCGAATCCTCAACTATTACTAGCTATGTAAAATTTTATGATGACTTATCGATGCAAGCAGATGGTTATTATTATTATTTTGTTCCTCTAAACCATTTAATTGTTCTATCTGATGCGGTAGGGATTGACTCAAAACATTTTGGACCCGTACCGATTAACAGTTTAGATGGGATAGTTATTTTTAAATAAATATGATTAAGATTTGTGCATATACTATCTATATCTACATATCTTAGCATTTACGTAATTTACATATGTATGAGGCTGATATCATTCATGCGCAAAATTAAATGTTTTACCATTATTATTCTATTTAGCCTTTTAATAGGTATGAGTACTAATGCACAATCCGAGTCCATCGTACTTTCTGTAATTATGCCTGATATAACAAATTACAATAATATTTCTGCAGAAACCATTCTTGCTGATTTTGAGGCTACTCATCCTAATGTTGATGTCATAGTTGTTCCGCCTCCCTTGGCATCGTTCCGTCTGCCAGCATATTTAGGGAGTAGCGCATATTTTGATGGAGATCAAACCGGTCTAGGTATTGCAAGTTACGTTCAGAGCGCTGATGTATTGCCCTTTTCTAGCACTCAATTGAAAATGGAAGCTACCCGAGCTGGTTATCTCCTTGACTTAATGCCACTTGTCCAGTCCGATCCAGATATAAACATTGATGACTATTACACAGTAGCTTGGAACTCTTTCCAATGGGAAGGTTCATTCTGGGCAATACCTGTTTCACTATCTCCAGTGACATGGCTATATGATGCAAATGCTTTTGATGAGGTAGGGCTTCCTTACCCGTCAGAGAATTGGGAGATTGATGATTTTCAAGATGCTGTTGAGGCTCTAGCTAAGTATAATCCTGACGGAACTGTCAGACAGGCTGCGTTTCATAGCTTTTTTATGGATTCCTTCGTTCGGTTGATACTGGCTGACTCATTTTATACAATCAATGAAGAACAAACGATTTTTCCTAATATTGCTAATGTGGAAGTTGAAAATTTTATAAATACATGGGCAACCTTAGAGCAAAATAACTTGGTGGCACTCGGAGCAACTAACTTTGATCCCAATCTAGCTCCTCTACAAGTAACTTTATTGCCTTTTGCCCCTAGTGAGGATGAAGGTCAACGTTGGGAACATGCAACTGATATTGCGACTTCTCAAGTAGAAGGATATGCTGTTAGCTCAGGAACAGAGCATCCATATCTAGCTTATGAGTTAGCACGCTATCTAAGCTCTAGACCTGAAATGCTATTAACAAGTGGTATACATTTACCTGCTAATCGTAGCTTATCTTCACAGCTAGAGGCAATGAGATATTTTGACATATATGTGGGCGATCATCGCGCTCAATTAGAAGAGACACTTGAAAATGCTCTGCCTGCCAGTGACTTGCTATATAGTGAATATGTGGCGAGTGTTTTGTGGGATATTCAGGATGGTGCAGACCCTAGGATAGCGCTTTCAAATGAGCAAATAAACTCTGAACGTAATTTAGAGATTGCTGATGCTCGTTTGGAACAAGTACAAAATATTGCAGTTGTATTGCCAACTTCTACAATTGACGAAGGCATATCACTCAATTTCGGAATTCATAATCTATTATCAGTTAATTACCAAACTCCTCAATGGCAACAATTTGTAAATGATTTTGTTTCGATTCAACCTAGTATAAGCCAACTACAAATACAGAGTATGTC
>JBAUIA010000340.1:0-8323 GCA_049680565.1 Phototrophicaceae bacterium
CTATTTTCATGAAATGTCCTAAAATTGCACGTATCCCGAACAGACCCCTTTAAGGACAATACTGTGAAGTTAAGAAAACATGCTACAGAAAATGCCCCTCAAAGAGCTTTTTAAGTCCCTCTCCACTCGTGGGAGAGGGATTTAGGGAGAGGGGGAAATGCTTATCTTAAAGGTATTGTGTTTAAGGATACCTGTGATCTCTGCTTCGACTATACGATTTAATTAGTTACGGTTGATATTCGCAATGATTTCATCACGAAGCGCAACTAACTCTGGAAAATCATAAAAGAAATTAACTTTCTGATCAGCAACGGTGTTACCTGTTGGTTGTGGGCGTAAGACAAAAACTGTGAATGATTCTGCCATATCTTCTGCAATATCAGATGAGGCATAATCTGTGACGAAGGCATTTGCACCTTGATTACTACCATCTTCATAGAATGCGCTATAGAAAGCAAACACATAAGAATTATCGTCTGAACAACCGTCGTCAATTACAAAGGTTGGGCATGTACCACCGCGTTCCATTGTCATATCCACTTGTTCAGCATTCAACGTGAGTGTATGTGCAAATTCATGAATGATTGTATGGCGTAGTTCAAACGGAACATCTAATTCTAAGATATTGAGACCGATGACAAATTGCTCAACATTATCTTCATCCCCGTAGACATAGCCTGATGTGTCTTGGTCATTAATAACTTCAAAGAATGTGAATACGCCATCAATGTAGCGTGCAGGAATAATGGCTACAAATGTTTCCCAAAGTTCAAGATGTTCATCGCTAGGGTCACCTAAGAGTTCTAAGCCATCAATTTCGTAGCTTGCAAGAACATCTGCATCGGAATAATATTCCCCATCAAAGCCATCATCGCCATAGTATTCATCATCATAATACTCATCGTCGTAGTACTCATCATAGTATTCATCGTCGTAGTATTCATCGTCGTAATACTCATCATCATAATAATATTCGTCGTCATAGTAGTATTCGTCGTCGTAATAATATTCATCATCATAATCATCGGAGTCATCGGACTGCGCGAATACGGCTGTAGGCATCATCATAAAGAATACCATCAGCATGATTAATAACGATTGATAGGAAAAACGTTTCGTTTTGAACATTGATAAACCTCTGTCATGATTAGATATAATGGTATTTTACAAGGATTTTACGATGTGTGACATTATGTAACTTTGGATACGTTTTATAGCGTGTAGGAGATGGACTTTATGTCCTCCCATTTGGCGGGCGCAGACAGAGCAATGCCCTACTATTTTATTGATCGTCATATTTATTTTAAGTATTTCTCGAATCTCACTATAAACGCTCAAAAATATATGCTAGAGATCATATCCCAAAGGAAGCGTAAACCAACAAATAGTAAAAATGCGCCATAGAGCCGTTTGACTGTTTGAGTCGGTAAGCTAAGGGTAAGGCGTGCGCCGAAAAATGCACCCAATAACAACAAAAGGGCAATGGGGGCAGCAACCCACAAGACGACATCCCCATATTGCGGTAATAAACTCGTCAGAAAATCGGGTCCTGTTGGTATAGATGCAGAATCAGCATTCATATAGGCGACAACCCCCGGCAAGCCCACAGGTAAGAGCAATGCCCCTAAAGATGTGCCGTTTGCGAGTTTTTGGTCAAAGCCCAATAAGGACATCGCAAAGGGAACAATCACAACACCACCACCGATGCCAAATAAACCTGATGCAATGCCTGCCACTAAGCCAATCCCAAGTGAAATGAGTAGGACACGCGGGCTTTTTTCGTCAATTTCGGTTTCTGTTTGTATCGGTGCTTGGACTTCAATACCGCGCCATTGTTTATACCATTGACGTGGTGCGAGATACCGCCACGCATAATAAATCAGAAAAATGCCGTACATGCCTTTGAGCAATTCTCGCGGTACATTAAGTGCGAGGGCTGCCCCGAACCATGTGGCGGTCAATAAGCCGAGTGCAACTGCTAAAGCAGGGTAAATTTTGAGCTTGCCATTGCGGTAATATTCAAGTGCGCCAAATAAGCCAACCGGTAATAAGAGTGCAGCTAAAGATGTGCCTGTTGCAGTCGTTTGTTCAAAGCCGAGAAAGACCATCAGCAGTGGGACGATAATTGCGCCACCACCAATCCCAAACATACCCGACATCACGCCACCGACACCACCAATAATTAACAAAATAATGAGTTCAAACATAGGTGAATCCAATAGGTAAGGTTTGTTAGAGTGCATATTGTGCCTGACATAGCATGAGATTACTATAGCCATACATCACAAGTCACGCATCATAATTATGTTAGATTTCATAGCGAATGAGTACTAATCAAGGGGATAGATCGCTAAAATCTCGTAAAAACGGTTTATAATAAGGTAATAGTTTGTATTTATTAACGCTAGCCGTTTCCGTGAATGCTGCATTATAGGTATAATGAAACCATATGATTTACACCGAGGAATAGAGGTTACGCATGTCGCAAGACCCCTCCATATCAACAGCAGGGATGATTCATGAACTGAGTCAGGCACAAGCCTTACTCGAACAAGTCACAACATCTCTCAATGCACAAAAAGAAATCTTGAAGCAGCGTGGAATGAATTTGCCACCGATGGTCATGATGGCATTGCAATCCATCCAAGCTGATTTGAATAAACTCGAAACCAATGTTGTCGAAGAACAAACCGAACTGGGTCAACTACAAGCCTTGGCGGATATGTCAGCAAGCATTACGACATCCCTCAAAACGGATAATGTGCTTGAAGAAACGATGGATATTGTGATTGCCCTCACACGGGCAGAGCGTGGCTATATTTTATTATTGCAAGATGATGGTAGTTTTCATTTTCGTGTCATCCGTGATGCGACGCTTAAACCGGGGCAATCTGTCACCGATAAAGAACCTCAAATTAGTACAACAGTTTTGCAAGAAGTCGTCAATACAGGGCAAGCCTTGCTGGCGGATAATGCGTTCCAAGATGAGCGTTTTGCAGGTGGCGCGAGTATTGCGAATTTCTCTTTACGCTCGGTCTTATGTGTGCCGTTGATGTATAAGGGTAGTCTGATTGGCTTGGTCTATGTTGATAATCGTTTGCAAGCCTCTATTTTTACTGAGCGTGAAAAACAAACATTGATGGCATTTGCTAATACGGCTGCCGTTGCGATTGCCAATGCACGCTATTATGCAGAAATCCAAGATTCATTAGAGCAGATTACCCAAGTGCAAGAACTAATGGCGAATGTCTTTGAATCTATTGGGTCAGGGTTAATTGCGACCAATGCCGATGATGTCATCACAACTTTCAACCGTGCCGCGCAAGAGATTTTAGCATGGCAAGCGCCACAAGCTGTTGGTGTGCCATTGCAAAATGTGCTCTCACGGATTACGACTTCGCTCGAAGAAGAATTGATGGAAATTCGTGATGCAGAAGAAAGCCACACATTAGATGCAGAAATTCCGCGTGCTGATGGTAGACGGGTTGCGATTAGTATGAAATTATCGCCATTGCGTGATAGTGACCGCACTGTGCGCGGTGTCGCCATTGTGATGGATGATGTCACATCAAAACGTGAGCAAGAGCAACAATTGCGCGTGATGAAAACCTATTTACCGCCCGAAATGGTCGATCAAATTCATGAAATTAGCCAACTTGATTTGGGTGGGGTACGGCGTGAGGTAACGTGCCTTTTTGCTGAAGTGCGTCCTTTATCATCCATGAAAGAGAATGCCCCAAAAGAAATTATGGATATTCTGAATGAGTATCTGGGGATTGCAGCCGATTGTGTGGCAGAAACGGGTGGCATTGTCGATAAATTTATGGGTAATGAAATTATGGCAATCTGGAACACACAACTCAACCGCATTGATAATCATGCCGAGAAAGCAATCCAATGTGCTTTGCTGATGCGTGATCGCTTCCATCAGCTCTATCTTGATAAAGGATTAGCTGATGATACACGCTGGTATCGCATCGGGATGCACACAGGGGCAGCTACGTTGGGCAATGTCGGCAGTACCAATCGGCGTGATTTTACCGCAATTGGTGATACGATTAATCTATCCAAGCGTTTGGAAGAAAACACAACCGCAGGGCAGATTATCTTGAGCGAAGATACATATAAGCAACTCCAATCAAATGGCGATCAATCGGGTTTCCGATTTGAAGATAGCCCGCCTATCTTAGGTAAGGGTAAATCCACAGCAACACAAGTTTATGAGGTATTTAGAGCAGATGGCTGATAACGACTCACAACAAGGCTCAGGCACAAAATTACGCGAAGTCAGCAAGCAACTCAACGATGTGGTTGGCTTATTACGGAATCAACGCGATATGTTGCGACAACGCGGCATTAATATGCCATCGAGTTCGCTCGATAGTTTACGCGCACTCAAAAAACGGTTGGATGTTCTGCAAAAAGCAATGACTGAAGGACAGCAATCCTTACGGTCATTACGCGCATTAGCCGATACCACCGCATTGATTAATAGCGCACAAAAAACCGATGAAGTGCTGAATCAGGTAATGGATACAGTCATTGCGTTGACAGGTGCGGAGCGTGGGTATATTGTGCTAAAAAATCCTGATACTGGCGAGCTTGAATTTCGCATTGCGCGTGGGATGGAGCAATCAACCCTCGATAGTAGCCAAGGGATGATTGTTTCTAAGACGATTGTGAATATGGTGGCGGATACTGGCAACCCTGTATTGACCGATAATGCGAGCCAAGATTCACGATATGATTCACAAGAGAGTGTGGTTGGTTTGCAATTACGCAGCATCTTGGCTGTACCGCTCAAATCACGCGGAGAAATTCTCGGTGTGGTTTATTGCGATAATCGCTTTTTACAAGGCTTATTCAAGCAAAGTGAATTAGCCGTTTTAACTGCCTTCTCTAATCAAGCAGCCGTTGCAATTGAGAATGCGCGTCTCTTTGAAGCAACGCAAACGCGCTTACAAGAAGTGACCGAATTGCGTGATCGTATGATGAACTTGTTCACCAGTATTGCAAGTGGTGTCCTGACAGTCAATCAAGATGAGCAAGTGCTAGTTTGTAATGCGACGATGCAACAAATCGCGCATGTAGACAACGATATTATTGGCGAAAATATCAAGACAGCTTTGCCTAATATGCCACAAACTTTCTATGACATCATTGCATCGGTGCGTGTTTCTGGGGAACAAGTGACACGCGATATTGATGTGCAAGTTAATGGGTTTACACGCAATTGGACGATTGTTGCCAGCCAATTACGTGGCGATAATGATACACAAGGTATTGCGATGGTCATTGATGATATGACCGAGCAGAAAAAGAGTGAATCGCAATTGATTGAGGCACGGCGCTATCTACCCGAAGCACTCGTGCGGAATATGTCCACGCTTGATGTCACAAAGATTGAGAGCCAAGAACGCGAAATTTCGGCAATGTTTGCGGATGTGCGCGGATTCACAAGTTTTAGTGAAAATCTCGAACCTGAAGAACTGATGCGCGTTATCAACAAATACTTGAGCATCGCCAGCGATTCCATTGGTTTGTTTGAAGGCATTGTCGATAAGTATATGGGGGATGCGGTTACAGGTTTGTGGAATACCCAGTTGAACCCACAACTCGACCATGCGAACCGCGCTGTACAGGCTGCCATGCAATTGGTATTGGATTTACATGCAATGCACGAAATTTTGCCTGATAATGAACAACTTTTTTACGGTATCGGTGTCCATACAGGCGAAGCCGTTCTAGGGAATGTTGGGAGCAAGGGACGAAAAGAGTTTGCAGCTTTGGGCAATGCAACCGATGTTTGTAAGTTCTTGCAAGAGCAAGCAGGTCCCGGTGAAGTGATTATTAGCCAAGCGACTTTTGATATTGTGGGTAACTCATGGGAATGTGAACGCCTCACGAAATTAGTACGCGAGAAAAAAGGCTATGAGGATGTGGTCTGTTATCGTGTTTTGAAACGCATCAAGGGGCAAGGAATCACGCAAGCCTTTGTCGATGATGAATTGTTAGCATTACTTGCCCAAGAGAATGACGATTAATCATCAGACACACGAAATACCATGAATAGAGCCATCAGACTATTTCTGGTGGCTTTTTATTTTGCAGATTATCATTTCCGACGGTTTGCACAGATGCTGCAAAACGGTATCATGATAGACATTCAAACAGGATATATAAGGAGCAACACAATGAGCATAAATCCTAAAATTTTCCGTAAATATGATATTCGTGGTATTGCTGACACAGATTTAAGCGATGCCGTTGTAAGAAGCATTGGACAAGCGCTCGGCACATATCTCCAAGATGAGCATGATATTGAGCAAATCATTGTTGGGCGTGATAATCGGGTATCGGGGCAACGTTTACGCGATGCCTTATGCTGGGGATTAACACGGACAGGGATGAATGTACTGGATATTGGCGTTTGCTCGACACCCATGTTGTATTGGTATGCTGTAACGCAAGACACCGCAGGCGTGATGATTACAGGGAGTCATCTCGATGCCCCATTCAATGGCTTTAAGATTGCAGTCGGTAAAGCAGCCTTATATGGGGAATCAATTCAAGAAATTTATGAATTAACCACGGGTGAAGACCTCGCAACAGGTGAAGGCATCATCACTTTACAAGCCGATAGTGTCACGCCTTACCTTGCGGATGTAAGCAGCAAAGTTACGCCCAAAGCACTCAAGGTCGCTGTTGACCCCGGCAACGGAACAGCAGGTATCTATGTCGATCAATTGATGGCGGCATGGGGACAAGAGGCTTTTACCATCAATATGGAACTCGATGGCACATTCCCCAATCACGCGCCTGATCCATCCAAAGCGAAAAATTTAGCGCAATTGATTGACCTCGTCAAAGCCAATCATGCTGATATGGGTTTAGCATTTGATGGTGATGCAGACCGCGTTGTAGCCGTTGATGAACTCGGCAATGTAATCGCACCAGATCGTTTTGTGGCGATTTTGGCAAAAGATGTGCTGAGTCGTCATGCAGGGGCAACCATTATCGGTGATGTTACCAGCAGTCAAGCACTATTTGATACGATTAAAGAAGCAGGTGGTAATCCTGTCATGTGGATGACAGGGCATTCGCTCATCAAAGAGAAAATGCGCGAAACAGGCGCGATCTTAGCTGGTGAAATCAGTGGACATATCTTCTTTGCAGAAGATTATTATGGCTTTGATGATGCGTATCTTGCAGCAGGAAAATTATTACAAATTCTCAGCCATAGTGAGCAAACTTTATCAGAAATGGATGCCGAGATTCCGCAATACTATAGCACGCGCGTTTTCCGCCCCCATTGCGACCCTGATATTAATCATGATGTGCTGGCAGCGCTCGCTGAAGATTTGGGGGATAAAGGTGATCTCATTTTGCTTGATGGAATCCGCGCACAATTTGAGCATGGTTGGGTGATTATCCGCGAGAGTAATACAGAACCTGTTTTGAGCATTCGCATTGAAGGCAAAACGAAGGCACATGCTGAACAATATCGGGATTGGGTCGTCGCATCCTTATCGCAATTTAAAGGGGTAGACATCCGCGCCTTACAAGGGGATATTTAGCATAAAATACTGTTTTTCTTTGTGTTCTTCGTGCCTTCGTGGCAAAAATGCTCTTTTGTGCTTAATTGATAGTGAGGCATCTCACATATCACATATAAAGTAAACAATATTCATGGGAGCGACCAGTGACGCTCCCCCTACACAGTCATTATGGAGATACTAATTATGGATGCAATTATCTTAGCAGCAGGCAAGGGAACACGGATGCGCCCGTTGACCAATGATACACCCAAGCCATTATTAGACGTTCAAGGTAAACCAATTATCGAATGGACACTCGAAAATCTTGCGCCGATTTGTGAGCGCGTGATTGTGGTCGCCAAATATCTCAAGCCACAAGTGGAAGCCTACATGGCAAATCAAACCATTTTTGCAGAGTATGCGATTGCCGAACAATTACCAGAACCACTCGGGACAGGTCATGCGTTGCAAGTATGCCAACCTTTGCTGAAAAGTGATAGTTTTATTGTACTCAATGGCGATGACCTCTTTGACCCTGTTGCTTTAGCGAAGATGAAAGATGTTCCTGCGGCGATTTTAGGCATCGAGCGTGATGACCCAACCGCCTATGCAGCGATTATCCAAAATGCAGATGGCTATCTGGAAAAGTTGCACGAAAAACCCCCTGCTGGTATGTATCCACCGCCTGTGAATGTGAGCATTGGCGCGTATAAACTGACACAAGCTATTTTTGAGTATGATATTCAAATGTCCGAGCGTGGCGAATACGAACTGCCTGATTATGT
>JBAUIA010000341.1:0-8278 GCA_049680565.1 Phototrophicaceae bacterium
AGGCAACATCGACAATTTCTTTACCATCCACCCGATTGCTATCAATGACTGTACCCACGCCAAATGCCGCATGATGGACTTGCATTCCTGTTTTAAACTTGAGCGGATCAGACCCTGCGACACCACCGGGGAAGGGGATAATCTTGCCACGAATGCCCTCATCACTAATATGACCCTTATCGGTTTTTTGGTTTTGCAAATCTCTAGCAAGCCGTGATAAACCATCGGGTTTTTGACGTTCCCATGTGGTGGCACGGCTATAACTGGTTTCATTAGGTGCACCACGCAATGACGAATCATCTGTCATGACTTCGTGCGGAATATCAAACAAGAAGCCTGATTTTTCGCTCATATCACTATAGCCCCCGAACAATGCGCGACGGAAAGCATAGCTAATATAGAGTTTATCTTTGGCACGGGTGATGCCCACATAGAACAAACGGCGTTCTTCTTCAATACCATCAGGCTCTTCATAAGCGCGTCGATGTGGTAATAATTCTTCTTCTAAACCTGTGATGAATACCACAGGAAATTCCAACCCCTTGGCAGCATGGAGCGTCATCATCGTTACTTGATCGCTGGTATCATCATCGGATTCTGCCACGCGATCTTCATCGGTCATCAGCAATTGATCTTGCAAAAATTCTGATAACGATAGCGCCTCTTCATCATAAGACGATAATAGACCGCGCAACTCTGTAATATTTTCGAGGCGTTCGTTAAATTGATCGTCGCCTTCGCTATAACTGTGCATGTGCGATGTGTAATCAATATCCACGCGAATGGTATCGTATAGGCGCACCAATTCACCTTCTGCAACCATCTCACGCCATTTCATGAACAAGCCAGCAAATGCACCAAATAAATTTGTTACACGCCCAGATAAAGGTGTTTTTTCGCCATTCGCTAACATGCTCATGGCATCCATCATCGGCACATCATCAACAATTAGCCATTCAAAGAATGATTCGAGGCTCTTTTTACCGATGCCTTTTTGCATCTTCATCACACGCTCAAAGCTGACACTATCTTCTGGATTATTGACAATCCGTAAGTAAGCGAGCATATCTTTAATTTCACGACGTTGATAAAAGCTGATGCCACCCACCAGATGATACGGCACATTGTAATTACGAGACGCAGCTTCCAACGCACGCGATTGAGCATTGGTGCGGTACATAATGGCAATATCACCATAACTATAGCCTGCGCGTGTCAGCTTATCAATTTCTTCCATGATAAACTGTGCTTCATACGTATCATCATAGGCTTCTTTAACCGTAATGAGGTCGCCCCCTGCACGATCAGTGAACAGCGCTTTTGGCGTGCGATTATGATTTTTGTCAATGACAGCACGCGCTGTATCGAGGATCACTTGAGTTGAGCGATAATTTTGCTCAAGCAAGATCACTTTTGCAGTCGGATAATCGGTGCTAAAGCGCAATACATTGCGGAAATCTGCGCCACGAAAGGCATAGATACTTTGATCTTCATCCCCCACTACAAAAATATTATTTTGGGGCATCGCAAATAATTGTACCAATTGATACTGTACGGTGTTGGTATCTTGGAATTCATCAACCATCACAAATGGATAACGCTGTTGATACTTCTCGCGGATGCCTTGATTATCTTTCAGCAATACGACCATCTGCACCAGCAAATCATCAAAATCCATCGCATTATTGCGGAGTAAGGTCTCTTGATACTTGGGGTAAACCCGTGACACAATTTCGGTGATGTAATCTTGCGCGACATAATTTTCAGGTAGAATCATATCATTTTTGGCAGCGCTAATCGCACTCAAGACGGCGCGTGGTGAATGGCGTTTGGTATCTATATCTAATGCAGACATTGCTTGCGTGACGGCTGTTTTTTGGTCATCGGTATCATAAATGGCGTAATCTTGATTATAGGGGATATAATCCGCTTCTATCCGTAATAAACGTGCACAGGTCGAATGAAACGTGCCAATTTGCAAACCGCGCACACGCTCACCCAAAAATCCACTGACACGATGGCGCATTTCGGCGGCGGCTTTATTGGTAAATGTCACCGCCATAATCTGATAGGGTGCAACGCCAATATCACTAATTAAATGCGCGACACGGCGCGTCAACACACCTGTTTTACCACTTCCGGGTCCTGCTAAAACCAGAACAGGTCCTTCGACAGTAGTTACGGCTTCATATTGCTGTGGATTTAACCCACTGAGTAAATCAAGAGTCATAATGTTCCCTGAATGCTTGCTTTGCTGTAAATTAATGCAGAAAATGATCGCTCGTTACAAAATAGATATTATATAATGTCAGTGTTTAGATAACACAAAGATTGAAATTATGTAATCTCGTAGCGTTATTGGCTCAAAATACCTTATTCTCTTAAATAAAATTCACATTATATAGATTGAATTATCTTTCATTCTAGCAAAAATGTTCCATAGCACCACATTGGATAAGTGATTGCTAAATGTTTGCTCATATCAAGGTGTGTATCATTTTTTACTAAGGTTTGTGCGATATATTGCGGATGTTATCATTGATAGTACGAAAGTTGAATCATGCAAGGTCGTCATTTTCTTGTTAAGGAAGATGAAAACGGTAGGTATCTTTTGCGCGAGCTTGACCCATCCATTGCGAGTGCCATTAGCTTTTTTGGAATCATCACAGGGCGTTGTTGCCATTCGGTAGCAGCCCATCAATGGACATTCTACTTCATGAATGCTCATGTAAGCGAACAAGGTGCTGACGAAATTGCTACACAACTCACACAAGAATTTTTGGCAGAATGTCGCTAAAATACCAAGCATCATAACAACATAAATCTGTTAAAGTGGTATAGATAAGCTATACCATTTTTCATTTCAGAGGATCACCTGTTATAGTCATAGGTGAAAAATTGATAGATTGAAACAACCATGAAAACAATCCAACGGACACGCGTAGTTTCAAGTCTGACCCGCATTACACGCAATACAATTCAAGACCCTGTACGACGTTTACAAGCCTCGTTGATGTTATTGGTAATTTTAAACGTTATCGGTACAGTCATGTATATGCTGATTGAAGGATGGACATTCGTCGATTCATTCTATATGACGGTCATCACAATCGGGACAGTTGGCTTCGGTGAAGTACAAGTCCTGAGTCCAGCAGGACGAGTGTTCACGATTATTCTGATTTATCTCGGTATTGGTACGGCAACTACTGCCTTAACGAACGCCGCAGCATTGGCATTAGGTCCGCTCTTATGGGGATCATTGCAAGAAAAAAGGATGCGTAAAATGATTGATACTCTAGAAGACCATTACATTGTGTGTGGTTATGGACGCATGGGTCGTCAAATTATCCGTGATTTGCAAATGCGAGATGAACCCTTTGTGCTGATTGATGCCAATGCAGATTTATCAGAACGCCTACTCGAAGAACGGATTCCTTTCATCATTGGCGATGCCACCGATGATGACATCCTCTATGCCGCAGGGTTACGTCGTGCCAAGGGCTTAGTGGCTGCTCTCAGTGGGGATGCTGGCAATATCATGACCGTACTCACCGCACGCGAACTCAATCCGCGATTATTCATTGTAGCGCGTGTTATCCGTGCTGATAGCGAGAGTAAGCTGCGCCGTGCAGGGGCAAACCGCGTGATTAACCCATATCAAATTGGTGGACATCGCATGGCATTATCGCTCTTACGCCCTGCTGTCCATGATTTCCTCGATCATATCTTTCATTTTGGTGATAATCGCAATATTGATATTGGTCAATTGAACGTTCTGGCTCATTCGGATTTGGATGGCAAAACACTGGCAACATCAGGCTTACGTGATAACTATAATGTAAGTATTTTAGGCATCCGCGAACCAACAGGCAAGCTCTTAATTACACCCAATCCCAATACACGCTTACGTCCCAATTCACAATTGATTATCATAGGTCCTCCTGAAGCTATCTATGAATTGGAACGTAAATACTCTAAATGACCAAAAAGTTACTCGCTTAGTGCGGGTTTTGGTTTTTCTTTGCGCTTTGGTTTTTCGACCTCATAGGCAGCAGGGAGTTGATCTTTATAATGGACATAACATGATGCCAACACACATGCGACTAATATCACCGCATAGATCGCTGCTGTGCGATAGCGTGGAATCAAGCCTTGTGTCCACATGGCAATCGGTAGCGCATAAGCCAAGCTACTCACAATGGCGGATACAATAATCGGCACGATGGCACGTTTGTATTTGAATAAGCTGATACCTGCCCAAATGACCATTGGAAAAGCAATCATTGCTGCCGATAACAACGCACTCGCACCCCATAGCATCGCATTATCAACTTGAGCAGCCGTACTACCTAGATTATCCCCTAACGCTGTTTCAAAAACTTTATGTGAAGTCACAACTAATATTGCCCAGTGTATCCAACCAATCGTCAACCATAAACGGGTTAAGATGCGCTTGCCTTGAATCATCACAATCACACTGACTAGAACCAAAAACCATAAGGTTGGAAGCAAGAAATAATGAGCAACCAACGCACGATCTAATAAGGTTGTATCTTGTAGCTCATCTAGCTGGAAATCCCCCACAGCAACCCAAATAGCCTCATTTGATGATGTGATGACTAACGCACCATCTCTACTCATCGCTAAAACGAGATTGCTTGTCCCTGAATGAACAATGCCTGATACGGGACTCAGTTGATATGCGGCTTCCAGCGTGTAAAAATCAGTGAGCGGGTCTTGATTGCCATATTCGCGGACATCTTGCGCTAATTCATCGAGGTCATGAATCCGTATCCATGTTTCGCCATTATCGTCAGAGCGCTCAACATACGCATCATATTGTTCGTTATCAAAATAGGACAATTGATAGCTATAACTATCGCGTTGCCAACGATACATAAGTGCATTTGTTATTGTTGGGTGTTGTGCGCTTTCAGCGTCGCTACAACGTCCTTCAAATTCAATATTATCTATCTGTTCCCAAGTCAATCCGCCATTATCACTGACGAAGGTTTTAGTGACATCGTAAGAACTAAAATCATCTGCCCGATATTGGGTGATTAAGCGTCCGTTATCTATTTCACAGATGCTCTCAATGGCAGTGTTATAGTAGGTTGGGCTATCACTCGCCATTGTGCCGAGCATGGCTAATCCAAAAAGTGCATAAGCAAGTGGCTTAACATGAAGTGACTTATCACTGGCACGCCACCAAATCATCGCACTGATGAGCAGGGCTGGTAATGTCAATAAATCGGTGACATCCATCCGCAATGAGCCACGATAACCAATAATTGCATACAGTGTTTCTGTTGTCAGCCAATGAATCGCAGGGATTGTTTTAGCAGTTGCAAACCATAAGCCAATCCCTGCAATAGCAATTATTCCGACAATTTTTGATTGATTTTTCAATGTTTTAGGAATAATAAATGCAAAGAGCATTGCAGCAACAAAAGGTGCAAATAGCAACCATGTAAAATCACCGAGTTTGCCTGTCAACCAAGATGGATAGGCATAACGTAACCAATGATCGTTCATCAATAAGACTAAGATAGCCAATATACTCAAGGGGTGGGTGAGGCTATGGATTGCTTTCCAAAAAGCACGATTCGTTGCCATAGATAATCCTTTTTCATAAGTATAGACGTTACGCATTTGAGATGAAAAGTGTCGGGAGAGATTGACGTATCTCTCCGAAAATCTATTTCAATTGTCTCAGTGTTAAAGTATAAAGTTTAGCTTATCATAACTTTTACATACTTACTGGAAATGTCGTCATATCGTAGTCTACAGTAACGGAAAAAGGCTTAGTGCGAGGCTAATTGTGTATGTAACCAATCAATGGCTTGGTTTTCACAATGGAAAATTCTTACTGTATGCCCCTTTTTATGGAAGGCAGGTGTGCGTAAGAACATATCAATAATGCGCTTCATGAACGTGTTGGGCAATAACACTGCACTATAAACGGTTAAGTCGGAGGGGCGTTGCTGTAATACATCCAATGTACGTTCACGAGTATACGGTGTTAAGCCTTGTCTTGGATGCCTAAAATCATGCAATAAGGCTAAAGGTTGCTCGGACTTCCAATCTTGCATCGTCAGAATCAGCAATGATGCCCATGTATTAATCGCATTGCGGCTCATATCACCCTGAGTACGAACCACAATAATCCGACCATCAGCAATTTCTGACCGTGTTATACCGTAATCATACGATTCGGTATTATTTGTCTGTCTTGTAAACATATCCCTCACTTGGTGCTTTCTAGTTGCCAATTAACGAACTGGCATGACCTAATAACGTTTGATTATAGTTTATAGAAAGTTAAAATATTTTCTATAGGACATATGGCACATTTTAGTAATATTTCGTAATTATTTGTTGTTATATGTTAACAAATTGCCTAAAAATCTTAATTTTGTGGATTTCCGATTGCAGAATCTGAAAAAGATAACCGTGTTATGCGTGTGCAAGGTTACAAAAAATATACTTTAAGCATATAAAAGCGAATCCCAATTGTAGTTTTAGAATTTGAACCGTTATACTTATCATTGACGATGTAAGTTACATAAATCCGCACGATCTTGAGGCAAATTCATGGGTAATAAAATTGATGTGTTTATCATTGATGATGACACACAAAGTATGCAGTATTTCCAATCCATTGTGAATAAAGGAGATGGCATTCGTTGTATTGGTAGCACAACCAGTGGTGAAAACGCAGTGGCGATTGTGGCTACGGCATATCCTGATGTGGTGCTTGTTGACTATGCCCTTTATCCGATGAGTGGTTTTGAAATTTTAATGCAACTCCAAAGCGAAATGCCAAATGTCCCTATCATTATGCTAGGTGGTCGTCCAAATTTGGAAGAAAAAGCGAAATCAGCAGGTGCAGCAGCCTATCTACCGACACCCATTACACCGCGTGTACTCATTGATACGATTATTGCTGTAAAGCGCAATGATGAGCGTCCAGCATGATGATGTCGAGCAATAATATCCTCTAAAACTAAGAGAATAGTCCTAATTTAGAATTAATGTGTAACATTGAATTTGCTTGTGCTGTATAAACTGTGACAATTCCTTGTTAATTCTATAATAGGACAAAACAGTGAAAAATTTAAAACCAGTTGCCATTTTTATGGTATTAATAATGAGCTTGAGTATGGCACTCCCTGCGTTTGCTCAAGATGCTGAAGTAACTGAAACACCCGAAGAAGAAATCCCTGTTTATATCGGTACATTAGAAATTGTAGAAGACGACGATGGCGATGGTGACATTGTTTTCACCACACTTGAAGGTGACGTATTCATCATTGCACCTGCTGGTAGCTTCAATCCATCCTTCCTTAACAATGATCCTGAATTAGATGATAATGGCGAAGTTATCGTTATCTTGTTCCAATTAGAAGGCAACATTGTCAGTGAAGGCGATGCCGATAATCCCCCAACATTACAAGTAACTGTTTTTGTTGTGTATGATTTAGAAACCGATACCGATGGGGATGGTATTCCTGATTTAGAAGACCTCTGCCCAGAAGTTGCACCGCTTGAAGGTGATGTTCATGCTGATACCGATGGTGATGGCATTGGGGATGCTTGCGATGATTTTAATCTTGAAAATGACCTCGATAATGATGGTGTCGCAGATGATGTTGACATCTGCCCAACCGTTGCAAACCCTACGGACGAAAATGGTTTCCAAATGTATCTTTTCGATGCTGATCCTACCGATGGTATAGCGGTTCTTGATAGCTGTTTTGAAACAGTTATTGAAGATGAAGACGGCGCAGATGATGAAACAGGCGAAGGTGGTTTTTACTGCCGTAACCGCGATGTTCAACATCCAAACGGTGGACGTATCGCAGAAGCCTACGATGTCGATTATGCAACATTAATTGCTGATTTCTGTGGTGATGAGGGTGGTCGTCGCGGATGGGGTGTTATCCGTAATGAACTCCGCGCTGAAGCGGGTAATACAAATGGCAACAATGGCAACGGCAATGCGAATGGCAACAATGGCAACGGCAATGCGAATGGCAATAATGGTAACGGTAATGGCAACAATGGTAATAACGGCAATGGTAACGGCAATGGTAATCGCGGTAACCGTAATGGCTAATCGCTAATGACATGCTTTAAAACGCTATAAACATAGATGCACCAGTCGCTTGATTGGTGCATTTTTATTTCATACGAAAAATGTTAATCTTAAATAACTCAATTGACCCTTTAAACACTCCTAATAACCCCACAATTGACCTTTATCACACGAATGTTT
>JBAUIA010000342.1:0-27930 GCA_049680565.1 Phototrophicaceae bacterium
CGTTTGTATGAATAATGAAATTAGAGATGTAACTAAGTTAGGGGTGTGCACAATTCATCCACTTGAGAGCAAAAAATCAAAGAATGACCAAATTTTGTGTCAAGTTAGGTTGAAATGCGCTCAAAACCCCTCAAAATTGATGTTTAAAATATGCAAATTAGATTGGTTTGGATAAATCGAAAGGTTCATAAAAGATCAGAGCGGTTTATGCACGCCACTCAACTAAGTAGATTGAAAATATGCTTGGGGTCTTAAAAATGAGATCTTTTGCAATTCTTTAGAAGTAATGACGTTTATTGGATGGTGATAATAGCGATAAGAATTGTTGCATTCATATACTTTTAGTGATTGATGTTACGAGCTTAGTTTTAAATGAGAGTAATCAAGATCAGAGACATCCTGAATTAGAAATGTTGTACTGGGTGCTATGTACTGAGTAAATTCAAAAATCTTCTCAGAACTCAGAATGATGAACTCAGCACTCTTGTATGCTCAAATCTTGGCGATGAT
Source organism: Phototrophicaceae bacterium (assembly GCA_049680565.1). Classification (GTDB taxonomy): domain Bacteria; phylum Chloroflexota; class Anaerolineae; order Aggregatilineales; family Phototrophicaceae; genus JAUZRW01. The sequence continues at coordinate 511 of JBAUIA010000342.1, forward strand.
GGCTCAACCCGAACATTTTGCGTAAGGTCAGTTAATAAGTCATATCGCTGTTTACTCCAATTTTTTCTCCTCTTTTGGGGTGGGATTGTCATTGCCGATTTTCTTAATCGTTTTTATCACTGATAAAATGATCCACAGTGTCACTGTTGAATAAATAGCAATAAACCAAGCACCTGCACCCACTGCCATCCCAATTGCAGCCGTTGCCCAAACACCAACAGCTGTTGTCAGGTCATGTGCTGAATTTTTGCGCTGGATGATAATCCCACCGCCTAAGAAACCAATGCCTGTCACAATATTAGATGCAATCCGAGATGTATCTGCGCCGGGAAAGGCATATAAGGACAGTATCGTAAATATACAAGCACCTGTCCCTGTTAGCATATGTGTTCTTAAACCTGCTGACTTATTGCTCCGCTCACGATTCATACCAATCATGCTACTCAAAATCATTGCTAAAGTAATATTGCCTGATAAATAAATCTGTTGTTGAAGATCCATTATCATTAGAGGATGATAATCCATAACACACCGCTTTGTTAAATTTATGTTAAGGATTTAATCTTATTATAATAATTAGTGTAAGTCAAATTTGCACCAATTGATTATTTGCTAGTTTTATTCTTAAAGTAAGTTTCGATAAGTTTTTAAAATTATATTTATACATACTTTCGCGGACGCATGGCGCGTCCCTACAAATTCAGGGTGTTGTAGGGATATCCAACGGGATGTCCGCCGAAAATTGTACGATCTATTTACAATTATTTATCGAAACTTACTTCTTTTATAGCCAACAAACAAAATGAATGGGGTGAAAGCACAATATTATCTAAGCTAACTTGGTCTTCGACGATTTGAATGTGAGTAGGATTATCATAATCATTGGTCGATAACGGTGACTCGCCAGCAATTGTAAAGCGCTGGATCGTTGCTGTTTCCGCAATCCCTGATAATGTAATTTGCATATCATCTTCAACACTGCGATTAACGATAGAAAGATAAATCGTTTGTGTGGTTTCATCGTAGGTTGTTGCTGCTTGAATACACGGTATAGCATCGTAAGCAGGGAGGTTGCCTTCCGCAGGACTCGCAAATGTAGGCGATTCAACAGCACAATCAACTGCAACCTTGCCGCGATAACGTGTCATCAATTCTAATACGAGTGTTGTTGGCATTTTGACCGTCACCGGTTCGGGATGTGCTGCATTTATATCAATCGGTATCCAACCACCACCTCGCCCTAAATTAACAGCTTGCCATTGATACAAGGGGTACACCAAATAACATGCCATCACATTAATAAGATTGAAAACCGCACTCATTTTGATACGGTCAGCACGTTGGATGCAGGCATTCATCAATGCACCTGCATACAGCGCATCGGCAAGATTATAGGCTTCGATAAAATCAGGCGACTTTGCACCACAATAGGTATTCCATTCATCAAAAGCAATTGGAATCTGTCGATTTGAAAATTGGTCTATGATTGCTAATGTATCATCCAGCATTTGCTCAACTTCATGTGATGCTGCAATTTTAGGTAAATAGAGTTGTTCGGGTGGTGGTGGCACATCCCGTTTTTCGGTACGAATGGAATAATAATGCACACTCAGTTGGTCGATGGTATGGTCAGCCGTTTTGAGGACAAGCTCATTCCAATGTCCATATAAATCAGTTGGAACACCGACAGCAATCAAAATTAAGTCGCTATCTTTTGCTCGCATTTCACCAGCATAATCAAGATATTTACGCGCATAGGTTTCTGCATCCACATGCCCAACTTGCCAATTACCGAATTGCTCATTGCCCACAAACCAAGTCTTTAGCTGATAGGGTTCAGTGTGTCCATTTGCAGCCCGTAACGCTCCATACTCTGTGCTGATATTCCCATTACAGTATTCAACCCAAGCAGCAGCTTCTTCGACTGTGCCATTACCCATATTGATCGTGAGGAGTGGATCACAGTCTACTAAATCACACAATATCATGAATTCATCAGTACCCATGTCATGGCTTTCCCATTGCGACCATGCAGGGTCTAAATAACTAGAGCGCTTATCACGATCACCAATTCCATCTTGCCAATGATAGGCTGAGACAAAATTGCCACCCGGCCAGCGCAAAAATGTCGGATGCCAATCACGCAATGCGTCGAGTACATCCGCACGAAAACCTTCTACATTATTAGATGGCATCAGCGATGCACAACCAACCCATAAATTACCTACGTCAATTGTAATTTGTAATGCGCCATCTGTATGGCTTCTAGTAGCAATTAAGGTTGTTTCATAAGTTGCCCAATCCTCACTGACAGCATCAATGACCCAATGAGCATCCCCCAATGTGATCGTTACTGCTTGCGCCTCACCTTTAAGAACAAGGCGCACATCATAATGCGTTTGAGCATGTAGATATAAGCCTTTTTGTTGAATACCATGTTGCAAATTATCAGATTGACGAATTGTAATGCGTTGTGATTGCTGACCTGTGTAGAAAATCGTATTGTCATGGACAAATAAGACTGCTTCATAATCAGGGTTCACAGCTTCCCAAGGCACAACAATACCAGCGCTTGGATGTGTATTGCTCAAGCCTTCACTCGCCCCAAGATACATATAATCATGCCCTGCGAACTTACGATCTCGGAGCATCTCCGCCCAGATACCCCCATAAATTGATTGTCCGATATGCTCTAAGTTTGCACCATAGAGATAATCATCAACTTCGCCAATGATATTCTGTCGATCAATATGGATGGATGCTTTAGCTGTCATAACTCAATATCCTAATAATCAATATGCCAATCAGGTGTGATAGGGGTTGGTGTGTAAATCTCTTGCCAAGACCTTGCATGATCTTGAGCGATACTAACAAGCCGTTGCATACGGTCTACCGCAATTGTTTCTAGCCATGCCTTGCGCTCTTGTGGATTACCAATAGCAGACGCATCTCCCCAGACAGCGCGTCCAGCCATAAAACCTGATGCACCTGCTCGGCACGCTACTTCGACTTGTTCGCAATAGGTATCAAAGGCAACGCCAGCGCTGAGGAGTACCCAAGGCTTACCTAATCCACTTAGATTACCGCACGCTGCTTCCCATACCCGATGATCTGTTTCTACAGATACATCGACAGGAAATTCTAGTTTGAGAATATCAGCCCCTAAATCACTGGCTCGGCTGGCAGATTGAAAGACCTTACGCGCCCGATTGGCTGGCGTAACATCGCTAATGATCGGTTCTGCATAGAGCGGAATATCCATTGCTGTACAAGCGCTGACAACCGCTTCAATAATCGCATCTTGCTTCGCGCATAAATCAGCATTATCGGGATCATAATAATAAAAGAGCTTAACACCATCAGCACTCATGCGCTTGATTTTTTCGACTGACCAATGCGGGCGAATATCAACGCTGAGCGGTAGCGGTTGCATGTTGTAATCGGCTTTTTCCAGTTCCACAATTAAGCCAACTGATTTGGGTAAATTATGACTTAGCAACTGAGCGGCACTATAGACAGGATCAAGCAAGACACCACTAATTTGGGCTTGCATACTTTGCACAACCTGTTGCTTGAAATCAATCATTTCTTCATCCGTCACTGCCTCGGCAGCCGTTGGATTTAATGCACGCCGTAATGAGTCTAAATGGTCGATTGCTAAAATTGTAAAGAAAGCCTCATCAGTGGATGCGCGTTGTAATGCTCTATATTTGCCAATTGAAATACTCATCATCAGCCTTGTGATGCAACATCTAATTTATGGAAAAAATCGCGGAAAATCGCATCACGGTTAAGGTCTAATGCTTCACGCATGATATGGCGTGGATTGCCTTGCCGTATCCATTTGCGATCATCACTGAGATAAGGCGTATCAATCATATAGGTCGGCACCCATTCAGGGTTCATCAACCATGCAAAATTGACCAAGTCCCAGATAATCCATGTTCTTGCAAAATGGTCATCGGTATCAAACCCTTGGAATGGATAATGTGGATTATCCGTATAGAGTTCGTATAAGTAATCGCCAATCGCGCCTTTACCTTTGACCCATGCTTCCATTTCGGGTAGGGATAAACCGAGTTGCACACCCACATGGAAACCCGGCAAATAAACTTGCGGGACACCACTATCGAATAGCAATTGTGAAGACAGCATATCTTGTTCCATATTGAACGATTCTTGGAAGACATCCATTACAGTTGTGGGGTAGCCTGCTGTCCATGTGACCACGATATTATTGATAATATCGGGTGCGAGCAATAGTGCCGAGGCAACATTCGTGGGTGCGCCGATGGCAACAACATATAAAGGGGCATCAGGCGAAGCTGTCCGTGCCGTTTCAATCAGATGAGTCACCGCATCACTTTCGACGGGTGTATCATATGAGCCGAGATAACGATCTGCACCGCGATAAACCTTGAGCGTGTCACGCATGTTCATCTTATCAAGCACAAGTAAGATTTCTTGATAACTTTTTTCCATGCCGATATTAGCCGTCACCATTGTGACAGTTTGAGGGTCAATTTGTGCATCATCCCTTATATCAACATTTTTGGCTTGTAGGCGTTCAATTTGCCGACGATAACGTTTCACAACGGTAGCTTGGCTATCAGGGTCTTGATCTAAAAGTGCTTTAGCATCACGTAATTCATCCAAACGATTACGAAAAGAATAAGGCGCAGCATAAACACCTTCAATCTGGAGTTGATCTTGCGATAAGAATGCCCATGCTAATGCAAATTGATCGTCAATTTCGTTGCGTGTATCAGTATCAATCACACAGCGCACACGTCCTGATGGATTTCGCAAAATATGCTGATACTCTGCGTCTGATAATTTTGGAAAACGAGTAAGATGGTTCATGCAATGACTCCTTTTTCGCGCATTTTTTGGATGCTGTTATGGTCATATCCTAATTCTGCGATCACTTCATCAGTATGTTCGCCTAATGTCGGCGGATGCCGATAATAGGTGAGAGGCGTATCCGAAAGATGAATCGGTGTCGCTAATGATTTTACGATACCTAACGCTGGATGATCGAGTTCAATAATCATGCCACGCTCAATGATATGTGGATCACTCAACGCTTCCTTAACCGTGTTGATTCTGCCACATGGAACACCCACAGTCCGTAATTCTGACAACCATTCGCTGGTTGTCTTTTGTTGAATAATCCCACGTACAATCGGAATTAAATCAGCATAGTGAGCGATACGATCACTATTGCTTATAAAACGAGGGTCTTGTGCAAGGTCAGCTTGCCCAACATGCTCACAAAATGATTGCCAGATATTATCTGAGCCAACCCCTAAGATAAACCAATCGCCATCACTGCCTTGTACCGCTTCATACGGCACAACTTGCGGATGCCGATTTCCGCGACGGGGTGGGTCTTGACCATCTGCAAAATATTCGCCTGCATAATTTTCTAACCATGTCATCTGACCCTCTTGCAGCGAACTATCAAGGAATTGACCTTTGCCAGTGCTATGACGGGCATTAAGCGCTGCCAGAATCCCAATTAGTGTGAACATGCCACAAGTCATATCAGCAATCGGTGTTGGAAAACGCATCGGCGCACCATCAACGTCGCCTGTAATTGCCATCGTGCCAGCTTCCGCTTGTGATACTAAGTCGTAGCCCGGTTGACCAGCACGCGGACCTGTGCGTCCATAACCACTAATTGACGCATAAATCAGACGTGGATTCATCTCTGAGAGGGTGTCATAATCAATGCCATATTTTTTGAGGGACGCACTTGTTGCAAGATTCGTAATAAAAATATCCGCATCTTTAACCAATTTATAAATAATGTCACGTCCTTCATCTGCACGAATATCAACAGTGATACCCCGTTTGTTGCGATTAACGGCTAAGTAGTAACAACTTTGATCGCCGATATAAGGCGGTGCCCATTGCCGTGATTGATCGCCGACACCGGGGCGCTCAATTTTTATCACCTCTGCGCCTAAATCACCTAACATCATGGCACAATAAGGACCTGCAAGGGCTTGTGTCTGATCCACAACTTTTAATCCTGCGAGTGGAGCATTTGATTGCATCATAGTTTGTCCTTGTATTCGTAAAATTTGTTGGACATAAAATTTAATTTATCGTGTTGAAATGTAACTTTTGATAACTTTTTATAGATTGTAGGGGATGAACTTTATGCCCTGCCGCTTGTCGGGCGCAGACAGAGCAATGCCCCTACACATCATCTACCTGATTGATTGTCATATTTATTTTCAAGTATTTATCAAAGCGCACTAAAAACATTGCTTTGATTACTGTTTAGCTACTGGAACAACCCAGATACGACCTGCTGGGAAGTGTACTTTTACCGTTTGCCCTTCATCGACAGCATCAAACATATCAGCACTGCGTACAACTTCGACTTCATGCTCGCCGATGGTAATTTTGTAACGGGTATAAGTCCCCACATAGATCCGTGATCGTACAACCCCAGTAGCGCAATTGTCGGTGTGATCGGAATTAATCTGGATTTGCTCAGGACGAATTGTTAATAAAACATTGCCTGATGGGGCTTGGTCTGCATTTTGGGCATCAAAGTTGAATGTACCAATATCGGATGTGATCGTATCGCCATTACGTGTGCAAGGAATGAAATTCATCCCACCAAAGAAGCGTGCTGCTTGCTCAGAAATTGGGCGACTATAAAATTCAACGGGATGGGCAAATTGCTGGAGAACACCATTAAACATTAGTGCTATATCATCGGCTAAAAGTACAGCTTCTTCTTGATCGTGTGTTACAAAAACAGTTGTAACAGCCAATTCTTTTTGAATCATCAAGATGAGTTCACGCATTTCATCGCGCAAATGAGCATCCAGATTACTGAGTGGTTCATCCAGCAAGAGGACACGCGGATCAGTGATGAGGGCGCGTGCTAGGGCAACCCGTTGTTGCTGACCACCTGATAACTGTGAAGGACGACGCTTGGCGATATGGGGTAATTTTACCAAATCAAGCATCTCATCAACTTTTTTCTGGATGAATTTCTTATCAACACCACGCATTTTTAGTCCGAAGCCGACATTATCGCCAACAGACATATAGGGGAACAAGAGATAATTTTGAAAAACCATCACCGCCCCGCGTTTTTCAGGCGGTACAGACGAAACATCTTCGCCATCAAATTTGATTTGCCCCTCGCTAGGGTTGATAAGTCCAGCCAGCATTTTAAGGGTCGTCGTTTTACCACAACCAGAAGGACCTAAAAATGCGATTAAGCGCCCAGATGGTATATCCAGTGAGAAATCTTTAACAGCAGGCGCATCTGTTCCAGCATAAATTTTTGTGAGATTATCGAGAATAACGTGTGTCATATTTTTCCGAATCCTCCTATAGCAGCGGAATTACCAGATAAGAAGCGTGATGTTAAGATGAGAATGAAAACAGCAGGGGCGATAAAGACCAAAGACATCGCTGCGGTATTGGCATTGTTGCCACCTGATGCGGTTGAGAATAATAAAACGGGCAAGGTAATAACCCGTCCACCACCAATTAAGAATGTGAGGATGTATTGACTCCATGAAACAAGGAAAGCAAATAAACCTGCGACCACAATACCGGGGAAAATCGAAGGTAACGTAACATAGACGAACGTCCGAATCGGACCAGCGCCCAATGTCCGTGATTGTTCTTCAAATTCAGGATTATAATTTGCAAAAACGCCTGATAAAGTCAGCACAACATAGGGCATTACAGGCACAAGATGTACCAATCCCACACCAAATATTGTGCCAGCCAAACCCCAGCGTAAAAAGTTGATATTTAAGCCAATTGCAATCGCAATACCGGGGATAATAGTTGGCGCAAGTACCAAAAATTCAACCAATGTCTTACCTCGAAATTGATGCAATCCTAGTGCGCGTGCAGCAGGTAAGCCAATGATGATTGAAATAATGGTCACACTGACAGCAATCACGGAGCTATTAATGAGCGCTTCGATAACTTTTGAATTGGGGTCAGCCACATTTTCCCATGCCCGTAGCGTAATCTCCTGCGGGATAAGTTGTGGATAAAACCAACGGAAAGCGAAGGCATTAATGAAAAAGCCAACTAAGGGTGCAAGCAATGCCAGTATCAAAATAATAACGGCAAGACGATGTAAAATTGTCATTAAAGGTGATTGATTATTTTGCATGATTGTTTATCTATCCTTCTCGTACTGAACGACGGCTAATCCACATATAGAGCAGTACAAGTAACAAGACAATGAACGCAATAATCATACTCATTGCCATTCCTTCAGCCCGTGAATTTAAATCAGGGTCGGTAAAAAATCGTAAGGCAGTGACAGATAGCATTCGAGGAAAGCGCACACCTAATAGGGCAGGGACTTCATACGAGCCAAAAGTAAATGCAAATACAATAATGGATGCCGATAAAACACCCGGCATAATCAATGGTAGGATGACATAACGGAAGCGTTGCCAGCTATTTGCACCTAGCGAACGTGCAATATCTTCGTAATCTTGTCCCAATGATTGCAACACAGCCAGAACAATAACACCAATGAAAGGCAGTTCTTTCCAGACGTAAGCAATGATAATGCCGATACCATAACTATCTTTGATTAAAATTGGGAATTCACTTGGACCCGAAATCAAACCCATGCTTGCCCCAATCCGCGATAGTAAACCACTTTGGGATAAGAGGAAGGAAATCCCAATCGCTGCCACAACATGCGGAATCGGTAGATTGAATTGGAATAAAAATGTTGATACCTTTTTGCCGATAAATGTGCCCCGCAATAATAATGCAGCACCAATTGCCAATATAGCAGATATTACCGTGCTAGCGATACTGACCCATAATGTTAAAGCGAGTCCCGTCCAAAACGCTCTAGAATGTTCCTGACCAAAAATAACATTGTAGTACGCATCAAGGCTAATTTCAGTTGCGCCAATACGAGGATTCCAGCCCAGACTTTGCATGAATCCATAGACTAGCGCACCAATAAATAAAACAATAATAATAGATAGAGTCGGCGCAAGCATCAGAGGTATGCGCCAGCGTTCCCAAGACATAAAGGTTTCCTTTAAAAAACTGCGAATTCGCTATTTTTAGATGCTGATAAGCGCCTTTTTGGATATACAACGTTAGAAAATAGCAATAAGAATGATTACAGCATTACATCAAGTAATCTGCCATAACAACTTATCTTCTTAACACGCATTTTCTGGATGACAAGCCAAGTCGCTTGTGATAAAAAGGGTGAGATTTTTCACCTCACCCTTAGCCTAGATATTAATTCTGTAGAACGTTAGCTTCCCAATCAGCTTCAATTGCTGTTTGATATTCAGCAGCAATATCTGCAACCAAGGAGGCTGCTAAGGTAGCAGGGTCAGCAGCACCTTCACCAAGATTGGTGATTGCTTCATTGAGTGCATCAACCATTGATTCATCTTCGACACGGTTCACATCAATACCGAAACCAAGACCAAAACCATTTTCTGGTACAACTTGGAGTGCTTGGCGATCAGGGCGCAAGATGAGATTTGCCAGTACGAGTGCAGCCGCTTTATTAGGGGCATTGAATGGGATAGCAACATAGTTGAAATCACCAATCATGTTGTCATCAAATGCGAAAGCACGTGATGTTGGTGGGATTAACCCTTCAGCAATAGCAGGACCTGCACCAGAGATCGCTTGTGTGATGGTGAAATCAATTTCGCCATTTGCGAATAATTCGTGCAATTCATTGACAGTTGCTGGATAGGTTTCGCCACCACGCCACAAGTTTTCTTCCCAACCATTGAGCGTATCCCAGAGTGCAGGTGCCCATTCGTCGTAAAGTTCTTGATTAAAATCACCAACCCATTGTTCTTGTCCACCACTGATTTCAAATAGGGCTTGTTTTACGAAACGAGTTCCTTGGAACGCACCCGGACCCGGTGCAATATAGGTGAATCGACCCGGATTTGCTTCAATCCATTCTGTGAGTGCCGCATAGCTACGCGGAAGGTCTTCTTCGCTCATACGGGCGGTATCATAGATGAAGTGGAATTGAGCGCCAGACCAAGGGCTTTCAAAACCGTTTACAGGGCGACCAAAATCAAGGTTAACAGCAGGATTTTCCCAATCAACAAGGACGCTATTGGGGATGGTTTCTGCCCAAGGACCATAGAGTAACTCGGCTTGTTGTAAGGTAAAGAAGTTTTCACCGTTAATCCAGATCATATCAACAGAACCGTCATCACCTTCAACGCCAGCTTCGGCTTCACTCAACACTTGGTTGACTGCATCAGCCGTATCAGCTAATGGCACACGATTAAGGGTAATGCCATATTCTTCGAGCAAGGGTTCGCCATAGACTGTATCAACGAAATCATTGATCGCATCCGAACCACCCCACATATACCAATTGACTGTGCTACCTTCGGCTGCTGCTAAAACAGCATCCCAGTCTTCAAATCCCGGAGGGGATTCCATCATGTCACTATCTTGTGCCATCACACTCCCAAATAGCGAGAGGGGTAAAGCAACGAGTAGTAAAAGAATAAATAGTGAGCGTTTATTAATCATATATTCCTGTCCTTTATACTAATAATTTACTTGGATTTATCTCCCGAAATTAGGAGCTATTCCCTATACATTAACCCCTTCAAGTTGAAGGTAATCTGCTTGTGGGACATGCTCAATCAAGCGCATTTTCTTCCATGCAGCAAATTCCATTAATTCGCTGGTCACGTCCCCTTGCCCGACTGCAAAATGGTGTTCATGTCCACGTACAGTCAGTGTATTAATTAAATCCATCAAGCCAACGGGTTTCTTGTTCAATTCAAATTCAGAGAACCAACCGCGTGTGCCATTAAAGCCTTTTTTCTTATGTTCGATAATATCAGCATGTATGACCAGTAAGCTACTACCATCATCGCCAATATAGCTAACAGTGGTTTCTTGGGCTGCAAAAACAAGATCACCTGCAACACCATAAGGTCCATCATCAGCTTTACGACCCAATGTCACATGGTCAACCCACTTGACACCATCGTCATTCGCAAAATGTCGTGGTGTAACCCCACAATGCCACATCAACATCGCATTGGTTTCAGGGTCAAGCGCTGTCATATCTAGTAGGGTAGATGAGCCTTTTTTACCTGTGAGTGTATTCAGCATATACATACTTGCTGCACCCAGAACATCGCCTTCACAAGAGACTGCAATGCCATCTTCGCTCCCTAGCCAACTATATGCCATACACGGTGCAACTTTGAAATACGATTGGAAGTTGGGCCAGCATTGTACAGCGAGCGCATCATAATCATATTCGGCTGCCATATCGCGCATTGCCATATAAACACGGGTTACACGGTCAAAAGCACTATTTTCAGTAACAGTGATTTCTCTGGCGACAGATTTAATCTCATTAACTTTTTTTGAGATTGGCTCAGGATCATAGCCTTTAGCGCGTGTGACTAATTCAGCGAGTTCGTGCGGATGCACACTCATGCCGATGCGATGTCGTAGGAGGCGTTCATCAAAGATCATATCATTGAATCCGGGTGATAAATTCCCAATCCAACCAATGCGTGCTTTTTCCATATTTTTGACAGCCGTTAGCGCACGAATTGTAATCGAAAAACGCTTTTGGAATTCATCTGTTTCGACGTGTCCATAGAACCACTTGAACGGAATATCTTCATGCTTGAGATACCGTTTAAGCATTGAGGCAAAATGACTCATCGAAACAACCGAGTGAATCTTTATCTCGCCTTCTTGTTCTGGGTCAGGTGTTGACCATAAGCCAAGACGTGGCGCAGCTTTGACGAGCGGTAAGAGTTGCTCTCCCATACTGCACGCTGCTGTCTGAATCAATAGATAATCAATTTCATTATCTTTGAGATATTGGGCTGCGCGTGCTGCGCCTTCCTCGCTCATCACTTCATCATGAACAGCAATAAGTTGGAAATCAAGTTCTTCCGCGAGTTTCTCTAAGCCCGTGATTGCGCGTGGACGTTGGTTATATTCACTCGCAAAATACGATGAAATAGATGTTCCGATATAGCCGACTTTAAGTTTATGTTTTGCCATTAGTGTTGTTCCTCCCAATACTGGTTGATGGCTTCAAACATTAAGGCAATTGAGCTTGCGCCTGCATCAATGTATCCGCGTGATCGTTCCCCTGCAAATTTGGCGCGTCCGTGCTTTGCGATCATATCTTTTGTGTTTTCTGCCCCGCCATGGGCAGATGCTGCTGCGTGCTGCCATCCGTCTGCTAATGTATCGGCTTCCGTGAAAGCAATAACAGCAGGCTGTAAGGCATCGACCATTGTCTTATCCCCAATATCAGATTTTCCCCGTTGTTTGACACCATCTAAACCTGCTTGTAGCAATTGGTCAAAATCAGATTTGTTTAGGGTGTTTTTGTCTTTAGCGGTTATGGCAGCTTTTAAGAAGAATGTGCCATACAATGCCCCTGACGCGCCTCCCATACGATTCATAATCGTAGTCGCAGTGGTTTTCAAGATTGTCATCATATCTGCATCATCTAATCCACTGATAGCCTCACTGGCAGCACTGAATGCGATGCTGATGCCAGTGCCATGATCGCCATCACCCAATGCAGAATCAAGTGTGTTAAGCGTATCTCGATTCGCTACGATGCGATCTGTAATCTTTTGGATAATAGCCATTAATTGTTGTGTATTGATTTCAGTTATCATTTTTTGAGATATGCTCCGTTTGCTGGTGCATCCCATAAACTTTTGAGTTCATCATCGACCCGACAGAGTGAGAGTGCAAACCCTGCCATCTCCTGAGTGGTTGCATATGCCCCAATCCAAGAATCATAGACCGTGATTTTTGCATCAGCGAGTTTTTCAGCAACGCGGTTATAAAGAATAAATAGTTCCATGAGGGTCATGCTACCGCTATTATTGAGCATCACCAGCACCTCATCTCCTGCGTTAAAGGGTAAATCGGCTAAAATTGGGTCAAGCATCAAATCAATAGTTTCATTCGCAGATACTATTTTTTGTCGCCCGAAGCCCATTTCACCATGTACTCCCATGCCGATTTCCATCTCATCCTCGGGCATTTCAAACATAATTTCGGAGGTGATGGGATTAGCGCAAGAGGTCAGCGCCATAGCGATGGTGCGTGTATTATCACGAATTTTTTCAGCGATAGCTTTACAAGCTAGCAAATCATCACTTTGTTCTGCAAATGCACCGAGCATCTTCCACACAAAAAATAAGCCTGCTGTACCGCGTCGTTCGGTTTCTTGTCCTTTAGGAGCGCTAGAAATATCATCATATAAGATGACCATCTCAACATTGCCGATGTCCTCCATCTCACAGAGTTCAAGTGCCATTTCAGCATTCATCAAATCGCCTGCATGATGCGACACACAAACTAAGACACCAGCGCCTTGATCGGCTGCTTTGATGCCCTCAACAATGCGATCAGGACCGGGGGCGGTAAAAATTTCACCAGCGACATTGACATCAAATAAGCCCTCACCAACTAGACCAATCATAGCAGGTTCGTGTCCACTCCCATTGCCAATGACCAAGCCCACTTTGCCTTGCGCTTTAGGATTTTTCCGTACAATCAGCCCATTATCGGTGATTTGTACAATATTGCTGTAGGCTGCAGTGAATCCTGCTAGCATCTCGCGCAAAATATGTTCAGGTTGATTAATTAACTTTTGTTTACGAACACTCATGATTGCTCCAATGGGATGAAGTGCATTAGGTGAATGGGATGATGAACAGGATCATCGGTATAGTGAATGGCTACCCGCAAACCCATTTTAACGTCGTCCAGATCACATTTTAGTAAATGTGGAAATAAAGTTGATGCACCATCTAATAACACATACGCTAAAATATAAGGCGTTTCGAGAGCTTGAATATCCTCATTGCTATTGGGTGAAAAATGCAAAATTGAAAATGTTTTTACTGTACCTTTACCATCTAACTCTATCCAATCTGTGATCTTTAAGCAATCAGGACACAATGGGCGAGCAGGGGTATATACGCGCCCACAATCAGGACATTCAGTTGCCATAAAGCGCTTGTTTTCGAGTTCAATAAAAAATTTTGAATATTTACCTAAACTATATTTGTAATGTTGTGTCAGTGATAGGCTAATGCGCTCAACTTGACGGAAGGCTTCCCAGTCATCATTCGGTGCATTATCTATGGTTTGGATGTCAATTTGGCTCGTCACTTTATCAGACATGCTAATCTCTCCGCTCGAAGATATTCACCACACTGATAGATGCAATCCCTGCATGCGTATCGGTCAGTCCGCGCCGTGCATCTTTAACTTGTCGGCGTTCATCGACAGACCCCCATAATTGCTGCGTGATCTCAATAGCTTGTAAAATACCTGTTGCACCAACTGGTGCGCCTCTTCCGAGCAAGCCACCACTGGTATTCACAGGTAAATCACCCTCTAAATCAAAGAATCCTTCAGCAATAATTGCACCACCTGTTCCTGCTGCCACGAAACCTAAATCTTCAACAGCCTGAATTTCAACACCACTATAACTGTCATATAGTTCAGCGACATCAATTTGCTGAACAGGATTTGTGATACCTGCCATATGATAAGCGGCTTCGGCTGCGATTCGTTTTGCGCGGAAATTACTCATCTCAGGATAACGATCCCCCAAACGCATCGTATCTGACCCACAACCTGTCCCTGTAAAATAAACAGGCGGACGTGTATTGAATGTCGTGCTATGTGTTCTTGCCCAATCTTCTGTGGCGAGTAACATGCACGCTGCACCATCACTGAGCAAGCTACAATCCAGTAATTTATAAGGTTCAGCAATTGCGCGTGATTGTAAAACATCCTCAATGGTGATGGTCATTGGCTTTTGTGCAATCGGATTAAACTGTGCATTATGACGATTACGTACCGCAACATGAGCAAATTGTGCTTCGGTTGTGCCATATTTTTGCATATGAGCGTGCATCATCGCTGCATAAAAGCCTGTGTATGTTCCGCCAACCATCAATTCCCAATCCACATCGGCAGAGAGCGCAAATAATTGATTGGCTGTTTTAGAAGAGACACCGCGCCCATTTTTCTCGCAACCATAAACCAACACAGAATCACATAAGCCACTTTGCAGATATGCCCATGCGGTGCGTAGGGCAAGTGCGCCTGTTGCACCACCACCTTCAACACGCACATTGGGTTTGGGAAGCATACCAATGGTATCGTGCAAAATTGCACCCAATGTCATTTGAAAATTGAAATGATCGCTTTCGTAGCTGGTGATGCCTTGTTCAACATGCTGGAGGTTTTCAATACCCGCATCGGCAATGCAAGCAAGTACCGCTTCGGTTGTCAGATCACGCGGATTACTACCCACATGCTCCGATTTGATGGCTGTTGTACCGCAACCAACAATCACAGGCAAGGACATAATGCCTCCCCTGATGTTGAGCGACTACGATAAATTGGAGTTGGAATAAAATAATTTAAGAGAATCAAGTAAAAAACCAATAATAGTGTGAAATTTCAGATTTCACTTGAGATTAGCCAATATTCATCGTTTTGTCAAATTTGTGATTAATTTCACAACTATTCGACCAAATTGCACGATTATTGGCATTGAACTGAAATTTCAGTTAAAGTTAACAACCACCTACAAAACAAATTAGTTAACTTTGACTTGAGATGTAAAATTCCATAACGTATACTAGATACATAGAAATGATCGGTCATGTGATAGGTAACTGAGCTTGAAAAACGTAAATATGATTTCTCCCATTGAACCCACCAACTTGAGTCATGCTGTCTATGAGCAATTACGACACTTGATTATCGAACAGGTATTTATTGCGGGAGAACGCCTTGATCTAAATGATTTGGAAGATCGTTTTCAAGTGAGCCGTACCCCTCTCAAGACTGCTTTAAAGCGCCTTGAGTTAGAAGGCTTAGTGACTATCCAAGCGCGTAGAGGGACATTCATTGCCCAAACTGATCCTAATACCCTAGAAGCCAATTATAAAATCCGTAGCTCTTTTGAATTGTATGTCGCATTATGTTTGTTCAAATATTTGACGGCTGCTGATTACCAACATCTTGAAATGATTCAAAACGCGATGAATGATCTCGTCAATGATTGCAACGGCGAATTTAGCACTATCGTAGAAGACTACCTCAAGTTGGATGAAGATTTGCATGAAACACTGGTACAAATTGGGGGACCTCCAAAAATGTTGATGTTGTTCCGCCAACTCGGTGTCCACCGTGATCTACCATCCGTATTGGAACACTATTCGCAGCGTGATTTTCAAACGATGCACTTTGAGCATGAACAAATTTTTGCAGCCATTGCCGATCAATCTCCTGAACGCCTCAATGCGAGTTTGCTCAATCATCTTGAGTCAGCACGTTATCGTGTCATGCAATACGTATCACCAACACAGAAATAAGCGCATCTCTCAATTTATGGTCTAATAGAGCCTGTTTCAATATAGTGGCGTAATTGCGTCTCGTTATCGGCTGTGAATTGTTCATAAACTGCATAGTGTTTAGGGTTCGCATATTGTAAGCGCATATTATAAAGGTTGAGGAAGCGTGCCACAATCATGCTATCAATATTTCCGTTGTCAGTTTCAATCCATTCTGTGATGGTGGTATAGCCTGCTTTGAATGCTGCCCGAATATCATGATAATTGGGTTGATGCCTTGCGTAATACAATGTTGTTCCAATATCTTGAACAGGATAGCCCCACATCACATCTTCAAAATCAATGATGCTATACGTTGTGTGATACCGTAAAACATTCCATACATGCAAATCGCCATGCAAAATTTGAGGCGAAATTTCTTGCTGATACAAACGATGAATAGCTTTATTCGATTGTTCTAAAGCCCGTTCAAAAATGGTTCGTCTGGTAGTGCTGTTTATTAGCGGTTGCCAATCATCATTGAAAATCACCAGTTCATCGGTTGGGAAGGGCAGAACATCGTTATAGGTCATGCGTGTAAAGCCATCAGGAGGTGTATACTGTGCGCCATGTTGATGCAACTGTGCGATCACTTTCGCCCATTCATAGACATCATCTAGCGTTGCACTCATACCAAGTTCAAGCCCTTTGACCCAACTAATCACTGTACAAATTCTTGCCTCTGGAACACCCTCAATTGCTTGTAAGGTCAATAAATCGCCATCAATATTACGAATTGGCTCAGGCACACTGACAGCACTTTCATTGACTAATGCCGATAACCACCATAATGCTGACCGAGTTTCGCTCAGATCAAAAACTGGGTCAGCAACATGGATAACGTATTTATCACCATCATGCGTATCCACACGAAAAACAGCATTTCTATCAGCTTGTAGTAAGGACAATTTTCGCGCCTGAAAAGGATATTTTTTCAGGGCAGCGAGTGCTAATTTTTTGAGGCGTTGAGTTTGCCCCTTAAATGTCAATGTGTTGAAAGCGCGCATTTAATTATCCTCAGCATCATTTATAGGCAATATCAGATCCGGTTCAGGATTGTTATCGAACCGCACGGCTTTTATGGTAGGTAATCCAAAAACATAAGATTTCATGATGCGGTGCATCCCATCCATAATATTGCCTTCAGCACTGATGATAATCGGATATTGCAAATCAGCCGCAAGAATCTGTTTGGTTTGATTGCCTATATCGCGCCAGAGGGGCGGTTCACTAAGGGCATTACATTGGAAATTATCATTTTCCCAATCAAAGCTATCTAACGCCACATGCTCAATCAGCATTTTGTCAGATAATGCCCACAGTGTGCTAGCTTTCCAATAATAATAGTACGATTGATCATTTTCTACATAACCATGCTCAGGGAAAGTTGGCATGTCAGTTCCTTTGAATATCTTATGCTGTATGTGAATTAGACTGTCCAATAATCAGCAAACTAAGGTTTTAATCTTAACTTTCAACCATCAACTAGTCAGCTAGAGGTAGCTAAAGTTGAAAATAGTGTTCTTTGTATCGTTTTTCTTTGTGTTCTTCGTGCCATCGTGGCAAAATTGCTTTGTTGTGCTTCATTTATATGGATTCATTTCACATATCATAATATCTTATGAAGATTTATGATTTTGCTATTGTGATTTTAAACCTTGTGAAGTTTAATCGGCAATATCTATTGATAAGTCGCTAAAAGGGAACTATATGAAGACATCTGCTGATGTGATTAAACAATTACAAGAAGCTGTTGAAAAATCACAAGCTGCACAACAAACGCTCGAAAACCTAATCGCTGTTCACGATTATCAAGATGTTGCTGCACTTGTCATGCAATCATCAGAAGCCTTGCTCCATGCTACGATTGCTTTCTTGCAATCCGATGATAAGACCGCGCTTGATCTGGTTGAATCCGCAGAAGATTTGCTCGAAGATATGTACAATGTCATTGATGGTGATCTTGATCTGTAAGTAGGGTTTGCTATGAGGGCAAAAAAGGCGACTCAGGAACTGAATCGCCTTTTTATCTATTATGCTTGTTCTGGAGCGTAATCAATTTCTTCCAAAGCAGCGATAATGTCATTCCAAACAGACGCATCTGTGTATTCGACAGTGACCATTTTGGTATCAACAACACCATCAACTTTGGTCACACCATCAACATCACTCAATTCGCCTTTGATAGCATTAACACAACCATCACAGCCGATATTTGGGACTTTGAATGTTTTTTCCATCGGAAATATCCTCCCGAATATTACTATTATTTGATTATCAACATACCCCATAGGGTATATAAATAGTATATACCCCTCGCCCTATCTTGTCTAGCTAAGAAGTTGGCATTATTTTCAGTTTATCACGCCAGATACGTGACAAAATGAAGAATCCTATTGCACCAATAACTGCCATTGTCCCAGCCCCATACCACATGGCAACAGGTGCTACAGTATCATTCAAGAAACCGCCTAGAACAGGACCAATCCCAGAACCAATCGGGTATCCTAATGATAACAATCCAAGATAACGCGCACGCATGTCATCAGGTGCAAGATTGGCAACCAATGTTGTTGCTGTCGGCATCACAATCAATTCTCCTAATGTGACAATACCAACACTTATCATGAAGTGCCATAAGTCACTCCCTAGTGCAAAACTAAATAAACCAACAGCATAGAAGATTGCACCGACAGTCATCACGCGGAAATCATCAAAATTTTCGCTGTATTTAGTCACAAAATATTGCAAAAAGACGACCATCGCAGCATTAACCGTAATCATCAAACTATATTGATTTTCTGCGAGTCCGAAATTTTCTGAGACATAGACAGGCAACAACGAAAACATATGCGCGTACGCCATCAGCAATAGAAAATACATCCCGATGAAGCTCACAAAGCGTAAATCTTGAAAAATAATGTCATACCCACTATTCACAAGGAATCCACCGATGGGTTTTGTTTTTGGATTATCAGGAATAGTTTCTGTGATGAAAACTAGGGTTAATCCAGCTAATATAAGATACGATACACCTGTTAGCATGAATACCAATTGGAATGAAATCACAGCGAGAATACCACCAATGATTGGACCAATAGCAATCCCAGCATTGCTCACTGTGCGGATGAGGGCATAAGCAGGCGCACGGCGTGCTTGTGGGATAATATCAGCAACCATTGTGTTCACACCAATATTGTAAATCGGTAATACTGCCCCAAATGCCGTAATCATCAATGCCCATGCAGGTAAAGAGGTTATCATCGCCATGCCAAAGAAAACGACACCGCTAGCAATCAATCCGAATATAATCACACCTTTACGCCCTGTGCGATCCATAATTGGGCTAATAATCGCCGTCGAGACGATACTACTCACAGCGCGTAATGGAAATAACAAGGTGATTGTGGTTAAAGGCACGCCTAATGTCTGAAACATATAGACTGTCAGGAAAGGCCATATCATACTGGCTGTCACACGGTTAATGAACACGCCCCAAAACAACAACCAAAACTCACGCGGATACTGTATATCACTTAATTTACGCTTGCCAAAAATCCCGAACACGGACGTTCCTTTGCTTAACAATAAAGTTCCGCCATTGTATCACCAGAAATGTGTTCTATGGCAGTCCAATGAGACCTCATTAAGGGACAATCGCTTCAATTTCGGCACGCACATCCGCATCATATTCACGATCATACAAACTCGATAATTGCTTCAATGCACCACGTCCCATAATTTGCCACAACGCCCACGCTGCGTGTCCACGCACAAGCGGCTCGTCATCATATAATAATTGAATGATATAAGGGATAAATTGGGGGTCTTGGCTGTTTCCTGCTGCGATACACGCATTACGAACGAGACGTTTACGCTTAATGCGATAGATTGGAGAACCTGAAAATAGCGCTTTAAAACTGTCATCATTGAGTGCTAATAACGTTGATAAATGTGGTGCTGTTGCCTCAAAATTAGTTGGATAAAATGCTACTTCCTCACTAGCTGGGCTAAAGCGTTGGAATGGACAGACTTCTTGGCAAATATCGCATCCATACACCCAATTTCCAAACCCTTGCCGTAAATCGCGGTCAATCCATCCCTTATTTTCAATCGTGTGATAACTAATGCAACGCCGTGCATCCAGAACATGCGGTTTCGGAAACGCATCGGTTGGGCAAGCAGTCAAGCAACGGGTACAACTGCCACACATGGTTGCCTTGTGAGCGATATCATAGGCATCAAATGTAACCGTGCTGATAATCTCCCCCAAGAAAAAATAACTCCCTCGTCGCGGATGAATGAGCATCGTATTTTTGCCGATAAATCCCATACCTGCTTGTTGTGCATGGCTACGTTCTAGCACTGCGCCTGTATCGACATAAACTTTATGCGATGTTGCTTCTCCGATATGACTCTGCATCCAACTAGCCAGTTGCTCTAAGCGTGGTTCGATTATGTCATGATAATCCAGCTGCCGCGCATAACTGGCAATGCGCCCACGCGCTGGGTCATGGAGGATATGACGCGGAATGGCTTCCGAACGATAATCAAGCCCTACCATCACAATTGATTGCGCCCCGTCTACGATATGATTCAGATTCTCACGACGAATACGCCGATCATCACGCACTAAGTAAGTCATCTTGCCATGCATCCCTGCGTCAATCCAATCATGATAAGCAGATAAGGTTGGTGAGGGTCTGGCTTGCGTAATCCCGACAAGATTAAATCCTAGTTGTCGTGCTTGTTGCTTGAGTGCATCCGCAGAAAAAGTCATTAGTAGTCAATTCTCAATGTATGATTATCTAGTTTAGGATAAAATATGAACTTAAAGTACATGTAAAAGTGGGGAATGAGTGTGACTGATACAATTAAAAGATTAAATCAAGAACGTTATGCGCGTGCTGCCGAAAAATATGTTGCGAGTCCTGTCCATGCAACAGGGATGGGATTACCACGCTTGCTAGAACTTGCAGAGATGCAATCGGATTGGCGTGTTCTCGATGTGGCAACAGGTGGAGGACACACCGCTTTACACTTTGCACCACACGTCCAAGAAGTGATAGCCACTGATTTTACAGAAAAAATGGCACATGCTGCTCAAAATTTTATCCAAGAGCAAGGCATTACCAACATTCGCTTTTGTGGTGCAGATGCTGAAATACTCCCCTTTACGAATGATAGTTTTGATTTAGTAACGTGTCGTGTGGCAGCGCATCATTTCCCAGATATTTTTGCTTTTGTACAAGAGTCTTATCGCGTACTCAAACCACATGGCACACTCTTGATTCATGACCATGTTGTCCCTAATAAACCCAAAATGGCAGACTATATCAATGCCTACGAAAAATTGCGCGATCCTGCTCATGCACGTGCCTTACCAGAATACGAATGGCGAGGGCTGTTATTCGATGCGGGCTTTTCGATTGCTCACATTGAACAATTCACCATTGAGCATGATATTGTGCCTTGGGCAAAACGACAAAATTGCTCCGATGAAACCATCGAACAATTAGGCATCTTATTATTGCGTGCGCCAGAAAAAGTACAATCTTGGATGCAACCTCAGTATATTGGCACAGAACATGCACGCTATACCGATCATCATATTATTCTCAAAGGAGTGAAAGACTATGCGTCCTAAAGAGTTCTGGTATGAGATTGTAGCTAACCAATATAAGATACCTGATGATGAAGATTTGCTAACACTCACCAATGAATTACTCGCCTATCTTGGCAATCCTGATCCTGAACTACGCGAGCAATTTGCTTATAGTATTCTCTCACGCTGGATAGCCGTCTATCGTTACTATGATATTGAGCAACTAAAGTCGATAGGACGTTGGTTATCCACACGTTTAGATAAAGGCATTGGTGAAATCGGCACAGATAGCGTTTTTGTACGCTCTTATTCTGCATCGGTCTTATCATTAATTATGTACCGCGATGTGCGCGAGCAATTCTTAGACAAAGCTGCTATTGATAGTGTGCTGCAAACAACAGAACTTTATCTATTGTTTGAACGCGATTTACGCTCTTATGATGCCGAAAAAGGTTGGATCAATGCGATTGCCAATACAACTAGTCTATTACGCTACCTCGCTATGAATCCTAAGCTATCCCGTCGTCAATTATTGAGTATTTTCAATACACTATTGCAAAAAATTACCCAACCAGTGACGATTACCTATAATCATGATGAAGAAGACCGTCTAGCGCGTGTCCTGATCCCCATCATGATGCGCGATGAAATTGTATTAGATGATTATCATGCGTGGTTTGCAGCCTTCAACGAATGGCATACCCAGCATGAAAGCGACGAACATTATGATGCCGTGTATAATGCTACCTATCAAAATATAAAGCGATTTTTGCACTCATTATACATTCAGAGCTTACTAGCACCGCGCTTATCAGAGAATGCCATACAAGCACGCCCAGAATTGCTTGATACAATCCGTGAATTTAGCGTATAGCATCTTCAATGAGTTCAGCAGCACGCGCAATGCCTCCTAGACGTGCCATGTGGTCGGCAAATTGCTTTGCATTCTTTGCAACAAAATCTGCTTCCATAATGGCTTTTGCGCCTTCGTGCAATTTGCCTTGTTGTACTTCATGCGCGGTTAGGTTCAATCCGATTTTCATCTGTGCGACTCGCTTTGCCTGTATCCGTTGGTCAGCAGCATGAGGCACGACAATTTGGCGCAATCCATGTGTGATCGCAGCATGGGTTGTCCCCATCCCACCATGATGAATCATCAATTCGCAACGTGGTAGCACATGCTCGAACGGTGCCCAGTTGAGTAAGCGTGTGCCTTTCGGTAAAGCATCTTTGAGTTGCTGCTTTTTATCAGCATCAAGTGGTGCCCAGCCAATCACGACAATTGGTAATAAGCCAGCTTGATGAGCAGCACGCGCTCCCCAACTGAAAAACCCTAAATCGCCTGTGAAAATTGTCCCTAATGTAATCATAGCTAAGGGTACATCATCGGGAATGGCAGTTAACCATTCGGGGGCAGGGTGAGTGGGGATTGTTCTTGTGCCACCGACATACTGTGTTTGTGGCAACATATAGGCTTGTTCGCTGGCATACCAATCTGGCGTGAAATATGTTAAGTGTAATAAGGAACTGCGAATACTTGGTGCTGTCCCTTTACTAAAATTAAGTCCTTCGATACCGAATTTCTCAAATAGACGAAATAAGCGTTGCATACTATCGCTGCTCAATGTTTTCTGCACAGGGAAGAGCGCATTTTCATCTAAACTCGCTTGTGCAGGCCATCCTGCTACAATTAGTGGCACATTTAATTTTTCGGCTGCAATTGCTGCTGCGGTCAAAAATGGATCAATAATCATAGCATCTGGTGTGCCAATGCGTTCTGCTAAATCGAGTAAACACACAACACCTTCTGCGACTAAATCTTCACTGAGCCATGTATCAAGGGCGCGTGTGTAGCGTAATTGAACCGCATCTTTCGGGTGGATTGTTGTAAGATCAGGCGCAGGGGGCGGTGGCCATAACCATCCTGATTCTTCGATGGCTTCAAAGCGTAAGCCTTTCTGCTCAATAGCTCTTGCCAATGCAGGTTGACTAACCCAGATAATATCGTGCCCCTTGCTTTGTAATACACGCGCTGTATTGAGGAAACCACCCCAATCTGTGTGACTATATAAAGGGGCTGATACACACCAAAATGTTGCCATAATATGCTTTCTATTGAATCCTGATTTGATTGTTGCTAGGGTAATAGTAGATCAATCACCTGTACAGAGTAATCGTGCTTGATGTGCTTAAAGCCAATCAGGCATGATCGGTTTCATTTGCATGATGCTACGAATCTGCTCGGCTTTTTGCCATGAGTCTGTTGCCTCTTCTATATTGCCTTGCTTGGCATACAGTTGACTCCATGCCTGATATAACCATGCTAATAATTGCTGATAATCTTGACGGATTGCAATCGGTGTAATTTTTGATAAATTCGTCTGGGCATCGTCTAATTGATCGCGTTGAATCGCAATCAGAGCTTGCCCAATCACTACTTGAATCAAGACATCAACTAATGATGCGTCTTGTGCTAAATCATAAGCCGTTTGGTAATGTGATAGCGCTTCATCAAAATGACCGCTCTCATAAACAGCATTGCCATAATTCGCATAAACACGGGCTTGCCATTGCTGTGTATCCACTACTGCTAATTGAGAAATCGCGCTCTTAAAATGCTCACTTGCTTTGTCTATATCTCCAAGGGCTGCATAGGCTAGAGCCATATTGCCCTTGATAATGCCCCCTTGTAAAGAAAGGGCGACAGGCTTGATTTTATTGTGAGCATTCATTAATAGTGTCAAGGCTTCTTGCGGACGATTAGTCAATGCTAGTAAGCGTCCATAATTGCCTTGGCGCTTTAGTTCTGCTGCTGTATCGCGGAGTTTTTTTGCAATCTCTAATGACTCTTTGAAGAAATCTTCCGCCGATTCAATATCTCCATAACTGCTATAGGCTGCTGCAACATTCCCCAAAATGATGCCACGCATTTGCTGATTATCAATTCGACCCAACATCTCTAATGCTGTGCCAAACTCGCGTTTTGCCATACGTCCATCACCTAATTGATCGTACATTAAGGCAATATCACAATGCACTCCTGCAATACGTGCTGATTGATTGACATCTTTCATTAAACGGATTGCAGATTGCCACGCATCAATCGCATCTCGTAATTGGCGCTCCCTCGCATAATAATTTGCAAGGTCACTATAAGCGCTAGCAGCGTCGGCAGGTAATGATTTCGCACTTGTGATTGCTTGTTGGTAGGTTGTCAACGCATTTTCTGTTTGACCTACCTTCAGTTGTGCCGCAGCTAAATTGCGTAAAATATCAATTGTGAAGCTATCCGCTTCTAAATGGCTATATGTCTTTGCAGCAATTTCTAAGTAGGGAAGTGCATCTTGATCGGGTTGTGCGCCTTTGGCTAAACCAATCAATGCCTGTGCCTTCGCAACGAGTTTCTGATGATCTAAGGATTCTGCGATGGCTAAGGCTTGTTCTGCATACGTCTGTGCCATTGTCGCATCGCCTAATTTGAGCGCAACATGGCTCATATGACATAAAAGCGATACATAGGCTTCCGATTGTTGGTCGTCATCAGAATACAAGCTGTGGGCATCTTCAAAATAAGATTTTGCACGGGAATAATCCCCTTGTGCTAGCGCATTTTCTGCAACGAGTGTATTCAGATAGCGCATTTGAGGAATATGTTGAATAGATTTTGCAAGATTAAGCCCACGTTGTAAACGAACTTCACCTTGATCGCTTTGTCCACTTTGGATTTGCGCTAATCCTAATTGACCAAAAAAATAACCCAATAATTCACGATCACCACTCCTATCAAGTTTGATGACCGCTTCATCCAGTAAATACGCAGCATAACTAGCATTGCCTTGTTCTAAATAAACATTTCCTAAATGGGCAGCAGCACGCCCAGACGCACCATCTGTATTGATTTCATTGGCTTTTTCACGGGCTTTTTCAAATAAGCGTTGTGCTGCTTGTAAATGACCTTGTTGTTGTTCCAAAACGCCTAGCGAACATAGACTATAGGCTAATGGAGCATTCAATTGACGTGCTTCACTATCATCTTTCAGTTCAGTGAGAACAAATTGAGCCGTTGCATAATCTCCGCTTGCAATTAGAATATCGCCCCGACTGAGATTAATATCAATCATAGTGCGTTCATCGCGCATTTTTTCGGCAATCTCATAGGCTTGTGTTAAGAGATCTAATGCTTGGTCGTATTGTTCGGCATATTGAGCGCGACGGGCTTTATCGATGAGTTCCCGCATGAGAACGCTTTGAGGGATTTGTTGCGGTCTATCATTGGATGTAAAAAATTGGCTTAATCGACGAAAAAAACTCATATTAAGAAGCTCTCTGCATAACAATCATTTCAAGTGAGTAGCCTATCATATCATGAGTGCTTATCAAAATAAAAAGGTATGAGAAACGCTCTCATACCTTTTAGATAACTTAATGTCTATCCAAGCAGTTATGGATAAATACCGCGTGTTGTAATCGCATCCGCAACGCGCTCAATTGCTGTGACTTGAGCAGCCGTCCGCATATCAATTTTTTTCGTATCAGATGTGTTTTTGGTACGTGCATAAGCATCTTTTAAGATACGGTCTAAGCGTGACAAAATTTCTTCTTTATCCCAAAAGAAGGCTTGTAAATCTTGTACCCATTCAAAGTAGGAAACAACCACACCACCTGCATTAGCGAGGATGTCAGGCACAATTAAAATACCACGTTCATTGAGAATATCATCAGCTTCAGGCGTTGTGGGACCGTTGGCTGCTTCAATGATGAACTTGGCTTGTACCCGATCAGCATTATTTTCAGTTAGTTGACCTTCAAGCGCAGCAGGGATCAATACATCACAGGGCAGTGTTAATAATTCTTCATTGGAAACAGCCTCACTATTACTAAAGCCAACAACACTCCCTGTATTGTGTAAGTGATTAATCACCGCTTTAATATCTAAGCCATTTTGATTGTAGATACCGCCTTCAATATCACTGACAGCAACAACTGTATAGCCTAATTCTTCTGCATAGAGCGCAGCATTGCTACCGACATTGCCAAACCCTTGAATAGCGATGCGTATGTTGCTAGGGTCTGTGTAACCAGCATCATTTAATGCTGATTGCATGGTGATAACCACACCATGTCCTGTGGCTTCTGTACGCCCTTGACTACCACCAATACCAATCGGTTTACCTGTAACAACGGCTGGTACAGAATAGCCTGTTTGCATACTATAAGTATCCATGAACCATGCCATCACCTGTGCATTCGTTCCCATATCAGGTGCAGGAATATCCATTTGAGGACTCACCAATGGCACAAGCTCACTCGCAAAACGACGGGTGAGGCGTTCGAGTTCGCCCATACTCAATGTACGAGGGTCAACGACGA
>JBAUIA010000343.1:0-2852 GCA_049680565.1 Phototrophicaceae bacterium
ATTACAATACGGTGCATTTCATTTGTCCTATTGATGACCATTAATACTTTACACTATATCAAAATCGACCTATCGTAACCTGACGTATCACATGCGCTTTTATACTCTCTGACAATTCAATGACAAATGGGTAGCTTATTTGCTACCCATTAATATGATTAGAGTTTTTATAATGCGCGAAATGTTAGTTCTGGGGGGCGAGGTGGATGACGGTTACGCCACTACCACCTTCATTGGGTTGTGCGCCTTCAACTTTACTGATGAGCGCATGGTGCATGACGTAATCACGGACGGCTTGGCGTAATTTACCTGTTCCCTTACCGTGAATGATGCGTCCAAATGGTAAACCACTCAAGTAAGCAGAATCAATATAGCGATCTACTTTTTCGAGCGCTTCTTCAACGCGATGACCACGCAAATCGAGTTCCAAACCGGGTGAATTGACTTGTAGCACTTGTGTTGTGTTGCTTCGCTTGACCTTATTACGATTTTTCGCTTCGGCTTCTCGACGTTCGGCGCGGTTACGCTTACGAATATCAGCATACTTGGCACGCACACGTAACGTCCCAACTTGCACCATTGCTTCACGGTCATCAAGTTCGACAATCACGCCTTCTGAATTAAGCGTATCCAAGAATACCGTATCCCCAAGTTTAGGTGTCCAATCGACATCTTCCAATTGTTGGACTTCATCTTCATCGAGTGGTTGTTGCGTCCAATTGGTCATTTTCTCAGCAGCCGATTGTAAGGCTTGGATTTTTTCCAATGGCACTTTGGCTTGGCGCATCTCGGCGCGGAGTTGCTTGATTTCTTTATTAAATTCTTCGAGTTCGCCTTCCGCATTACGACGTGCTGTGCGAATAACATCACGGCGTTCATCTTCGATATTATCAAGGCGTTCTTGTAACTTGTATTTTTGCAATGCTACTTGATCGCGCAAGGCTTGGATTTCATCGCGCTGTTCGGTGATTTCGTGACGTGTTCTTTGGATTTCATCGAGCAAATCATCGGCAACCAGTTCTTCGGTAGCTACAAATTGACGCGCATCATCAATGATGGTTTCATCCAATCCGAGGCGAGTCGCAATTGCGAGTGCGTTACTACGCCCCGGTAAGCCTACAATCAAGCGATACGTTGGTGCGAGTGTATCAAGATTAAATTCGACACTGGCATTCCGCACCCCCGGTGTTTCTACCGCATAGATTTTGAGTTCAGGATGATGGGTGCTGACCATAGTGGTAACACGGCTTTCACGCAGGCGATTCAGCAAAGCGCGTGCTAGTGCTGCGCCTTCGGCGGGGTCTGTCCCTGCGCCGACCTCATCTAAAATCACCAACGAACGCTCATTACATTCTTTCAAAATTTGGATGATGTTGGTCATGTGCGATGAAAATGTCGAGAGCGATTGTTCGATACTTTGCTCATCGCCAATATCGGAGTAAATGCCTTCAAATACGGTTAGATTGGCTTCATCGGCTGGGATATGCAAACCAGCTTGTGCCATCAATGTGAGTAAGCCAACTGTCTTGAGTGAAACAGTCTTACCGCCTGTATTGGGTCCAGTGACGACCATCACCCATGTATCTGTACCATAATCAATATCCAAGGGCACAACACTTTCAGGATCAAGCAAAGGATGCCGTCCACCCCGAATCATGATGGTACTGCCGGGATGTGCTGCAAAGGCAGATTTATTATTTTTCTGGCTTTTAAAGCTACTGAGAACAGGGCGAATACCTGATATTTGACGGGCATAGTGTGCTTTTGCGAGGGTAAAATCAAGATAGCTGAGAACTTCTACTGTGCGACAGATGGCTTCGCTATCAATGCCTACTAAGTTGGTCAGTTCCGCTAATATACGGCGAATTTCTTTTTCTTCTTCAAGTTGGAGTTCACGCCAACGGTTATTGAGTTCAACTGTATCTAACGGTTCAATGAAAAGGGTTGCGCCTGATGATGATGAATCATGGACAACACCTTGTATTTTACCCTTGAAATCAGATTTAATCGGAATGACATAGCGTCCGCTACGTTGCACAATCATACGATCTTGGAGGTATTGTTGGTAACTACTGCGATTGAGGATACTATTGAGTTTGCTATGGAGGCGGTCATAAGAAATTTTGAGGTCACGACGGATGATGGCAAGTCGGGCGCTGGCAGAATCTTTAACATCGCCGTTATCATCAATGCTGGTTTCAATCGCATCTTGGAGCGCTTGGGCTTCCTCGACTTCATCAGCGATTTCTGCCATCAATGGGTATTGCCCTTTGAGTTTCGCCATATTGCGCTTGATAATTGCACCGCGTTTGAGCGTATAGCGAATATCAAGCAGCACATGGGCTTCAATCAAAACGGCGCGTTGTGCGTTCAGGGCTACTTCACGGACATCGCGTGCGCCTTGTAAACCGTAGACCGTGCCTTCATCCAGCATTTTGACAACTTCAGCCGTTTCAGCTTGCCATGAACGGGCTTCTTCGAGGTCAATCGTTGGTAATAATTCGCGCGTGAGTTCTTTGCCACCACTAAATGACGCAAGGTTAGCAACCTGCACCATAATCTTATTATATTCAAGTGTTTGTAGCGTTTTTTCTTTTATCATAGCGTCTATTCTTGATGCTCTTTTATATACGTGTGTGATTATATCGACAGATACTTATTAGACATGATCTCGCTAAAGTGATTGGATTGCTTAGATCGTAAGTGAAAGGATAGCGTTTATTGTAAACATTCGTGTGATAAAGGTCAATTGTGGGGTTATTAGGAGTGTTTAAAGGGTCAATTGAGTTATTTAAGATTAACATTTTTCGTATGAAATAAAAATGCACCAATCAAGCGACTGGTGCATCTAT
>JBAUIA010000344.1:0-13894 GCA_049680565.1 Phototrophicaceae bacterium
CATCGGGTCATTGATTGTCACAATCATTTTGAAGATGATTTGCACATTTCTTTTTCTAAAATCTTTTAGGATATTACAATATTAAGTTTCGATAAATAATTGGAAATAGATCGTACAATTTTCGGCAGACATCCCGTTGGATGTCCCTACAACACCCTGAATTTGTAGGGACGCGCCATGGCGCGTCCGCGAAAGTATGTATGAATATAATTTTAAAAACTTATCGAAGGTTACTATATCTAAACGCGATACTCTCTTCTTGGTGATGGTGATTAATGTTAGATAGGGCTATTGAAACGTACTAACAACTCAATTGTCCGCGTAGTTCGCCATAAGTTATGTTGCTGTTGTAAGTAATG
Source organism: Phototrophicaceae bacterium (assembly GCA_049680565.1). Taxonomy (GTDB): domain Bacteria; phylum Chloroflexota; class Anaerolineae; order Aggregatilineales; family Phototrophicaceae; genus JAUZRW01. The sequence goes on from JBAUIA010000344.1 coordinate 360, forward strand.
TAGAAATCAGGACTCCATGAAACAGCGATTAAGGGTATTTGTAGGTAATTGACATTAATCGTTCGTGTAACAGGACCCGGCGGTGTCGCGGTGCTTTGGTGCGTTACACTTGTTTCATCGCCAACAATAACGGCTGTTGAGAGGGCGGCTGATGGAATATTGAACAGCGTAATCACAAAGTCATAGCCTAATTCAGCGCGATTGGTACAAGATACGACTTGACCATAGAATGACCCATCAGCAGGAGGTTCATCTGTGGGTTGTGGACGAAATTCTTCGGGGATTTCTTCAATTGCACCACATTCTTGTTGAGCATTGTACCAACCGCCTGTCCAATACCAATTTGCCACATCAGGGTCAGGGTCATTACAACGACCATCGCCCCAACGTTCGCCAGCATTGCACCAATTGCGTGTTCCGCATTCCGTGACATTGTTATCGACATTGGAAATGGGTTCTTCGGTTTGTATCGGCGCGGATGGTGGCGCATCGGTGACAGGGGTCGGTGTTTCTTCTGGTTCTTCGGTTTCAACCTCAACCTCATAATTTAATAATGGGGAAGGGATGTTATTGATAAACCAATAATTGCCTGTATTGAAAATACCTTCGCCATCTAGCGTAATTGCTTGTGGGTCGGTGGGTGTTTGATAGGGTACTTGACGGTAAAAAGGTTGTCCATCAGGACCTAAAATCGGTTCGCCTGTGAGTGGATTAATAACAGGAACAAATTGTTGTGGTAGGACATTATTGCCATCAGGTGCGTTACCATTTTCATCGGTGAGGGGGATGGTTGAGGCGTTCCCTTGTCCCACTTGAACTTCTGAACCTGTGTTGGAATTAAAGCGTGCGAAGCCTTCGACGACAGCAATCCACATGGTATCGTCTTGTGGTTCAGCATCGTTCGTATCGGCATCAAATGTTCCCAAAACAACCGTTGAACCAATGCGTAAGGGTATAGAATTAACGACTAAATCAACTTCGACATTGTCGGGGCTTTGAATGAAGACAGCATTGGGTGCTTCTTGGCATGTGGATGGTCCACCTGTTGTGAAATTAAAGGCTTGCATGGCATTAATATCAGCATTCTGTGCTGAATCAAGATCATTTTCGATGATTACATTGCCTGTTGCCATGATAATAAGGGGTTCATCGCTTTCTTCAATATCAATACGGAAGTAGCCAATCCCCCATTCTTCTTCTTCTGGATCAAATTCGGAGGAACGCAGGGTTTGTAATTGCAGCATGTTGACCAGATCACTGGGGACGGAGAAGCTGCTCCCTGTATCCTCAAAGAAGGTGGCACTAATACTATCAAAGCCATAGCAGACATTTTGATCTTGCGCTTCGGCACAATTATCATCTGTATCTTGAAAGATTTCACGCGATAATTCCTCGCAAAGTTCTTGTGCTACCCCTGCAATAACACTCGAAAAGAGCATCAATACAAGGGTACAAGTTTTCCATAGGGTTCGTTTTTGGCTCATGGCTATCCCAGTCCTTCTTACATCGCTCAGTATTACAATATTGTATGATTAGTATACTCTCATGCTGCTAATTAAGACAGCTAGACGAAAGGTCTAATCGGAATTGACGTTGTGTGTTGCACGATAATGCTGGAATATAGCGATTGGTGTTGACCCATGTGATAAGTTCTTCTAATGTATCGTAGCGCCATGCAATCACGGTGTCATCAACACTTGCGGAGACAAAATATGCGCCATTTGGGCTATACGCTAATCCATGAATGTTGTCTGTATGTCCTTCGTAGGCGCGGATAGGTTCAGCTTGTGGGTCGTTAATATCCCATACGAGTATGACATCATCACTACCAGCAGAAATTATTAACTGACCATTGGGATTGAAAGCAACCGCACGCACGACATCGGTATGCCCGAAAAATTGCTGAATAACGTCCCCTGTAGCGACATCCCACAGAATCAGCGAATCGTCAAATGAGCCAGATAACAGTTGTGAACCATCAGGGCTAAAGGTAACGCTGCGAACGGCATTGCTATGTTCATTGAGCGTGCGGAGGGTATCCCCAGTTGCAATATCCCAGAGGATGATCTGATTGCCTTCTTCAGCAGATGCGATCATTTGGCTATCAGGGCTAATAGCAAGGTCATATACTGTGCCTAAATGACCGACAAACTCGCGCACAAGCGCGCCTGTGTTGGCATCCCATAAGCGCAAGACAGCATCCCGATTGAAGCCACCACCTGTCACGACATAATTGCCATCAGGTGTAAAGCTGACACTGGTTGCAGCGAAGCCTTCATGATTTAGTTCGTAAGCAATCTCGCCTGTGGTCGCATCCCACACGTAGATGATACCCCCTGCATCGCCTGATGCAATCTGTGTACCATCAGGGCTAAAAGCGACGGCATTGACACTTTGTTGATGGGCATCAAAAATGAATACATCATTTGCCAAGCGATTGATGACATGGACTTGCCAACTTGCTGAGGCACTTGCAACTAATGTGCTATCAGGGCTAATGGCAACATCAAGAACATCGAATTGATAATCATCGTAATAGCTCAGTTGTGACCCTGCAATTGCTGTCCATACGATAGGGGTTTGCGTATTATCAATGGCAACAAATGTACGACTATCGGCTGCAAATGCCAAATCAATGATGCGTTCCATACCTGTATAGTCAAAAAGTGCTGCGCCTGTATCAATCCGCCATAAGATCATGGTGCGATCATCGCTGCCTGAAATCAGGTATTCGCCATCAGGGCTGACGGCAATACTGCGAATGATGCGAGAATGCCCTAAGAATGTTCTGATGATTGACCCTGTTTCGGTATTCCACAAGATAATTTGACGATCTGATGAGGCAGTAATCAAACCTGTGCCATCTGATGTGAAGGTTAGATCAAGAATATCATCGAGATGTCCCTCAAAACGTCTTATTTCAGTGTTGGTTTCGGTATCCCACAAATGAGCGATACCATCACGCGTGCCGATTGCTATGGTATGGCTATCGGGTTGGAAATCGACTGCAAAGACCCGATTAGGCATTTCAATAATGGCAATAGTTTCGCCTGATGCGACATCCCAAATGATGACGGTTTCATCGCTTGCGCCTGATACTAAGCGTGTGCCATCATCACTAAAATCAAGCGCATTAACACCGCGACTATGTCCTTCTAAGGTGTATAGGAGGGTACTGCTTGCCACATCCCATAGTGTAATCAAGTCGTTATCATCACCTGCTGCCAATGTTTGACCATCGGGACTAAAGGCTAAGGCTTGTACAGGTGCGGTGTGTGCATCCCATGTTTCGAGTCGTTCTCCTGTGGCTAAATCATAGATAATAATCCGATTATCGTCATTGATGGTATCGTCGCCATCATCACCCGTGCCGATAGCCACAATCATACTATCAGGGCTAATGGCTACCGCAGCCGTTTCTGCTTGATTATCGCTCAAGATACGCAATGCCCCCGGTTGATAGGCAATTTCACCGAGCGTTCGTTGGACTGAACTTGGGATATTTTCAAGATTGATCGCTTCGAGGATTACGCCAACCGCTTCGATTTGGTGAGATAGATTAAGCTCAGATGCACCTGCTGCAATGGATAAGCTGTTGGCAATATCGCGTTCTCGTTCGGCGGTTTGGCGTTGGGCATTGGCATTTTGCCATTGGAAGCCTGCAAAAATTGCGAGAAAGATTGTCAATATCAGCGCAGCACTGACCCCTGTTAATAATTGCCGTTGCACTCGTATGGCATATTTACGGCTGGATGCAATGTAATCTTTTTGTAATTCGGAGGGGAGGGGGTCTTTGCCACTTGCATCAGCTAGCCAGCTTTCTGCTTGGACAATTTCATCCCCATTGAGAAAGAAGCTATTGCCGCGATGGTTATCATCCCATTCAATGGCACGAACTAAGAAACGCCTATGTAGCCGTTGATGCTCAAGGTCGGTTTCCATTGCATCAATGATCTTAGGGAAGGCTTCTTCAAAGGTGTTGGCTTGTCCTGCATGAGGTGTAAAATAAATCCAGTTAATATGGCTGATATTGGGTGGAATAACCTCATCATCAAATTTACGGTAAACAATCGGAATGATCTTTTTATTGAGTTGGGCTGCATAGCCTAATTCGAGATCAATGCAATAGGTTGATTCCATATAATCAGGCGATAAAACGGCAATAAACGTATTGGCATTTTCGATGCCATGTTTAATATCATCGGTAAAGCCAACGCTACCGGGGGGAATATCTTCCCAATCCACCCAAACTTCTTTATTTTTTGCTTGCAGGGCATCAACGACTTGTTTTACAAAATCAACATCAATCCGCCGATAGGATACAAATACATCACTATTATCATGAATAACACTCATTATTGTGCTTTCCTTAGTCGGTGTTCCTCTTAATGAGATTATAGCGACATTTGGCTAAATAGTTTAAAGATTAGCAGTTGATTGTTGAATTAACTATTATGATGGGGTGGGGTATTCTATACTATTTGAATGGCTCGACAATGATTTGGTAATGAAGACCAAAAATATTCGTTATATATCGGTATAATATTTGTAAGGGGGTAAGTTGAATTTATGCTACACTATGCAGTGGTTATGTATTTATAGTGATTTCTAATAAGATGTCACGTCATATATAGTAAGTTTCGATCAATAATTGGAAATAGATCGTGTAATTTTCGCCTGACATCCCGTTGGATGTCCCTACACCAGACTGAATTGGTAGGGAAGCGCAATGGCGCGTCCAAGACAGTAGTTATGGATGGAATTTTAAAAATTTTCCACCGATTACATATGTAGCATCTGGAAGGAAGTTCGTAATAGATGTAGGGACGTATTGGCGTATGTGTTCGTTTTATGGCGGTGGGATATGGTGGTTGCTCTGTCTGCGCCCGCCAAGTGGGAGGACATAAAGTCCATCCCCTACACGCTATAAAAATTTATCGAAGGTTACAATAACAAATATCGCTTACAAAAAGTATGTTTAAGCAGCCTTGTATTTTAATGATTTAAGCAAGTGGGTAATTATGGCGGAACAGTCTTTATTTAGTGAGATTGATATACGATTTCTGATTATTACAGCGCGTGGCTTTGCTTGGATTGAGACCTTGCGGAATAGTGCCGCACAGGTTGAATTGGTAAGAGATCCGCAAGCGTGTGAAATGGCATTATCCACACAAGAATTTGATATTGTGCTGTATGATGATACGACCTTCACGGTGGCAACATCGCAAGTTATTGAAGAACTACATCTGCAAAATCCACATGCCTTGATTGCGGTCATCAGTGATGATTTAAGCCAAGATTATTACGAAGGGATCATCGCAGCAGGGGGGGCAGATGCGATTTTATCCTCAGTGGATATGACGATGATGCTACAACGCTTGAGTGTTCTCGTGCGCCAGCAGCAAAAAAATAATGAACTGGCAAGCCGTACTCGGCATTTACATGCGATTAATTTACTATCTCAAAAATTACATCATAGCGCTCATCCAACGATGATGATTGTTGATGCGCTTGAACTTATTTGTAATTATTTTGATGTGGCAGCAGTGGTTATTACGATTGCTTATGATGGTTATTATCATCTTCATGCTGGGACAAATGGTGAGCGCCGTCGCATTTATGATACAAAAATAGAGCTTGAGCGCGAGAACCCCTTACGGCAAACAATTGATTCACGTTTATCATTGATTTTTGGTGATATACAACGCCATCCTTATTATCAACCGATCCCAACTGTGAAAGCCCCTAAAGCAGCCGTCATTGTACCGATCAAATATGGGACAGAGATTTTAGGCTCGTTAGCGCTGTTTCGGCGGAATGGCATTTATACGGTGGCGGATGTGGCTGTGTTTGAATTGCTGGGGAGTAATTTTGGAACGGCATACCATACCATCGCAGAACAATATTTGCGTGAAATTGATGTGCAGTCGATGCAGTATGTGCTAGCCGCATGGCCTGCCCTCAATGGTGTTTATACCAAGTCAGATATTGTGCGTGTTATCCATGACCATGTGCTGGATATAGAAACGATCAAGGTGGTTGGGGTTTGGTTGTTTTGGCAATTGGATGCTGATGATGCCGTTATTTATAGTGAGTATGATGCGTTGCAAGCCTGTCTGATTACTTTGCGTGATGAGGGACATTTAGATGTTATTTCGGCGCAATTTGCGGATGGTGTCTCGCCGATTACCTTCCAAAAGCATACAATCAAGCTAAAAATGCTCAAGCCTTTATTTGAAGTTTTGGCAAGCGATGAATTTACATTGATGCCTATCGCTGGCAATAGCTTTGAAGGCTTAATTATCTTAGCCAATCAAGGATCACAGAGTATTTCATCGTCTGATATGAGCTTGATTGAAAATTTATCACGGGTGACGGCGAATGTGCTGGAACGCAATACGCTGATTGAATCTATCCAAGAAGAACGCTTAAAATTACAAGAACAAACAGGGCGTGTAGAAGGGGTACTGCGGAGTATTGATGAAGGTATCTTCTTTGTTGATGATAGTCATCAGGTTGTGTATTGTAATCCGCAATTCACAGAATTAACGGCAATTGCGCCCTCGCAGATACTCGATGAACCGTTCTCGAAGTTATTTCAATTGCTGTCTCAACTATCATCTGAGCAAGTGAGCGTCTATGAGCATTTGATGCAAGCGGTGGCGCATGTCGAAGGTCAAGGCGCAGATGATGCGTATCCCTTTGTCGAAATTGCAAGCATTGCTCGCACTGATATGATCGTTGAGTTCATGCGGGTGGATACCTATAGTGAGCAAAGTGGCTGGATTGGTGTGATTAGCGCAGGGGATGGTTTGGCTTCGTCATCAGCAAAGCATAAGATGCTGCAAAATATGTTGGAAGATATGAGCTTACCGATTATTGACCTCAATAATACGGTGATGTCATTACCGCAGCAGTATGATTTGTTGAGCGCGGGTAATTTTGAAGCCTTATTGCAACGCCTAGAAATGGATGTGCAACATATGCAATCCATGTGGTCAAATTTTGTACAAATTTATAAAGGCGAAATTGAAGGCATTCAGATTCGCTCTACGACAGTTGAACCCAGCCATTTTATCGAAAGTTTATTGACCAATCGTCGGATGTTATTATATCGTCGCCAAATCCGCTTTGATAAGCAAACGGTGGATGCCTTAATCCATGTTGATGAGCGCCAAATGCGTCAGTGTTTCATCAATGTTGTTGAATTTTTGGCATCGGTATCAAGCGAAGGTGCGCCGATTTTTGTTGAAATTGTTGCGGATGGTCAGCATGTGGTTTTCAGCGTGCAAGAGAAGACAACCCTTTTACCGCAATCTGAATTGACCAATATCTTTAAACCGCAGCGCGATATGGAAAGCAAAGATGCGTTGTATCCACATCGCTTGGGGATGTATTTAGCACGGCAAATTGTAGAAGCACATGGCGGACAGTTAAATATTATCAATACACGCGGATTAGGCCTATCAGTTAAGGTGGCGCTCCCCTTAGTATCTGATGATGATACAGACATTCCTATCATTGAAGAAGAAAATGTGGTGGCGTATAAGCAACAGACTAAAGGCTTGACGATGATTGTTGCCGAGAGTGCTTCGTTTTTCTTGCGCAATTTGTACCCTAAAATTGAAGCACAGGGGCATGAAATCATTATAGAGCAAAATCTTGATGGGGTCTTATTTGATTTGAAGATGGTCAAGGTCGATATTATCTTGATTGAGGTTGATCGCTCGAATTTGATGCTCGTCGGGCAAGTGCAACGTATCCGCGCCCAATCAGAAGTACCGATTGTGATTATCACCTTGCCTGATTTTGAAGATGAATGTTTGCAAGCCTTAGCGCATGGGGCAGATGATTATTTTATCGTGCCATTTAACGAGGAGAAATTACTGGCGCAATTATTTGCGATATCTAAACGACAGGAATTAGCATCACGCACTGCTGAACCGATTCGCGTAGGAGACTTAGAAATTGATTTTTCGCGGCGGCGTGTGTATCTGGGTGGTGAACTCATCGACCTGACTGCTAAAGAATATGAGTTGCTGCGTGTATTGGCGATGAATCGTGGGCAAGTGATGTCTCATCAACGCTTGTTAGCTAAAGTTTGGGGACCTGAACATGATAATGAAACCCAGTATCTATGGGTCAATATCAGCCGTCTACGCCGTAAGCTAGAACCGCATAAAGATAGTCCACGATATATCCAAAATGAACCGCGTGTTGGCTATGTTTTTGTGCCTGATATGGATTAGTCAAATATCTAGGGGTAATATAAGTTGATATTTACAAACAATATTTATCGTAAATATACTTGCGATATATTATATTTGGTTTAAGGTAACTATAAGTTGTTAGGGTAATGTCGTGAAGTTGATAACAATTGTTAGAATGATGCAAGTTATCATCAAGCATAATTAAAGTAGCGACAGTTAGATGAAGCATGAATCACAATATTTATATTTGGGTAAAATATACGTTTAATGGGATGGCTTAGGGTTAACTATGAATACAAAAATACTTGGGACACCACCGAGTGGCAATGACGATGATAAATCATCACTAGAACAATCACCACCATTTGATCTGAGTACACGCTTATTCAAAGCTGAATGGGATTTTTCTGATCTCAAGCAACATTATAGTGATGAAAATCGTGAACGCTTACCCATTGGTACATTAGGTTTATTTTTGGCGATCCAACAGATTGAATTGGTGGTTGATTTATACCGATTTAATTATTTAGGTCGGGCATATCCACACCATAAAACGTTTGATGGGATTGATTTTTCTGCTTTTGATGCCTTCCGTTATGGTATATCACGCCAACACGCGGTTTTCTGCCAAGAGAAAAAGCAATTACTTATTATTGATAATAAAAGCACCAACGGCACATATCTTAATCGTGCATTGATCGAACCGTATCAACCGTATGTTATCGAACATGATGATCTCATTCGTTTAGGTGCATTTTCGTTTGTTATTAAGATGGATTAACGATACGCTTTACCAATTCAGTGAGCCATCCTCGATAACGGGTGGCTTTTTTTTGTGTATCAGCCATTAAAACAAAATGTCACCAGCACAAATGCTAATGACAAGTTAAAGCTCTCAAATAACGTTCTGTCCTTCTATGAGGACGGTGTAACTACCCTTATAAGACAACTATAGGCGATGTATCCTTGCAGAAGCCTAACAGCAATGTTGATTTTTCCTAACAAAAAACTGTCTATTTTAATCTCACGTTTCAGATCAACTTAGGAAAATATGAAATAGAGAGTCCCAAAATTACAGAGGAAGAATAATAAAAAGTGCGTTTTTTGCACTCATAGAGGCACTAATGTGATACTATTTTTATTTGAAAAATCAATAATTCACTTATCTTGTAATTATAACGTTAGTAAAAGGTTTACTCATGAAGAATGATATGCCCTTATCAGAATATGATGCAACTGTGCCTGCTTTGATTGAACCGACGAAAGTTATAGGGGCTATCCCTGATTTTCCTGAGCATGTGGTGATGTGTTTTTTTCAAGATGCGATTGCATCCTTGCGTGATGAATTTCAGGCTGAAGTGATTGCTAAAACGAGCAGTGAAATCGGCGATAATCTCATTTATCGCTTTATATATAATGAGAAGCCAATAGCCGTCATGCACGCTGGGGTTGGTGCGCCATTATCAGGATCATTTCTGGAAGAATTGATTGCAAAAGGTGGAAAGAAATTCATTGCATGTGGTGGTGCTGGTGTCCTCGATAGTACAATTGGTATTGGTCATGTGGTTGTTCCGAATGCTGCGATTCGTGATGAGGGGACGAGTTATCATTACTTGCCTGCATCGCGTGATGCGCTGGCACATCCGCAAGCTGTTGATGCGTGTATTAGCGCACTGGATGCAGCAGGCGTGCCTCACATTGTTGGTAAAACATGGACAACTGATGGTATTTATCGGGAAACACCTCAAAAGATTAAACAACGCCGTGCTGAAGGGGCGTTGGTGGTTGAAATGGAAACGGCTGCATTTTTTGCAATTGCTCAATTTCGGGAAGTCATCTTTGGTCAGCTACTGTACGGCGGTGATGATGTTGGGGCAGAGGTGTGGAATCATCGTGATTGGGATCGGCAACATTCTCTACGGGAAAAATTATTGCATTTAGCAATGGATGCTGTCATCCGTTTATGATTTAGTACATGCCAATTTATTCGGGAGCGCACGGGGATGCTCCCTTACACAACCGACACATTATAATGAACATCTTTCTTCAAAATGTCTAAATGCTAATTGAAACGACTATAAAAGCCTCAAGAGGCGAAGGGATCAAAATTGAGATTGAATTTTAGCTCCAAACGCGCTAAGGAGATAATATCTCCTTGCTTGAGGGCGTAATCACGATGGGGTTGTAATTTCTTGCCATTGAGTAAGGTTCGGTTAGAACTATCATTATCTTTGATGACAACTCGCTTATTATGGAGCGCAATAATGGCATGTTGGCGTGATACACCATGTTTATGCGCGTTGTATCCACTGAGATCAATGAAGGTATAGCGCTCATCAGACTGTCCTTGTCGCCCGAGCATTAAATCGCCTGAAATATTGATGACCATTTGCGTATCAAATGCTAATACAGTGAGCGAAATGCACCAAAATGTCGCATGAGCAGGAATTTGCGACGCATCACGATCCAGAAATTCTGCAACATTAATACCATCAATTTTTAAGGTTTCAACATTGCCATCATCACGGTATTCTTGATGTCCGATTGTATCTAGTTTTTTATCGCGTGGCATATAATAGTTCCTCGACTAAGTGATTATGACAGTATATCAGAGTGTATAATGATTGATATTTATGATGGCGCATCTATTGTAATGATATAAGCGCAAAGATGATTGTGCAAACTATGCTATTTGTGCTATTGATTTGTTGTGTGTGCTGACCGTATTATGAAGGCTCAATCAAATGAAAATGATGGATTGCAGCATTATTATAGTAAGTTTCGATAAATAATAGGACATAAATCGTATAATTTTCGGCGGATATCCCATTGGATGTCCCTACAATTTCCTTAATTTGTAGGGACGCGCCATGTCGCGTCCGTGAACGTATGTATCAATATAATTTTAAAAACGTATCGAAGGTTATTTATGTGGGGTAACGATCATCAAATAGTGATATTTGATTAATTAGTTAAGTGAGAGAGAGTGGATTATTGTGCGAATTTTAGTGACAGGTGGCGCAGGCTTTGTTGGATCGCATCTGGTTGATCGGTTTCTTAAAGAAGGTCATCAAGTTGTAGCGATGGATAATTTAATTACAGGGAATGCGGATAATGTCGCGCATCATTTTGGAAATGAAAATTTTGAATTTATTCATTATGATGTGAGTAATTATATTTATGTAGCTGGCGAGATTGATGGGATTTTCCATTTTGCATCCCCTGCGAGTCCCATTGATTATCTAAAATACCCTATCCAAACCTTAAAAGTGGGTGCATTGGGAACACATAATGCGTTAGGATTAGCGAAAGCAAAAGGGGCGCGGTTTCTTTTAGCATCGACATCTGAAATCTACGGTGATCCGCTTGTTCATCCACAGGTCGAAAGTTACGCAGGTAATGTTGATTCCATAGGTCCACGTGGTGTTTATGACGAGGCAAAGCGTTACGCGGAAGCCTTAGTGATGGCATATCATCGGACGCATGGTGTTGATACTCGCATTGTCCGCATTTTCAATACGTATGGACCCCGTATGCGCTTAGATGATGGGCGCGTTGTACCAAACTTTATCGGGCAATCTTTACGGGGCGAACCTCTGACTGTTTATGGCGATGGCTCTCAAACACGGTGTTTTCAGTATGTTGATGATTTGGTTGAAGGGGTCTCGCGTTTATTCCATTCAGATTTTACCGATCCTGTGAATATTGGGACACGCCATGAAATTACAATGTCTGAATTTGCCGATATTGTTAACGAAGTATCTGGCAATATGGCAGGTACAGTTTACAAAAAGGAATTACGTATTGAGGGTGATCCGCAAACACGGCAACCTGATACAACGCGTGCGAAACAAGTTTTAGATTGGGAACCTCAGGTTAGTTTGCCTGATGGTTTAGCCAAGACGATTAAATATTTTCGTCATGTTACATCGGAATAAGCCAAGATTTTTATAGCACATACAGCATAAAGGAATGAGCCGATGTAGGCTCATTTTTGTTAGATGCTGCATTATAAAGTATCCTCAAGGGACGATGTACTATATTCATAAACAAAAGGATTAAGAGCATGTCGGATAAAAAGATAAAGCGCCTCCCTAAAAAATTGTATGATACGGAGTTAGAACGTTTACAATTTGAGTTGGTGAAATTGCAGTATTGGATTAGAGAAAAAGGCTTGCGTTTGCTGATTACGTTTGATGGACGTGATGCAGCAGGTAAGGGCGGTATCATTAAGCGCTTGATTGCACCATTGCAACCGCGAGGGGTTCGCTTGGTAGCCTTGGGTAAGCCGTCTGATGTTGAACGAACACAATGGTTTTTTCAACGGTATGTGCAGCATTTGCCCTCGGCAGGGGAGATTGTCATTTTTGATCGCAGTTGGTATAACCGCGCGACAGTTGAACGGGTGATGGGATTTTCGACGGATCAAGAATATTGGGATTTCATGCGCTCTGCTCCTCAGTTTGAGCGGATGCTGGTTAATTCTGGCATTGTCTATCGTAAATATTGGTTGTCGGTTAGCCAATCAGAACAAGAGCGCCGTTTTCAAGACCGCGCCCATGATCCGAGTCGTCGCTGGAAACTTAGCCCCATTGATCTTGCGTCACGCACGCAGTGGGTTGAATATTCTAGAGCGAAGGATATTATGATTGAACATACTGATATACCTGAATCTCGCTGGCGACAAGTTGATGCAAATGATAAACGTCGGATGCGATTAAATGTAATCCGCGATATTTTGCAAGCGATTGCATATGAAAATATTATTCCGAAGACAATTGAACTTGACCCGCGTCCTAAAGATAAAAGTGGGTATGAGCGTCCACCACGCGATAATTATTTCTTCGTCAAAGATCATTATAAAGATGATGTAAAGTAAGCAAATGAAGGCATCCGATAAGGGTGTCTTTTATATTAGAATGATGGCTGTCGTAAATCTTTATGAGCAGATCATCATATGCTGAGGGTCTCTGTAGCTTCGAGGTTTTGTGGGTAAATGTGCATTTTAGCAAAGTATTCCACATATGAAATATTAAACAAGTTTTTAACACTTCAATCATTCTGCGGAGACCTACATGATGGTAATATTCGTTAATTATGATAGATACTATGATCTATATACTATCATGTAGAAATGTTGTATCGTGATTAGCTATGACTATTTAACTAGTAAAAACTAGCAAAAAGAGTTGCTGATTAAGCAGAAGCAACCGATAATAGGAAAGCATTCATTTGGAATTATCAAAGAAAAGTCAAAAACCTGTAGCCGGTGCTATAGAACAGCAGAGAGTCGGGGAAATGTTTAAATGGAACTGAGAGAATACA
>JBAUIA010000345.1:0-7179 GCA_049680565.1 Phototrophicaceae bacterium
AAAATAAAAAACAGACGGATCTCGCGCTCAGATAAGGGTTCAGCACGCACAAAATTCGTGCCTAAAAATGGGATGGAACTTGCCTGATCATCGACCGGTAAACAGAGATTTTCAAGTTGCTCAAACAAGTGAATAGTGAGCTGAATACAAGTGTTATCAATACGTGCAAAATGAATCTCAAAATCACGTAGCGCAACAGTTTCACCCAAACGCATATCAAGTGCAGGGACAGGATCACGCTCACTGATGTAATCAATCAGCAATGGACCGGCAACGACCATCAGCAGTAGCCCCAGCATGAAAAAGACCAGTAAGATCATGAAAAAGCAGGCAAAAAGACGCGGTAAGCGATAGCTGGGTAAATAGCGTTTTAGGTCTAAATCGTCTAAGTGTGTCATTGCTGATCTCAATCAAATAAATTATCGGTAAAGGCAAAGCGAGTCGGTTGTGATGTCTCTGTGTTCGCAGTCATTTCAGGTGCTTCGCTTGGCGCTTGTTCTTGGATGCCTAAGAGCGCTAAGGGATTGTCATCATCTAGGGCTGTTGTCGGTATAGATGCTGGCATTGTGATGGGGTCTTCGACAAAGGTCGCCGCGATGGCTTGCCAGTCACTGGCAAGTACGCCATGACATTCGGTCCAATATAAAGCCATGCGATAGACCTTATCCATTGTTAAACGTTCTAAAGCTGCATTGAAACGCTCACTAGCATGTTGTAGATAAGCTTGTCGCTTATGATCCGCGCGCAGGAGACTGCGCCGTTGATACTTGCTACTTGCCAATTGCTTGATAACATCAAGGGTTAGAATCTGGGCATCATCAAAGGCAAGATTGACTTTGAAAAAGAGACGCACAGCGCGTAAGGGATTCGTTTCAAGATGGACATCAGGCAATTGCTCAGGCAATGGAAACCCTAACTCGCGCAATGCCTCTAATTCAGGTGCGATTTGGGGCATCTCATCAGCAGCGGCTTGGACATTAGCAGGTAAATAACCTGCCGTAATCAATTTCTGCTCTAATTTACGTTGCTTGAGCAAAAGCATCAGATGCCAATATTGGTAGGCTTTGCGCCCATCTGTGGTTAATTGACGAATATCAGTAGCCATTAAGAACTCCCAAAGTGACGAATTTCAGATTGACTGGCGCGTAAGCCTAAACTAAAGACCCCCTCATCTTGAATGTCGAGTAGAAATGCCCCGCGCTTGAGACCTTTGATTTGCTTTTTGTGATGATCGGTTAAATGGCTGAATGCCACATCTTCAAAAGCTTGCATGCCTGAACTTTGGTTCATAATCACGCGAATGGGACAATTTTCAAATAAAAGTCGCGCTTTAGGATTATCGGTGAAGATGCTCATATTCTGATCAATCACAATCATCTTTTTGCGTCTGGTACGGAAGGTCTTGACCGCTTCAATCAGAAAGTCGAGCAATGAGGGATGGCGCAACATGCGATAGACCTCATCAACCGCGATAGTGCGTGGGATGTCATCAGCGAGACTGTCGCGACGAATGGCTGTCAGGACTTGCGTGTAACACAGGGCTAGAAGTTCAGGATCAGCACTCATGTTATGAAAAGAAAAGACACGCGGAAGCGACTTGCCTTGAATCGACAAATCTAAATTGGTACGGTCATCGACGAAACGCGCATAAGGTCCTGAACCTGTACACAATTGTCCGATTTCTTCAGCAAGTTCACGGGCAATGATTTTGAGATTGCCCTCGGCGGGTAAATCGCGCATGGCTTGGGCTAAATCACTCATGATGGGCGCGTGACTACTATGAATTGAGTCGAGACTTGTGCCCTGCTTTAAGCCGTAGAGGTTGCTGAGGGCTTCACTCAACATGCCCTTCTCAAAGTTACCGCGTGCTTGTCCGGCGAATTGTCGCCCGAGCAAGGTCTCGACCAAGCGAATCACATGGGTCAGTTGTTCAGTGGGTTCGTAATACATCACATCTAAAGGATTGATGCGTGTATCTTCAGGACTGGGCACATACCAAGGGGCATTAACGGTCTCAGCAATGAGTTTTCCATGTCCCATCGGTTCGAGCAAATCAAAGGCAACGCCTTCTTCGACATACTGACGCTTGAGAAAGACATTCATTGAAAAGGTCTTACCACTGCCTGTTTGCCCCACCCAAATTTCATGTGAAGCTTTTTTACCAGCGCCCCATGAATTGAAGAAAAAAGGATAGCGTCCATCACGGGCTTGCCCACGCAATGTGCCTTGGATACCCGTCAGCTTGCGATAGCCCAGTGGTGCGAATAAGAGCGCCGCCTCACGTGAGGTCAAGGAATAATTAGACTTCGACACTTTAATCTGACGCGTGGGTGTTGCACTGAAGAATTTCGCCAATTCAATCTGTTGCAAGCCTTCGTCAAAGCGCAATTTAACATAGGCTTTGATACGGTTTTGGACCTCATCAATGGCTTTACGTAAGGCAATCCGATCAGGCGCAGCCACCGCGATAATCAATTGCACTTCATGTAAGAGGTCGCCCCCATTAAGTTCACCCAGAGTGGCTTCACAATCATTGAGCTTCTTACGTGAGCGACTGTCATCGCCACTGGTCGTCACCAGATGGGCTTCAATGGCAGACTTCATGCCCTCAACTTTTGAGATGGCATCATTGCGGTCATAGGTCTTAGGAATATCAACACAGATTGCAATTGGAAAGGATAATTGTAATAACTCTGCCAATGGACGCGAAAAATACCAAGTGGTGGGTAAAAATTCATAGCTACTCATCAGGGCAAAATAATAGCGTCCGCCTGGGCGTCCTTTAGGACGTAAATGCCAGTGACGAAAATCAGGGTGCGGTTGACTGAGTTGATATTGTCCCTCAAATAAAGCGGGCCAAGCCCCCGATGTGGCATGGGTATTGAATGTGCCTGACAGACTATTGGCTAAACCCCCTGCCGTAACCGTATCATCTGCCCACATTTCAACGCCACAAATACTACGCTGGTAATTGGCGCCATTTTGCAATTCTTCATAGAAACGCAAGCTCTCCATCAGCAGACGCTTACGTGTTTGGTCTGCCTCAGCGCGCACTAAATTGCCTAAGCCATCTAAGCGCGGACGCAGATCAGCGGGCATCTGCCAAGTGACAAAGCGACTGGCAAAGCTAACACCGCGTAACCACATCGCGATACGGTCTTGCAAGGCCATTAAGCCTGAGCCATCGTTGGTCATCCAATTGGCTAAATCAAAGGGCATGACCAAGGTTTGTAAGCTCTGGAGTTGTTTACTATTCTTATCCGCCATCCGATCGTATCCTATTCATATTTACAATAATCTCGTCATCCGCAATGATTTCAAAGCCGCCCATTTCAAGCGCATCATCATCCAAAATTTCAATACCGCCAAAGCGTTCTTCTTGGATGCTTTGGCTGATGAAGATATCTTGGCTGTGGACGAGGATTGTGGCACTGTGCCACGAGAGAAACTTACAGATGCGTGCGGAGACACTCTCAGGTTGGGTGTAAGCGCCCATCATCAGGGTCGCTTTCCACGAACTTAAGATG
Source organism: Phototrophicaceae bacterium (assembly GCA_049680565.1). Lineage (GTDB taxonomy): Bacteria > Chloroflexota > Anaerolineae > Aggregatilineales > Phototrophicaceae > JAUZRW01. Next base: position 3,528 of record JBAUIA010000345.1, read on the forward strand.
ACCCGATAACGGGCTGTACCGGCAGGTTCACCCAAAAGATAGGCACTGATCATTAGAAAGATAATCACCAAAATGACTGCAAGAATTTGTGATAAAGCTAAGAGTTGTGCCAGAACATACCCTACAAAACCACCCCCACAAATACTCAAAACACGATTGAATGTGAGACCCATGAAACCGCGCTCACTGCGTTTTGTCACATCGGCTTTGAAGCGTGCAACCATAGTCCATCCCCTATCTGAATAAATGCTGGCGTGCAAAGTGGACTGAGTCTAAAAATGCCCCAAGACAAAGGAGCATTTTCTAGATCAACAAATTTGTCTCTTTTTGACCGCATAGTCATTGACGACTCGGTTAGTTACCGATCAACTGGTCGTGTTTTAGACGAGGGCGATCAGGGCTGCTAAGCCACCGGTCCCGACAAAAATCATCATGACAATACCACTGGTCACTTGCGATGCGGCTTTAGGATTTTCTTTTTTCCAATCAGAAACGACGGGGAAGACACTACCCATATTCATAATGGCTAAACCCAAGACACCAATCACCGCGGCAGATGCAGCAATAATCCGCAAAATATCTTCAATCTGTGTGAAGAAGCCTTCAACAGCTGCCGCAGGGTCAGCTTGCGCATAAGCAGGTAACGCTAAGACCAGCATAAATGTTGTAATCCAGACAAAGCGACACTTTTTTAGACCGTTAATCATACCCATTCCTCCTATTAGATCATCAAGATAAGTATAGCATGGATATGTAAATAAAACAATAATATCACTAAAAACAATATATTGAGATTAGGTCTCAAAGAGGCTCAAATCAAAGCGATACTCGCCAAAGTGAAAACGCGCATAGGGATCAAATGTGTTCCATGTAAAAGAGACTGTGAGATCAAAAGATGCCTGCCCTGCCAGTGTGTGAGCTTGCTCTATTTGCGGATAAACGCGTGAGCCTAAGGGTGCGGGCGATAAACCAAAGACCATATGGAAGTCGGTGCTATTAATGATAATTAGTTCGTTGCTGGGATTGAAGAGCCGTATGTCAAAGTAAATCGCTTGTTCATCACGCCAAGTATTGCGAATTTGTAAATCAAGCGAGTTGATGGAGACAATCTCAGTGATTACGGGCATCTCTAGCAGAAAAAGTTGCTCAGTATCAAGCCCCGATAAACGCAAACGCCCTTCGCTGAGCGTCACTGGCACAATGAAACTCAAGCGCAGATCGCCCTCAGCATCTGTTGGTAATTGTGTCAAGAGGCGCGAGTTTTGTAAATCAGGGACGTAATTTGTATCACCCCCTTCTAAGACCCATTGATAACTGGCTAAATTGACCCAATCTTGGCTGATCCATGTCAAATCAATCTCTAAGCGCGTGAAAGCTGGGTTGTCTAAAGGCGTACGATTTAAGTCGCTCACCTGCACTTGCCAATCGCCCGCATCGTAGACGCTATCCATGGCAATTGGGAGATTAGGAATAACAGATAGATTGTTAATATCGGATAAATTGTAATTTCCAATCACAATTTGTCGCTGGCTGGTGGGCAAGCCAGCGCCATCAAGTTCACCAATCAGCGCTAAGACAATACCGGGTGATGTTTGTTGCAAGGGTGCCGTGTCAAAACGTCCAATGGCGCGTGTTTCAAGATAATCGAAAACCAGTTCCGCACCGGTATTCATACGAATGGTGAAGCGTGTGCCACGTCCTATGCGATTGAATAAGTCTAAATTACTGCTATCAAAGGGAATACCAAAGATAGGACGAATACGTGTGCCTGATAACCAAGATGCGACATCAGGATTGAAATCGAAATTCCATTCGGTGGTTTCAATCAGGCGTTCTTGAATGATGAAGATGCGCGGTTGTGCTTCATCTGCGATCAAGACTTGTAATTGCACAGGAAAAACAGTGCGCCGTGTGCCTGCCCCATCCTCAATGAAGGCATCGCTTTCAATCAATGCTAAGGCGGTTGCCGTAGGTAAGGGTGTCGCTGTAGGGGTGGCAGTGGCAGTCGGTGTGGCAGTACTTGTCGGTGTTGGCGTGGCAGTACCTAATAAGTCTTCCTCACTTGTGCCACCCCCCATGATATTACTGACGAAAGCAATGATCAGGAGCAAGACCACAAAAGCAATCATCAATTGTATCCCGCGTGGAATACCGCCTTCTGCGCCATCGTTTTCACTGACAGCTGTACTCTCATTGGCAAAAGCTTGACGGCGTTCAACACCCAGTTTGATCCATTGTTTGCCCGCAGGCACTAACCCTTCATAGCGATAGCGTTCGAGATAGTATTCAATCAGCTTGATTTCAGAGTCATCATCGGCGATACCAGCATCTTTGAGTTTGGCTTGATAGCGGTCTTGCAATCGTTCACGATCTTCAGTGGGTACAAGATCCCATAAGACCTCTAGTTCCGCCAGTGACTTCTGTTCTAAGTCGTCTAAGGCGTGATAATCAAAACTTGTTTCAGTCGCCATCAGTCTCACTCACCTGTCTCAGCATTGATCAGAATTTGTGCATCAACCGCTAATTGTTGCTCGGGAGCAGAGGGATTTGCATTTGTTTGTGCGCGACTGGCAAGTCGTTGAGCCGCTTGTTCTAAGCCATTGATGGCGCGTTGAATCCCTGAGCTATCTAAAGCTTGTCCACTGCCCGTTTGTAGTTGCCCTAGAGAAGATTGGAGTGAGGCGCGCATATCTGCACCGATGTTGCCATCATTAGTAACCGCCCCTAAGACCGACCTACTTTGTGCAGGCGATAATTGCATGGCACGCGATAAGGCGAGATAATCACCGCCCTCTTTAGCAGGTAGACCATATTGGGTCGCGAGTAAGCTACTCTGCGTTGGATTCAGATTGGCGGTATCAGCAGCAGATAAGGCATTCGCAACGCTAGTCGAAATGCCTGTGACCATCCGTGCATTGTCATCATTATTGGTATTATCAACGGCAGTCGCAATCTCCTGGGCAGTCGTGCTAGGAGGGACGACATGTGCTTGGGTATCACCCATGTGTTGTTGCGCGGTGCGAATGAAATAGGCTGAGCGACTGGGTGAAAAACCTTGAACTTGCGATAAATCGTCAACCGAGGATTGGGCTAACTGCCCAACGGTTTCAATACCGATCGCATGCATCTTTTTCTCAGTTGTGCTACCAATGCCATGTAATTGTCGAATGGGATTATCGCCCACATTGGCTTGCTCAAAGATCGAGACACGCTCAGGTTCGGGTGGTGTTGAAGCACGGAGACGGTCTGGGTTGCGACCAGCATCAGGCGGTGGCGCACCGCGATAGGCATCAGCCTCGTCCCTGCCATATGAATAGCTTGCCCCCTCTTGTGCGGACAAATAATCAAGCGGCGGTGCTTCTGAATAAGCCTCACTTGTTGATGAACTGCTTGTATCATTATCTTGAATATTGAGTTGAGCAACGGTTAAGCGCAGATCTGAAAGGGTTAAATTCCCTTCATCAATCGTGGGTATCGAGAGTGCTTCAGATGCTGCTGTAGGCGTAGCTGTCTGGGTGCGATCAGCCGCTAAGTCTGCCAAGAAAGCCTGTTGCCCTGCGGCACTTTGGGCGTCTAATGTGGCATCTTCTTCAGCCACGCGTTCAGCCCATTGACTGCGTTCGCGCCGTTCACTGCGTGCGCGTTCGCCATC
>JBAUIA010000346.1:0-24295 GCA_049680565.1 Phototrophicaceae bacterium
GCAAAGCTAAAGCTGACCGCATCTTCTAAGATGATCGAATTGGTCGCGTCATCATAGGCAAGGCTACGGGTCGATGTGCCAAAGGTCAAATCACTCAGCAAGAAGGCGAAATCCCCAAAGGAAATCCGCGCATCACTCTCTTCTTGTAAATCCGCAATGATAATCAGATACGCGCCTGTAATCGGCAAGGTAATCGGACCCACGGTTTGGCGAACGCCCGGTGTGCCTTCATTGATCGCAATGAAATCAGTCGGGTTATCTAAGGCGCTAATCGCAAGGAATGTCTTGAGTTGTGATGGTGGAATCGGCAAGACTTGCAAATTCACCAATTGCCCTTCAATCCCGTAGAAGCAATATCCGCGTGCAAATGTGCGTCGCGTGATGCTATCCGCTAAGACAACACCTGTCGTTACCACAGGCAAAATTTCGGCGGAACGGTTATACACTAGCAAACATTCATCAATATCAGGTGTGAGGTCAGGCACGAGTGCGGTTAAGCGTTGGCGCAAACTCAAAACGGTTTGGTCAGCGCGGTTGAGCATATTCAATGCGCCTTCAACTGTGCTTTGCCCGACAGGGTTGCCTGTCCCCGGTTGGTTACACACTTGGATGAAGAGATCAATCGCATCCCGAATATCTTTCATAGCGGCGTTGTAATCAATCCGTAGCGGTTCGAGTACCCCATAATTGGCTGCTAGTAAAGGTGTCGCAATCGAATAATCACTCGGACGCGGTGGATAATCTTGGCAAATTGCGCGTCCTGTTAACGCGGAATCAGTCCAACTGGCACGGATTGAATCCAGCGATTGTTGCGCTAAATTCAAGCGTCCTAGCATCAAGGCAAGCGTTGCAAAATATTCTTGATCGCCATCGACTTGGGGTAAGAGTTCCTCAGCGACAATGCCACCTTCGGGTAGATCAAGCAAATTGCCGGGGCTGGCTAATTCGATGAAGCTCGCCGATACCCAGCCTAATGTACCCTCAAACGACACCTGCACCCACGAGGCACAGCGATTGCGCCCTGTTAAGGTAAATTGCTGATTGAAATTAATATTGGAAAGGGTGGGGTAAGCGGTACTCGGTCCTGAACGTACCCGTAAGCCATCGGTTGCACGCCCAATCAATGAGCCACCTTGTGTCGTGAATCCTGCGCGTGGGGCTTCAAAGCCACCAAAAGGTATACTACGCGGATCAGCAGTCGGTAAACTGCTAATATCGCCTTCGAGAATCAAAACTGGCGTGAGGTTAATCCAGCCTTGCTGACATAAATAATCGACTCGTAGCCATTGATTATCACCACTACGGGCATCAATGCGGTCAAAGACAAAACCTGCCTCTACCGTATCAACCACACCTGCGCCAATGGCTGGTGCTAGCCGAATATTCAACAGGTCATTGATAACGACTGCCTGAACGCCTGATTGTGCTTGTGAGCTACCTAATCCAACGACGGTCAGCCCAATGATAAATAGCCATCCGATGATGTTCTTTCGCATGAAGTCCCCCTTCAGCATCGCGTGAAGTGTCTTCCCATCAAAATAATCCAATGCCCATTATGGACGATGAGTTTTTCAGTTAAGGTTATGTTTTGTATTGTACCTGATTTAACGAAAAGGGCGAACAACAAGTCGCCCTGAAATTAATTATATCCATTTTAAGGTATTTGTGGCTCATGATTCGTCGTCATCCCCTAAAATTGCATCCAAATCATCGAGGAGATTATCTCGGATGGGTTGTGTCGCATCAATTTGTTTTGGATTATTGGCTGCCTTCAAAAATTCAGACTCCGCATTGAAGGGTTGCGTACTGCGACGGGCGCGTTCCGCATCGCGTTCTTGCTTAATGCGTTTGAGTAACGGGCTAGAAGGTGCGCTATCATCAGATTTACCGGGGCGCTTGACCGCAATCCCTGATACTTCTGTGCGTGTATCTGATCGTGTCGGAGGTTGCCGATTATCCGTCGGTGCAAATTGTGCCAATGCTTTACGAGATTCAGGTGTCCCAATATGCTTGAGTGCTGCTAGCGCAGTGCGCCGTACCACAGGATGCGGATCATTGAGGCTACCCGCTAAGGGCTCAACTGCCCATTCAGCTTGTAATTGCCCGAGAATGGCTGCCCCATTGCGCCGAATATGCCAATCGGTATGGCGCAAGTTCGCCAACAATGCGACTTCAACAGGCGCACTTTCTAATTTGAGTAAGGCTTCCGCAATTGCCAAGCGCACATGAATCGTATGTTTTGGATTATTGAATGCGAGTATCAAGCCTTCAACAGCAATTTTTTCGCCCAATTCACCTAAGGTTTCAGCCGCTTCGATGATCGTTGTTGCATCTGTCGATTTCAGTTGCTCAATCAGTTGATAGACGATTTGTTCATCATCAACATCATTCGCATCGTGACTATCGTCGACTTTTGGTAAATTCTCACTGGTGCTTTTCTTGAGGGCTTGAATCGATGCTGACATGACAGCGCGTGTTTCGGCATCATCTTCAGCCAGATGTGCTCTTTGTAGCGCTGATAAGGATTCAATTGCATCCATTGCCCCCAGAGCGGTTGCTGCGCGTCGACGAATCAGGGTATCCTCATCAGTGAGTGCTGCTACTAAGCCACGAATATCAAAAGATTGCAGATTCCAAGAATCAGGTTGATGGTTATCAGTCACGGTTGCATCTCTAAAAATAGTGTTGATTTATCTTTAGTTTAACATACCTCTGTAAAAAATACTTTGGAATGGGTTAACGTATCTTGTCAGATTATTGTTGTGAAGAGTTGTATTTCGGTTGGTTAGGTGGCATCAGTGGGTGATCGTCAGCAGGGATTCAGTATAAAATGATGTAAAATACACGTACATAATCCATTTTAAATAGAGGGATGCCAATGGAACTCGGACGCGCGATCAGCTATATTTTTGAAGATAAGCATTGGGTATCTAAATTACTACCTTTATTACTGGTTGGCGTTTTATCGCTGATTCCTATCTTTGGCTTAATGGCGGTGGCATTAGGATTGGGTTATCTATTGCACCTCGCTAAAAATGTGCGTGAAGGCTTACCACGTCCATTACCTGATTGGACAAAATGGCGCGAAAAACTCACGGTTGGCGCACAACTCTTACTCGCAATGATTCTCTATAATTTACCGACTATTTTGATGTCGATTTGCTCGTATACCTTGCTCAGTGGCTTGGCGAGTGATTTTTTCGGCGCGACAGTTTCGATTGTGGTGGCGTGCTGCACTGTGCCAATTCTATTTTTATATAGCCTCATGGTGTGGTCGATGTTAGCAATTGGGGTCGCTGAATATATCGAAACCGATGATACGGCTCGGTTTTTTCGGTTTGGGCATCAGTGGGATGCCTTACGTGCCAACAATCAAGTGGTCTTTCAGTGGGGCTTATATGCCATATTGGTCAACTTGGTTTTAGGGATCATCGGTTTGATTCCCTGCATCGGTCAGATTGCAGTTTTGCTATTTGCATATCCAATACAAGGGCATTTATTGGGGCAATTCGCACATCGCCTCAATGTAGTCAATAAACCAAAACGCCAATCGACCATCCGTAATAGTGATTAGTTGGCTATATTGGACTGTTGTTTGCGATTTAGAGCTTATCTATGCTATGAACTACTACATTTAATCCATTACAAGGAGTGGAGCGATTATGGCACGCGATTATCTCAATGATGATGTTACAAAAGTACGCCGTGAAGACCGCGAAGTACACGATGAGGTCTGGATTCGTGAATTTTTAGCGACAGCAGAAGTTGGTACACTGGCAACAGTGCATGATGGTCAACCTTTTTTGAACCAAAATTTATTTGTCTACGATGAAACTAAGCATGTTGTGTATATTCATACAGCGCGTAAAGGGCGTACCCGTGCCAATGTTGAATCGCAGGAACGGGTTAGCTTTGCAATTATGGAGATGGGGCGTTTGCTGCCTGCCGATGAAGCCCTTGAATTTAGTGTGGAATATGCAGGGGTTGTTATTTTTGGGACATCATCCATTGTGGATGAAGAAGTCGAAGCAACCCATGCACTCCAGTTGATGTTGGATAAATATGCCCCCCATTTGAGCGCTGGTGAAGATTATCGCCCACCCGTGCCAGAAGAACTCAAACGCACCTCTGTTTTTAAAGTGACGATTGAGCAATGGTCAGCCAAGAAAAAAGAAGTCGATCATTTTGAGGGTGCATTCTGGTATCCTGCCCAACCGATTTTGAAATCGGTAAAAACTCGTCAAATATGGCAAGGGCAGTTACAAGCGATAGCGATTGCATCGGATATATCAGGCGCGGTTACGACTGTTGATAATGCTGAAGTAGTGGCAGGGCAAGGCATCAAGGGAGATCGTTATTTCGGGCTTGCGGATACTAGCCACGAAACACGCCAAATCACACTGATTGCACAAGAAGATATTGAAGCAGCCAACACTCACCATAAATTACCACTGACTCACATTGAATCGCGCCGTAATTTATTAACACAAGGTGTGCCACTCAATCACTTAGTGGGTAAACGTTTCAAAATTGGTGATGTTGTCCTAGAAGGTAACGAATTGTGCGAACCGTGCAACGGACTAGCGCAATCAACGGGTTATGGCAAACGCTTGTTATCGGTAATGGTACATCGTGGCGGATTACGCTGTGCGATCATCAAAGGGGGCATCATCACGCAAGGTGATTCTATTCAGCCTATTGAATGATACGAAATCATTAAAATTAGGGGATCGTAGAAATAAGGCATGTCTGTAAACCAACTCGCTTTCAACTATTTTCCGAAAGTTACTGTTTTATATGTTACAAAATTCAAACGCTTTCTCCCGTCTTCGTTAATAGTTGGTTTTGAAAAAATGACTATACTTAAAAGAGTATTCTGTTTTTGTATACACCAAGCTATGCAATACGATAAGAAATTGGGTACTATAGTACTCAATAGCGTACTATCACTTAAAAGACATGTAAAATAAAAGCAATCTAACGAATAGATAGGTAAATTCGGAAAAAGATTATGGCTTCTTTGCCTCGCATTATCACAGTAGACCCTACAGGCAGTATCCCACAGCAAATTCGGGCTGCCTTCGATTTGATGGATCGGCTCGTTGTACAAATTGACGTTCCCGGTCCACAAGAAGCACTAGAAGAACTCGAACGTGGCGGTATTGATACCGTCATCGCTGCATGGAATTTGGGCGATGGTACACAAGGATGGGAACTCGCAGCCAATTTGCGTCAGATTGATGAGAATGTCAATATCATGCTGATGGGTGATTATAGCGATGCTGAGTTCGATGATGAAATGCGCGAACAATCGCCATTTGTCTACCTCAAACGCCCCTTTGATATTCCGCAACTCATCAATGTCCTTAAAGCGGCTGTAGATGGCGGTGATATTTTTGCTGCTGCTTATGCTAATACCGATACAGGCATACCGCGTAGTACCGTTGATTTAGGACCTGTACCTAACGTAAATGCCGATAAAGCAGATGAAGTGATGCAAGGGGTGATGTACGATCTCAACCCAATTGCTGCTATGCTCGCAACCCGTGATGGTGAAATCGTGGTTGGGCGCACTGAAATGGGAGATATTGATTATAGCTATATCTCGCAATTGATTGGTAGCAATGCCGAAATGAACATCAACATGCGAGATGTAATCGGTGGTAACTTACAAACTTTGCAATTATACGATGGCTCAGACTTTGATGTGTTTGTACTGTCGGTTGGTTTACATCACTTCCTAGCGATTATCTTTGATGGCAAAGATGGTGCAGCGCAAATCGGGGCTGTACGACGCTATGGCAGTAAACATGCTGAAAACCTAATCGCTGTGATCGGTCCTGCGGCATTCCTCGTACAACGCCGCCAATTTGAAGAACCCGAACCCGAAACAGTCGTTCGTAAATCAGACCGTACCAAGAAATTAGCAACACAAGAAATGGAATTACCCGATCTCGCACGCGCGGATCTTGGTAGCTCATCAGCAGACCTAGAAGATGCGCCTGTAATTCAATCAGCAATGCCCCAACTCGAAGCGATTGATGATGCAGCCTTCGATGCTGATATGCTCTTTGGAGGGGATTTCGATGAGTTGGGCGCAGACGATCTCTTTAGCTTAGATGCGCTGGCTGATTTTGATTTACCACAAGATAAAAAGGGTAAAGCGGATTGGTCACAAGCAGTTGAATTAGGACTCATTGACGATAAATCCTAACGAATACATATCACTCAAACGATAAGTCAAAAGCCACGCTCATCAGCGTGGCTTTTTCTGTTTAGCAATATGATGGTATCAGGGGCATCTTTAGTTGTTATTGTTGAGCGGTGCGCGTACTTCAAATGCAATCGTGAGGGTATCATCTGCTAAGGTAATATCGGTAAATGTTAGTGTTGCATTGCTATCTTCAAGCCCTTGAGCCGCTTCAGCTAAGGATTCGGCGATACGATCTTGTGCTTGTGTGATATTTTCGTTTGCGATATTACAATCAGAGGTCACATCAGTAATTTCAACATTGATGAAGCCTGTTTCGGTTACATTCATGACCACAGTCATTGATCCCGGAACGCGCACATCATTACCACATAGCAAATCACCACTAACGACCAATTGTCCATCTTGAATATCATATTGTGCGTTTTCCAAAATATCTAAATTGTTGAATGATAAGGTTGAATTATCACCTGAATTTAAGAGGGTTTCATTGATAGAGAAGTTACTATTGACGACGAGTTCGCCATTTTCAATTTTGACATTTGTACCACAGGCTGCGACGACTAGTGCGAGTACGATGAAGCTCATTATTTTAAGTGCGGTTTTCATAATTTCTATCTCCTAAACTATGCTTGTCTATTCTCAGTATACGCAAGGATCAAGCATCGGTTACAAATAAATCTGCGTTTTTATAGGTTCTATATAAGCTGAGCAAAATTCAAGAACGGACAATTTTGTTTCAAACTACGTGAGACATAACCATTGTTTGATGCAATCTACGAAGTCACGCTATAATTCGTATCATTCTCGTTTAGTAAAGGATTATCACGATATATGGCAACGCAGATTGAGCGTCAATATGGCACACCGATTTATGAAGGTAAGCGTCCCTTAGCATTGATAGGCTTAGAAGATGCTGTATTAGATGATGCAATCATAAGCGACTTAGATCAATTTCTCGCATCTGCAACCATCCCCGATATTCAAGCCCGTTTTGCAGATGGCACACTCAATAGTGAAACCCTTGTTAAATACTATATTCAGCGTATTAAGACCTATGATGTAGATGGCTATAATTCCGTTTTGGAACTGAACCCCGATGCTTTAACAATCGCCCGTCAATGTGATGCCGAGCGCGATAACGACCAAGGCTCAATGTTTGGTATCCCTGTTTTACTCAAAGATAATATTGGCACAGGCGACAAAATGCACACGACAGCAGGTGCAAAAGCCTTAGAAGATAGCCAGTGTGATCGGGATGCTTTTATCGTGCAACAAATGCGTGACGCGGGCGCAATCATTCTAGGAAAATGTAATCTGAGCGAGTGGGCAAATTTCATGAGCTTTGAAAGTTCCAACGGTTTTACGGTTTTAGGTGGGCAAGTCCGTAATGCCTATGGACAACATGATGTTGGTGGCTCAAGTTCAGGCAGTGGGGCAGCAGCAGGCGCAGGCTTCGCAACTGTCACCGTTGGCACAGAAACCGCAGGCTCGCTCATTTCACCTGCTTCCCAAAATGGATGTTGTACCATCAAACCGAGTTTAGGCTTAATTAGCCGAGATCGTATTATTCCAATCACTGTCGATCAAGATACTGCAGGTCCTATCACGCGCTCAATGACTGATTTAGCACATTTTCTCAATGTGTTAGCCGGTGTCGATGCGAATGATCGTTATACACAACGCACCACGAGCATTGCGGATACAGATTTTACAGACTATCTCAATGCGGATGCGCTACAAGGTAAGCGGATTGGTATCACTGAACGTGTCCCTGACCAAGACCCTAAAACAGGTGATAGTGCGACACTCGATCAAGCTGCTGAAATCATGCAAGCCTTGGGGGCAACGGTCGTCCGTACCCCTTATGTGATGGCTAATTTTGATCTGTGGACATACTTTTATGCGATGAATAAAGGTGTTAACGAATACTTAGAAGCTATTGGTGATGGGCGCACTTTAGCGGATATTGTGGCATGGAATGCGGAAGACGAAGTGAATCGCGCACCTTTTGGGCAAGGTTTACTCCATTTATCCTCACTCGTGCCATTAAACGCTGTCACTGAAAAAGCCTATCAACGCTTACATTATAGTAATGCTGCGAGTGCCTCGCATGGTATCCGCAGCACATTGAGAGATTATAATCTTGATGCGATTGTCGATATTAATAATTATTCAACGGTTGCTTATGCGGTATCGGGTTATCCTGCGGTGAGTGTTCCTGCTGGTTATCGAGAGTCAGGCGAACCTGTCAGCATTACGCTATTTGGGGATTATCTACAGGATGCGAACTTGATTAGCTATGCCTATGCTTATGAACAACATCGTCCAGCACGGCAAGCTCCACAACTCATCTTACCTTCAGACCGCCAGTGAATCAGCAATCATTACATTTTGTAGGGACATCCAACGGGATGTCCGCCGAAAATTGTACGATCTATTTTCAATTATTTATCCAAACTTACTGCACAACGGTGCGTCCGAGAATTAAAAATATAACATTCAAACATCCATCACCTTGATTAACCTTGCTCAGGCAATGGAAAAATCAAGCAAGTGGTTGTCCCGTGCGCGTATAATTTGCCATTCATATCGGTGATAGTTGCTTCCGCCGTTGCCATTTGACGACCCCCATGTACAACTTTACCGTCACATTTTAAGCGTCCTGTATCAACCGTAATGCCTCGCACGAGATTAACATTTAATTGTAATGTGGTATAACCGAGACCTTGTGCCAAGGTCGTATGTACACAGCATCCCAAGGCACTATCGAGCAAAGTTGCTGCTAATCCGCCATGCACAACCCCAATCGGATTGTAATGAAATTCTTGCGGAACAACCTCGAATCGAGCATACCCTTTCTTGACTTCTACTAGATCAAAGCCCATGGTGCGTGCAATTGGTGGTGCATCAACTTCACCAGCAATCATCATTTGCATATAGGTCAAGCCATCAACAGCTAAGCCTTTTTTAGCTTGAGGTAGTGGGTCAGCCCATGTATAGGTACGACTACGATCATCTGTCATCTGTTTCTCCTATTAAAAATTTTGACTTTACTTTAGCGACTCCAAACGAATATCACGCAATATCAGGTCTTGCTGATGCGGTACATCAAGCAAGCCAAAACCAAAGCGCCCTTTAGGCGATACAATCGCATACTGATTATCAATCCATGCGACAAACCCCAAGGCATTGTTTGGTATATGCCCTTGTGATTGATGAATGATCTCACCATCAATACGAAAAATCGCGCGATCAGGCAACCAATCAATTTGATAATGATGCTCTTCTGTGAGCAGTATCGGGTCAAGTGCTTTCTCAGTGACACCAATAGCACGTTGACCGATTGACCATAAGGCATCATACGCAACTTGGATATTCATCAGAGGCATCGCTATCGGGGCAGTCGGTAACAAACTCCAAAAAGCCCATTGCTTGGCATTAAATGTTGCTGCTTTCCAACCATTCCCTGATACGCCTTTCGCTAATGCCATATCACTAGCGGCTGACGAGAAGAAAAACCAAACCGCTTGTGGGACATCAAAGCGCGTTTCGTTCGGTGCAAAAGGATGATTCCAAAAACCAAAGCCTGCTGTTCCACGAATATCCGATGTATTTGCGCGTGCAATCAAGCTAAGGCGTAAGGGTGGACGCGATGTAAAAACGCGTGTGGCATCGTAATTACTGATTTGGGCATTATGATAAACCCCATCATTATGAGCAGGATGCAATAACCGCATAGTGTTATCTATTTGCGAGACAGTTGCTAGTCCTTGTTCACTGATATGCCAATGAGTCATTTTAGGCGCTAAATTTCATCACGGGTTTGAATGAAGAAGGCTTTACGCAGATTCGGCAATGTAAAATCAAACCCACATGAACGGAAGAAATCTTCCGAGGCTGAGATTGCCATTACTTCAAGGATTTGTTGTTCTCGTCCACGCTCAACACAGGCTTGCACCAATAATTTACCAACACCGTTGCCTTGTGCTTCGGGCGCAACCGCTAAACTACGGATTTCTGCCAATTTATTATTATAAATATCGAGCGCGGCACAGCCCACAATCATACCATCCATTTCAGCAACGAATAGATTATCCAGTAAATTATGCAATTCTTGGAACGTGCGCGGTAATAAAATACCGTCTGTAACAAAGCGTTCAATCAGAGCCTTAATGGTGGGGAGGTCGTCCGCTTGCGCGATGCGTATGGTAACAGGCTTACTCATGGTGTGGCTCGTCTCCAGATAATAAAATCGCCAATTTGCCCATCACGCTCGTAATTTGCAATCAGCCAATTGTTCAATTCGGTATAGTCTTGTAATAAAGTATGTGAATCAGCATCAAAATCTGTTACCCAAGGCATAAAATCATCTTCTAAGACGAGGGCATAAGGTGGCATCGCTGCCCATAAAATATCGACATTATTCTGTTGCCATTCCTGTGGATACCAAGGCGCAACCAATGGAAAATGTGCTTGATAACGGGTTGCGGGTCGTAATTGTGCCATATAATACACTTCTGGACGGAATCCCCAAATATAAAGACTATCCCCAGCTTGCACACGCTCTTGTAAAAATTGTGCCATTGCTAAGGATTGCTCGGGTTTGAGATCATTCGCTTGGAAGGTATCCCAATACGTATAACGATCTTGGTGTTGTGTGATAAATCCCCACGCATGTCCCCATGTTGTCATTGCAGGAATCGCTAGTAAACCGAGTGCAATGATAGCGCTAAGGCTCATTACGCGCTTGGATGAGGGTATCGCATCGAGTAAGTATACGATCATCAATGCACCCATGAGTGCCATCGGTGGCAACATCGGAAACCAATGCGTATCGAAACCTTTTGCTTGTACGAATGCAAATCCTAAACCTGCTGTGACCCATAAGAGCAACAAAGTTGTTTCTTTCAGGCGATGTGAGCTTGATTGACGATACGTCATTATCTGGATCACAAGCCAGCCACCCATCAGCAAAAATAAAATATGCCAAACACCCCAACGAAAAACCAATCCTTGGCGCATATTGCCAATAAAAGCGTTTAGGTCATAGCCTTGTGCATTGTAAGATGCAGTTGCATCAGCAACGATCAATATTTCTTGAATGATGCCTTGTGACCAAAAATACAATAACAGCGTACCACCTGTTAGCAATCCACCCAATGCAAATGCTGTTCCTTCTTTGAGTAGCGCCATTAATTTTTCTTGTGCAGGCAACGATTCACGCCAACGACCCATAATCTGATAGATTATCAAGGCACTCACGATGAGGGCATATTGTTGTGGCTTGAACCATAGCAAGATGCCACAAATCAAACCAACTGTGAACGCATTCCCTAAAGCAGATGGTGAACCTTGCTTGGCTTGGGTCGCACGGATGGTAAAGTAAGCTGCAAAAATAGTGGGAATCGTCGCAAGTGAATCACTCTGTGAGATATTTTGGAAACCATCATTAAAGTAAAATACGCCATACAACAAGGCTGCCCATAAGCCCACACGATAATCTTGAATCTGCCGACCTATTACAAATAATCCCACCATACCAATCGGAACGAATACGAGGTTCATCGCGTGGATGGCTTCGGTACTTGTGCCAAAAATTGCAATTGTTGTGGCATAAATATAATAGATAGGTGGCGGCTTGATGTCCCATATATCAACAAAGGGCGTGCCACCATCAAGGATACTACGCCCAATATTGGCGTACATGCCTTGATCGCGTCCCAAGGGGTAGGTGAGGGTCGGTAGGGCAATTATCAGCACCAATAAGACAATGCCAACGAGTAATCCCCATTGTGTGCGTTGTTTAACCACCAAATACACCTGCAATACTAGCAATTGCGAACGCAACAAACATGAATATCCCTAAAATCATAAATGCAACCAAGCGCCCACTGAGTTGTACAGGATTCGCAGGACGTTCAATAATATCGACGTGTGCCAGTAAATCGGCTTGGAAATCGAGATTGATGTCCCCTTGATTGACGCGCACAAGCTCATTCGCATCATGGACAATAATCCACTCTTTGCGCCAATTATCGCCAAGCCGTTCAATCATCGCAGCATCAATCGCAGCGCGTTGTTCATCGGGTGATGCAATTTCGACTTCATCGTGTGAGTGTTCTG
This sequence comes from Phototrophicaceae bacterium, assembly GCA_049680565.1. Classification (GTDB taxonomy): domain Bacteria; phylum Chloroflexota; class Anaerolineae; order Aggregatilineales; family Phototrophicaceae; genus JAUZRW01. Next base: position 12,338 of record JBAUIA010000346.1, read on the forward strand.
ACATGGTGTGTGATTTGCCCCATTGATTAGGATACTAGCGATTCTAGCAAAAGAGACAAATAAAGTCAGTAGTATGGTTCTAAATGTAATGATCGTTGGGTATACTAGCGCAAAATCGTTATAGCATTCATGATATTAATCTATCGAGGACAATCCGAGCATGACTGACGAGCAATCCAAACGTAATCCACAAGGACAAAAAGCACCTAATCCAATTTGGGCAATTGTAATCGGTCTTATCATTATCATTGTGTTCGTTGTTGTGATCTTTATGACCGTTAGCCCAGCACTTGCTCCTTAAAATATTACATCAACCATTAAGGTAAGCATGACTATTGGGCTATCCACAGAAAGCCCAATAATGATTACAGTAGATGTAATTAATCTTGTAATGTTTTTGGAGTACATCATGGGTATACAATGTGGATGGTATTTATCAGATCAGGTGATCTACGTTAATTTTTATCATCGTGTGACTACAGAAGAATTTGAAGCGATGAATGCAAAATTATCGGATATGATCGCATCGTCATGGTCAGATACGGTTCATATTATCCAAGATGAGAGCCATATCAAGAGTGCGCCCCCTAACTTTGGACGTTTGCTCAGAGAGAGTGTGATTGCACGCGGAGAAGTCAATGGGTGGGTGCTGACGATTGGCAAACATCGTGAACATTCTGTGATGAAATTTATCTCGATGACATTTGCACGCATTGGTAAAACACGTCACGAACGCTTTCATCATCTTGCTGAAGCCGAAGCCTACTTAGAAGCGGTTGACCCTACCATTGATCTCTATGAAGCACGCCGACATCATCTGGAAATGACCATTATTCCTGATCTTGAAGCACATGCTAGCTAAAATACAAAGGGGATACCATATCTGATGGCATCCCCCTAACTGTGTTACAGTCTAAAACGCATCACTTAATTTGTACCGCGTAAACGTGGGTCGAGCGCATCACGCAAACCATCACCCAAGAAATTGAACGCAAACATAATCAAGAATAGGGCTAATGCAGGGAACAATGCCTCATGTGGATAATTCCGTAATACAGACGCACCATCACTAATCATCCCGCCCCAACTCGGTGTTGGCGCATTAACACCCAAACCGATAAAGCTCAAGAATGCCTCAAAACGAATATAGGTCGGAATCGATAAGGTTTCACTGATGACGATAGGACCTAATACATTCGGTAGAATGTGACGAATCATAATCCCCGGTGTGGATTGCCCCAAAGCACGCGCTGCTAGTACATAATCAGATTCACGCGCAGAAAGCACTTGTCCGCGTGTTAAGCGAGCCAATTGCATCCAAGAGGTTAAACCAATCCCCAAGAAGATGAAGAATACACCGCCTGTTGCACGGTCTATCTCACCCATCTGATAGATAAACGTCCCCGGTTGCGTTAAAGAAGCAGACGATCGGAAAAATGCCATCAGCAAAATAATCAATAGCAAGGTCGGGAAGGCATACATCAGATCAACAAAGCGCATCATCCAGTTATCTACAGCACCACCGAAGTAGCCACTAATCAAGCCATATGGCATACCCACCGCGAAACTGACCAATGGACCAATGAATGCTGCTAACAAGGAGACACGCGCCCCATACGCAATTCGTGACCATAAATCCCGTCCAAGGTAATCAGCCCCTAATCGATATTCATTCCGTAGTGGCACATACCCTTCACTAATGCCACGCACAAATAAGGCATCATCTAAGATATAAACAATACCACCAATATCAGCACTTTCATTATTGAATAACAGTGTCCCTTCAGTCACAATTTGACCATCTGTTACAGCAATTTCAGCATCTGCTGGGAGATCAAGGCGTTGAGGTGTGACAGGTGTTAAGAGAACATCATCATCATTGATGAAGATCGTACCATCCATATTGGCATATACATTGCGTGTGGTGAAATCAATCAGCAAATCACCTGCTGCAACTGTTTGCCCACTCACAACCGATACATTACCGCTACTGCGTAACCATTGTTCTGGCTGACGGATGAAAATTGTATTATCTTGAACGAAAACATCACCACCAATAGGGGCTGTGACATCATCAAATAAGATTGCTCCTGTTTCGACACTACGCCCATCACGGACTTGAATCTCAGCACCGTCTGGAACGTCAAATTCAAGCGGTGGCACAAGCGCAAGCTCAATATTGTTACGTGTGATGAAAATTGTACCTGCATAAGGTGCTACAACCTCTGTACCATCCTCTGTTGTGAAGAGTACATCTCCAATAGCGACTTCCTGTAGATTGGCAACGAGTTCTTCACCGTCACCCCGTCGCCATACTGTTTGTGGACGAATGATGATTTCGTTATTGGCAAAATAAATAGCACCCGCAATAGGGCTAGTCACATCACGGAATAAAATATCACCTGCTGCGACATCTCCACCAATTGGGATGCTACTCTGATTCACGCCCGATGGAACAGCAATCCGTTCAATCTCAATTGTGTTTGGAACAACATAAATGCGTCTTGCATCCACAAAAACAGTGCCGTCGACACTTGTTGTAAGATTTGCTTGGGTGAAATCAATCAGCAAATCACCTTCACTGACTATTTGACCTGTTTCAACAACGATTGCACCATCATCAATCGGAAATGATTCATCGCGCGGTGTCAAAATTGGGAATAAATTAATAACCCAACCGGGGGCTGCATTGGCTTCTTCTGTATTTTGATCGTCAATACCTTCGACAGCAACAAGAGGTGCAAAAATTGCCATCAACAAATTGATGATAATAATGATTAAGCCCAGCGTTGCTAAACGATTATCAGTCAGACGACCCCACGCATCAGCCCAATAACCTCTTGAACCTGATGATTGAGGACTATCTAAGGTGGCAACACTAGAATTTGCTGTATTATCTTCAGCCATGATTTGATCCTCCTATCTAGTCGTAACGGATGCGTGGATCAAGCCAAGCATACGAAATATCTACAAGTGTGTTAGCAATAACAAGAATAAATGCAAAGAAGAGGGTTGTCCCCATGATAAGCGTATAATCACGATTACCGATACTCTGGACATAGGCACGCCCAATCCCCGGAATCGCAAAGATTTGCTCGGTTACGAATGACCCTGTTACCAAGAAAGCAGCAATCGGACCCAATACCGTAACAACAGGAATCATACCGTTTTTGAGAACATGCGACCAGATTACCCGTTGTGAGGATAAGCCTTTCGCGCGTGCAGTACGGATATAATCTTCATTAAGGACTTGGAGCAAACTCGCCCGTGTTAAGCGTGCAATAATTGCTGATTGTGCAAACCCAAGTGCAAAGGCAGGCATAATCATAAATTGGATATGCTCCCAAGGATTGGTAATATCCAAGCCATCTCCCCAGCCTGAAATGGGTAAGAGACGTAGTTCTACCCCGAAGATATACTGCATCAGAGGACCTAATGTAATAACTGTGACAGATACCCCGATTGTAGCGATACTCATACCGAGATAATCCCATACGGTATTGCGATTGAGAGCCGAGGTGATGCCAGCAGGTAAGCCAATCACAACCGCTACCAAAATACCAGCTAAACCTAATTCAAAGGTCACACCGAGATTCTCGCGGAAAATATCCGTCACGCTCCGACTACGAAAAACCAATGAGGGACCGAAATTCATCCAGCGCAATGTTTGTTCGCCACCGGGTAAATCAACATTCACCAAATAAACTTCAGCAGTCAATGTTGGTGGTCCTGATTCAGTCACTGTTGGGATAACAATGGCACTAATATACCGAAAATATTGGATGATGAGCGGGTCATCAAGCCCAAAACGAGCTTCTAAGTTTTCAATCACTGAATCGGGAAAATCACGTTCCGAATCAAATGGTCCTCCCGGTACAGCACGCATCAGGAAGAAGGTCACGATGGATACCACAAACAAGACCAAGAACATCCATAAAGTGCGTCGAGCAATAAATGCTGTCATAACTATCCTCCAAGAAAGCGCAAAACTCTATTTAGAATTTTGGTGACAACAAATCGTACAAGTAAGTGCGTAACAGGCACTACACCTGCACGCTATTAAAAAACCGTGTAACTACTCAGTCATCCTTTTGAGCACTAAAAATAATCATAGCCAGCTTGCTATCAAAACGCATTGACGCAAAGGGACATTTTAAAGGAAAGCCCCATTTTCCCTGCTAAGACGCGTTAATTAAGCATGAAATGCCTTGAAAGTTGACTTGAGTCAACGGATTGTTGTAGCTGGATGTTTTAACATTTAGCGTTATAAAGCATCATTCTTATCAATAGCTGAGTGATTACACAAACGTTTAATTTAATCATTGAGCGTTGCTGCATGTAATTTTTTTTAGTGTAACAGTAACTTATCGGGTTCTGTTGAAGATAAGCGCTATTTGTGTGCGAATCTAGCAACTTACCGATACTCCAAAATACAGTTAAGAATAGATACACCGATCCTCAACCATCAAAATTAAAATTATCTTGATACAAAAGGACACACCGATCTATTGTTAAGACATATTTTAAACAGCAGTTCTAGCTGTAACCAAAAGGAGGAGACACAAGTGTCCCCTCCTAACATAGTCACTTGGTGATCTATGTAAACTGACCCTTATCGCCTTACTTAGCGATTGAGGCTCCAATGTTCGTATTGTTCACTGTTATCAACAGCATATGTACGTTCTACATATGGTTTTGTCAATTCGAGGTCACTATACCAGTAGATTGGAATGATTGCTGCGTCTTCAAAAACGAGCAATTGTTCAGCTTGTGCATAAAGATCAGCGCGAATTGCTGGATCTGTTTCTGATACAGCTTGTTCTACGAGCGCATCAAATTCTGCACTGCTATAACCGGTGTCTGGGTTACGGCTACTGTGGAATACATCAAATAAGAAGTTGTTTGCATCAGGATAATCCATGCACCAACCAGCGCGATAGATTGGGAAATCTACACGTTGATCGAGGTATACACCGAAATCTTGGTTGGTAAGTTGTACGTCGATACCAAGGGTATCTGACCACATATCACGGATAGCTTCTGCAATACGACGGTGACCTTCACTGGTATTGTAGAGCAAGGTGATTGGTGGGAGTTCGTCAACAGATGCGAAACCGAGTTCTTCGAGAGCGATATCGAGTTCTTCGAGTGCTGCATTAGCATCAAAGCTAATACCGAAACCGTTTTCTTCCATCAAATCTGGTGATGGTGCGCCTGCGAGGTCTGGTAATGTGAAGTAGGTTGCTGGTGTTTCGCCACCTTGGGTTACTTCTTCAACAATTTGTACACGATCTACAGCGAAGCTGAGTGCGCGACGGAAATGAACGTTGCTTGAAGGACCTTCTTCATCTACACCTAAACCGTAGTAGTAGGAGCATGAACTGGTTTCAATAACGAGTTCTTGGCTGAGTACAGGATCAGCTTGGATACGTGGGATGGATGCGCTATCAACTGCGTCAACATCATCCAAGTTACCAGCTTCATATTCTGCGAGAGCAGTTACGCTATCGAGCATACGGAAGACAACGCCATCAAGTTGTGGTTGTGGGTTGTTTGCTGTACCTGCCCAGAATGGGTTTCTAATGATGCTGATAAATTCGTCATTTTCCCATTCCCAGAGGGCGAAAGGACCATAACCAACAAAGTTCGCATCATCAATCCAGAGTTCACCAAATTCTTCGATGACCCAGCTAGGTTGAGGACGTGACATCCACATACCGTAGATTGAAGGTTGTGTACTGAGGCGGTCTGCATCAGTTGTAATTTGAACGGTATAATCATCAACTGCAACAACACCAACAGTTGCTGCGAAATCGAGGCTAGTTGTTCCGTCTTCAGCAATTTCTTGGCTGTTATATTCAACGCCACCCATAACTTCTGAAGCAAGCACTGAACCGTAGTAATCGCCTGTTGCTGGGTTCAAACTACGTTCCCAACCGTAAACGAGGTCGTAAGCTGTTACGAAACGAACGTTGCCGTCTTCGTCAAGAACTTGTTCAACTGCACCCGTTTCAGCGTTGTATTTTACCCATGAAACTTCTTCAATGAGGTTGAATGTCCATGTGAATGTACCATCACCGTTATCAACACGTTCCCAGTCTGTTGCAAGACCCGGAGCGGTTTCTGCGGTTTCGTCATCGAGCATGGTTAGACCGATATAAGTTTCGTTAAGAATTTGAATTGAGGAACTATCTGTTGCAAGTGCAGGATCAAGTGTTGGAATGTCGCTTTCACCGATTTCGGTGATGAGGACGTTGTCCATCATATCATCTTGCGCACTGACAACACCGAAGATACCTACGAGAATTGCGAGAATCGCAACGAGGTAAGTAATACGGGATAATCTTTGCATTTGTCTCTCCTGAGATTGTAAAAAGAATGAATTACTGAACTATATTTTTCTCGCCAGAAGGGCGAATTGTTCAACAACTTGTATGATGCGCTAGCAATATGTTAACGCTTATACAAACTGTAATATAGCTTATCTCCCTCTAATTTTCAAGGGACTTCATCATATTTCGATCCCAATAAAGATTATATGAAAATAAAAATAAGATAAGAGTATCCTGATAATAAACTTATGCCTCTTTTACGGCATTACGCATAAGTATCAAGAAATGATGAAGGAAGATGCGTATCAGTTACTAACAATACCGAATCGCTGATACCATCGTTTATAATAAGCCTAATCTTGAATGAAACCTACCGAAAGTGACACATCGTATGATTAAATTTGTTGTGATGTTCAAAGAAGCCCCCACAACAGAAGCCTTTGAAAATGCCTACAATGACTTTTTAGCACTCGTTGAACGTATGCCAGATATTCAACGCCGACAAGCGATTCATGTTTATGGTAGCCCTCAAGGTGAGCCACCGTACCAACGGGGCTTAGAAATTTACTTTGAGACACAAGAAATTTTACGCGCTTCCTTAATGTCGAAAGCAGGGCAAGAAGCAGGCAATGAACTGGCACGCTTTGCGGAAGGCACTTTTGATGTTTATTTCGCAGAAGTATTTGAAGAAGATGGCGGACGTACTGTTACATCATCAGCCACCAATACGACTACCCCATCAACAGGATTCACTGATGCAGATTGACGTTCTGACTTTATTCCCCGATATGTTTACGCCGATCAACGAAAGCATGATGTGGAAAGCACAAGATCGCGGTATTTTGGATTTTCATACCCACGATATACGCGATTATTCAGGCAATAAGCATCGTAAAGTGGATGATACACCTTATGGGGGTGGGGGCGGTATGCTGCTCAAAGTTGATGTAATAACTCGTGCTGTCGAAGCCGTTCGTGGTGATGATGATTGCCCTGTTATCCTGATGTCACCGCAAGGTAAGCGCTTCAATCATCAACAGGCTGTCGATTTATCGACCTTACCGCGTATGATTTTACTCTGCGGACATTATGAAGGCTTCGATGAACGGGTGCGTGATTTAGTCGTCACCGATGAAATTTCGATTGGAGATTATGTGCTAACAGGTGGCGAATTGGCTGCGATGGTCATCATTGATGCTGTTGTCCGCCAGATTCCGGGCGTACTCGGTGCCGATGACGGCGCAGACCGTGATAGCCATGCCAATGGTTTGCTAGAAGGCGCACATTACACACGTCCTGCCGAATTTAGAGGTTTAGGTGTGCCTGATATTCTCAAAAGTGGCAATCATGGCGCAGTCGATCAATGGCGACGTGAGCAAGCGATTCGTCGGACATGGCACAATCGCCCTGATTTGCTCAAAACAGCCGATCTCACCGAGGATGAACGCTACTTCCTTGCCACACTCGCGCTCGAAAGTGCCAATCTACGCTTACAATCTGAGTGATTTTTTAATGTGGCGCAATGGTATGGCGTGTTATTCTACAAGCTATCTTGTCCTAGAATACATTTTACAAATAGAGGTTTAAGTGTAAAATTAAATATAATAGACAGTTCACTTTAGGAAAGTAATCATGGCACGACCTCCTGTTATTTCACAATTATGGCAATTAGCACCTTATGCGAATATGAATCCTGTATTTCGATATGTAGTCATGACTCCAGAACCGATTGAACATTCAATTGTAATTGCAGCTTGGGCTTATGCACTGCGTCATACAGCTAAAGGCTTAGATTTACCTGACCATGAAGCTGCTTTAGAACTTTTGTTAGAGCGTCATCCTTCTTGGCAAGTTATTGAAGGACAAGTCGTTAATGTTCCTGTGCAGTTGGCTGTCGCAGATAATGATGAGCCAGAAACTAGTTCATAATGCGTCTGACTTTTACTTTTAGTGCCAATCAAGATATTGCTGATAAAGCGATACCTAAAATTAAAACTTCCATTCAATTGTCGGATGATATAAAGCATTTAATAGGCGTTGAAGAGCGTATCAAGGAAATTGGTAAGCATGTCGGTTATCTAACAACGGCGTGCTTGCACATTTCTTGTAATGAACTAGGGATTACTAATTTACATATCCCCAATGACTATATTGAGCGAGATACTCCTCGTTTTATTTATATGGATATCAATCATAGAGCAGCATTAGCTATAAATTTCTCGGGTTATAGTAATATGCCGATGTATAAAATTCCTCGAAATCCTAATGTTGCTTTAGTAATCCCATTTCCTCATGATGCAATTAATTTGAATTTTCCTAACTCAATAATACAAACCTATGTTGCTCGTGGGCAGAAACGTAAAAAAATTAAATTAGCAAACCACGTTAAATCAATCCAAGATAATTGGGTTAAAACAGATAAACAACAAGCCTATATGGATGCTGTTAGAGCAATAAGAGACCAACTTGATGTTTTACTCAATGCTGATCCTTATATTTCTTGGCATACAAATGGTTTCCATCCATTTTGGCATGATGATAAAGTCGTAAAGTCTCTAAAAGCAGAAGCTAAACGGCTTGAAAAACTTAATCAAGCTGCTAAAACTAGCAAGAATGCGAAAAAGCACGGTAAAGGTAATCGCATTGGAGCGATTCCGGGGAAATTCATGGGTGTGCAATTTCGCTCACAATTAGAAATTCGTCTAGCTACTGAACTAGAGAAGCGACGTATGTCATGGATATATGAAGAAGAACGGCTTGGTGAGGGTAATTATCTCGTTGACTTCCATTTGCCTGACCATCAAGCATGGGTTGAGGTCAAAGGACGTTTTGAAGCACGCGATCACTTTTTACTAAAAGAAGTTGCTGAAGTTTTACAAGAGCTTAATGAGAAGTTATATGTTTATACCTCTGGTAAACCTATGATTGTTACTCCAAATGAGTTTATTGCTATTCCTCGTAAAGAATTTTGGATACTCCTAGAAAATAAATCATGATGCGCTATCCTATGCACTAGATACTTCATTGCTAAGAATAATAATTTAGGGACGCACGCACCATGAATCAAGAAACCATTGCACGCTTGAATGCGATTAATGCTAATTTTTATGATGTAACGGCGACGGAGTTCGATGCCACACGCGTACGGGCGTGGGCAGGGTGGGAGCCACTCACAGATGTGCTATCTGCGCCCTTATCTGTCTTAGATGTCGGTTGTGGTAATGGACGTTTTGGTATTTTCCTTGCCAATCATCTGGAAGGGGCAATTGCCTATCACGGACTCGATAACAACGTCGCCTTACTCAACTTTGCTGAAACTGCCTTAGCGGATTATCCGCAACTGAAAGTCACAATGTCACAACATGATGTGATTACAAGCCCTCTCCCTAACACACAAGCCGATTTAGTGGTTTTATTTGGTGTGCTGCATCATGTGCCCGGCTACGATAACCGTCAGCAATTTATGCGTGCATTAGCAGATCGAGTGGCATCAGGGGGCTTATTGGTGGTTGCTGCATGGCGTTTTTATGAATATGAGCGCTTTAAAGCCCGTTTGGTCGATTGGGACAATTCATTCACTGTCGAAAAGCATGATTATCTGCTGGATTGGCGACGTGGTGATCGGGCATTACGCTATTGTCATTATGTCGATGATGATGAACTCGCTGAATTAATTGCTGCATCGGGCTTACGCGAGGTCAAGCGTTATCGTGCCGATGGGTCAGACAATCGTATGAATGTCTATGTCGTGTTACAAAAAGACTGATCGTAATCAGATCAATGTCGCCATCCAGCGATTACTTTTTAGGCGTTAAAAACCGTTGTCGTCTGGGGAAGCGTTTGAAGGATTCAGGGTCAAATTCAATGAAGGGTGGCACGGTGTTTTTTGCAGAATGTAAAGCATCATTGAGTTCAACGATTTCCGTTAATTCAGCATCAATCGGGGCTGGGGCTGGTATCCCTTTTTGAGCAATCGCAATTAATTCGACATCCATTGGTCTTGGCTTATGATAGCGTTCGGCTAACTCCGATAATTTGAGTGTGTGTGTCACCGTGAAATCACTGGCATTAAAAATGAGTGATAATTCATCGGGTGTACTAATTGCGCCAATTGGTGCGGTTACAATGCGACCAAATACCGCAGCATTTTCCATAAAATTCTCGATACCTACCGTATACGGGAAAGGCGCAATAATATAGCCATCATCTTTAACGATACTGGTCACATACTTGAGCATATCCCGATAATCAACATGACTCACAAATGCGCCTGTCACCACTAAGACATCCACCCGATTATCAGATAGGCTGTGTAAATGGACATCACTTAAATTGGCTGGTCGTAAGCTGAGATTTTTAGGGCGATGGAATTTGCTCAAAGCAGATTTTTTATCGGCAATCATCTTCGGTGTATCAATTTCAATGAAGGTCGTTTCGGGCATTTCGTTGGCTAACCAATAATAAATAGGGCTAAAGCCACTCGCAGGATCAAGCACAATTTTACCGTCTTTGTTATCACCCAATGCCTGACGAATTGCCTCCATCATGGCATATGGGCGGAAAGCAGCATAATTGAGTAAGGATTGAACATTGCCTTTAAACATATATTGCATGGTCTGAGCAGCAATCCGTCCACCGAAGGTACTCAGTGCTTTGGTGATAGGAGATGGAATGAGTTCTGAACGCGCACCTGCTTGCAAATGAGAACTGGCTGCTTGGGTTTGATTATGCCCCAGAACCCATGCACCTGTTGTATCAACGTAAAAAGGTTTGACCATCATTCAATCAATCGCTCAATTAGTATCGTTAAATATTCGTTTATATTCTGTTTTAAAATTCAAACAATGTCAAGCTAAATACAATCTGTGATCCGTCTATTTAATCAAGTATTTGCACGTTTAAGTCGCAGCATCAACAAAATAAGTGACATATTTTTGTAAGAAAGTTTATTCTCATTATTCGGTTGATCTGGGAATCCGTAAACCATTGAGTATGTTCTCTAATACTGATAAATAATCTTCAAGCATATCCTCTGGATTATCAGATGCAGAAATCCACTGAATTGCCTCGTTAATTGCACCACTAATCATATAGGCGAGTGCTTGCACTGGTTGCTGCTCAATGTAACCATTATCCATCAAAATTGTAAGATGGTTAATCAATAAAGCCGTTGTGGTATTTGCATCCATCTGACGCAATTTTTTGTGTCCTAAAACGGCAGGTGCATCAATCAACAAAATGCGGCGTATTGCAGGGTCAATTCCTGATCGCAAACTGGATTCACAACCTAATAAAAGCTGTTGCCATTGGTCGGCTTCATAAACCCCTGTTGCTAAAATTGCATCGCTATTACGATCTAAAATGCGATGAACAACTGCCTCAAATAATCCCTTTTTACCATTGAAATGATGGTAAAGTGCACCGCGTGTCACATTGGCTTGCTTCACAATTGCTTCCATCGCAACATTGGTATAACCTAATTCGCTGAACATCGTTTGTGCAATATCCATTAATTGTGTCACAGTCGCTTCACCTTGTTGTACCTTTGCATTTTTAGATGTCATACAACCCTCTCTAATTGACAAACATACTGTTTGTATGTTAACTTGAAATTAAACATACACAC
>JBAUIA010000347.1:0-1665 GCA_049680565.1 Phototrophicaceae bacterium
GCCGTAGGTTGATGCCCCAACCATAAGCCACTCTCGTGGTTCATCACGGCACAAGCAAAATAATGAGGTCAGAAAAGTCTATAACAAAGTGAGTCACCTCATTAAAAAAGTAAGCACATATTAGGACGTGTTGACATTTGAAATTTCCAGTGTTCAAAATCCTTACTCAATCTCGACGGTAGTAGGGGCGTAGCTATGTCTACGCCCGAAAGCAGTCAAACAAACAACGGGCAGACACACAGGTCAGCCCCTACATCACTCAATTTTGTGTAAAATCTAGCATTTTTGATAAATGTCAACAGATCCTAGTAGTCTGACAATTGGTTTTTGTCGGACGACAGAAAAGGTGGGACAATAGATGTATCAATAGAAAAAGGGATACATCAAATGCCTGCCAAAATTTATCGTGTGACGTTAAGGGATGAAGAACGTGAAGAATTAACAAGCTTAGTGAACAAAGGCAAAGGGGTAGCCCGTCGGTTAACCCGCTCACGTATTCTGTTGCTAGCAGATGAAAACCGTAGGGATGGCGGTTGGAAAGATGAGGATATTGCTAATGCCCTAAGCATCAGCCAGCGAACGGTGGAACGTACCCGTGAGAAGTGTGTCATGCAAGGCATTGAAAGCGCGTTGAATCATACGCGACCCAAAAGGACGAAAGAACCGATTTTAGATGGGCAAGCAGAAGCAAAATTAGTGCAATTGGCTTGTAGTAGTCCGCCAGATGGCTACGAACGTTGGAGTTTACGGCTCTTAACGACTAAGTTTTTGGAATTAGAGGTGGTGGAGAAGGTATCTCGTGAAACCATTCGCACAACTCTAAAAAAAACGAACTTAAGCCTTGGCTGAAAGAACAATGGTGCATTCCCAAAGAGGCAAATGCTGATTTTGTGTGTGCGATGGAAGATGTACTAGAAGTCTACCACCGTCCTCATGATGCTGACCGCCCATTGGTCTGTTTTGATGAAGGGAGCAAGCAACAAACACAGGAGGTTCGCACACCATTACCGACACAAGTTGGCTCAATCGCCAAATATGATTATGAGTACGAGCGCAATGGAACAAGCAACTTGTTTATGTTTTTTGCGCCGCTTGAGGGTTGGCGACATATCAAAGTCACTGACCGACGTACCATGATTGACTTTGCTCATTGTATGCGTGATTTAGTTGATGTTCATTTCCCTAATGCAGAGCGGATTATTGTCGTCATGGATAATCTCAATACTCACAAAATGGGCGCGTTGTATGAAGCCTTTGAACCTGCTGAAGCACGGCGGATTATGGAAAAACTTGAGATTCATTACACGCCTAAACATGGCAGTTGGTTGAATATGGCTGAAATTGAATTAAGTGTTTTGCACCGTCAATGTCTCAAGGCGCGAATTCCTGACCAACAGACTTTGATTGAACAAACGCAAGCTTGGCAAGATGACCGAAACCAACAACAACGCTCAATTCATTGGCAATTTACAACCGATGACGCTCGTATTAAGCTTCATCGGCTTTATCCGACGTTATCCGTTTGACAGAGTACTAGAATGGTTACAACATCATCTTTCAGGCTTATAGGTTTAGCAGTGCCCATCAGATTTGGGAGATTGATTATCAAGTCATCAGCATTATACGAATGTTTGGCTATCAATTTTTGTGCAGATACCCATAATG
>JBAUIA010000348.1:0-2610 GCA_049680565.1 Phototrophicaceae bacterium
GAAACCATCACGCTGTGTCCTAAACTCAGCTTGCCATGCCACTGATCCTGTATCCACCCAATGCACTTGCCCTGATTCACTATCGCGCACACCCATCAAACCAACATCAGGCAGATTTTCTTCTAAGGGATCACTCAAAATGATGGTCACGACTTCATGCCGCTTGCCAGCAATCAATAAATCATTGCGATAGCTTTCTGCTGGCATCAAGAAATCTGATAATAAGAAAATAATTGCGCCAGAAGGTAACAAACGATTCGCTGTCCGCAATGCTAGGGCTAAATCTGTTCCTTTGCCTGTGGTTTCAATTGTTAGCAAATCCCGAATCATATGCAATAGATGATTGCGCCCTTTTTTGGCAGGAATATAATGCTCAATATGGTCACTGAAAATTAGCAAACCAGCTTTATCATTGTTACGATTTGCTGCATATGCTAAGACTGCGCCCAGTTCCGCAGCAAAATCTCGTTTACGCCGATCTTGTGTCCCAAATAATACCGAAGCACTACCATCAATCACGATCAACAAGGTGAGTTCGCGTTCTTCAATATACTGCTTGATAAACGGTTCACCTGTACGTGCCGTCACCTTCCAATCAATACTCCGAACATCATCCCCCGGTTGATAGGGACGCACTGCCGAAAAAGATAAGCCACGCCCCTTATACACAGATTGATACGCACCAGCAAAGGCATTTTGTACCAATCGCTTGCTCTTTAATTCAATTCGACGGATTCTGCGGAGTAATTGTGGTGAAAGCATCAAGGAACTTCCACCCGTTTGATAATCTGTTGGATCAATTGCTCCGTAGTGATACCTTCAGCTTGTGCTTCAAAACTAATCACCAAGCGATGCCGTAACACATCAAGTGCAATATATTTAACATCATCAGGTGTCACAAATCCACGCCCATTCAGAAAAGCATTGGCTTTTGCTGCCTTAATCAAGAAAATTGTTGCACGCGGAGACACGCCAAATTCAATGAGGGGGGCTAATTTCTTCATCCCATTCTTCGCAGGATACCGTGTTGCAAAGATAATATCTAAGACATAATCTTTAATTTTTTCATCAACGTAAATTTCATTGACAATCCGACGAGCTTGTAAAATTGTCTCAGGGGTGACAACAGCCTGCACAGGTTCAAGTTTTTCACCCGCCATCCGATTGATAATCTCACGCTCTTCCTCACGTTTCGGATAGTCAATAACCACTTTCATCATAAAACGATCAAGCTGTGCTTCTGGCAAGGGATATGTCCCTTCTTGTTCAATGGGGTTCTGTGTAGCTAATACGAGGTATAAAGCATCCAGCTTATACGTCGTACTACCCAAAGTTACTTGCCGTTCTTCCATAGATTCTAAGAGGGCAGACTGTACCTTAGCAGGCGCACGGTTAATTTCATCTGCCAGCACAATATTACTAAACACAGGTCCCGGTTTGGGCATAAACTCATGTGTACCCGGATTATAAATCTGTGTGCCAACAAGGTCAGAAGGTAGTAAATCAGGCGTAAATTGAATCCGTTGGAATTGCGTATTCAATGTAGCCGATAATGTTCTTACAGCCAGTGTCTTTGCGAGACCGGGGACACCTTCGATCAACATATGCCCATCAGATAGTAAGGCAATGAGCATCCGACGAATCAGATAGTCTTGTCCTACAATAATACGGCTCGTTTCAGAGAGAATCTTATCAACGAATGCACCTTCACGCTGCACCCGTTGATTCATTTCGCGGATAGATAATGCCATAACCAACAATCTATTTAATAGTCAATCAGTCTTGATTGTACTGCAATTTATCGAAAATCAAACTTCAATCTTCTCACGGTGAGGTACAGCATGATGTTCACGGCAGCGTGGCTCATAACTTTCTTGTGCGCCGACCAATATAATTGGATCATCATAATAAGCGGGTTGACCATTGACCAAGCGTTGTGTCCGTGTCGCTTGATGCCCACATACGACACATATCGCGCGTAATTTAGTCACTTCTTCAGCACGCGCCATCAATTGCGGCATCTGACCAAATGCTTCGCCACGAAAATCAGTATCTAAACCAGCAATCAGAACACGCATACCGTTATTGGCTAGACGTTCCACCACTTCAATGATACCGTCATCAAAAAATTGAGCTTCATCAATAGCAACAACAGTTGTTTCATCATTGATATTTTCCAGAATTAAATGGGCTTCCGCCAATGGAACAGCCTTCACATTTTGTCCATTATGACTCGTTACTTCATCAATACCATAGCGATCATCAACTTGAGGTTTGAAAACTTGTACATTTTGCTTTGCAATGATAGCACGCCGTACCCGACGAATGAGTTCTTCTGTTTTACCTGAAAACATACTGCCACAGACAACTTCAATCTGCCCTTGATAATGCCGCATAACCACTATTCTCCTATGATTAACCCCTAAAATAACAACAAAATACCAAACCCTTTGCAAAACAAACTGCTAAAGGGCGTGCCAAATAAATATCTTGTTATGATTGAAATGATTCTGAATCTTGAATTGTAGGTATTGTATAAGGAGTCACAGTCTAGCGCCACATCCAAAAGGTGTGAATTTCGTTATAACTTAATCTTTTAATAACCAAAAT
>JBAUIA010000349.1:0-14474 GCA_049680565.1 Phototrophicaceae bacterium
TCATCGATTGAACAGAACAATTCGAGTAAACTAGGCATATAAGGGGACTCTCTTTACTAATTGGTTTGGTTACCTTGAAGCTTAACGCTTCTTCTAAAGTCTGTCCCCTTATCCAAAACTCACGTTACTTAACACGAATAATGCTTAACATACCGCCTGTGACTCAAGTCAACTTTTGAAAACACGCTTATACGATAATTGCCAAGTGATCTTTAGCTTCCGATATTCTGTAGCTAGACCGCTTTAGCATCAGGCGACAAGATAAAAGATGATTTTCCAAAGATAATGCCTTAACTTAATGGATATGCGCTGTAGCGAATCATTACGATCTCATTCTACAATATCTTGGTTTGCATCTACATCGCTAACAATGGCACGCTTTGGCAAAAATAGCGCAATAAAGCCAGCCATAAACACAGCAACAGCAACAAATTGGAAGGTTGCTGCTAATCCAATTTGATCGGATACAACACCAATCACAAGACTACCCAACGCGCCTGTCCCAAAGATGAAGCCCAGTATCGCGCCTGATGCAAATCCTTTGCTATCGGGGATGAGTTCTTGTGCCAATACAACGATAATACTATGCGAGCCACCACTCAAACCACCTGCAATGATAGCTAAGGCAAATGCGCCAGCCCCATTCAAGATCGGTAAGAAAAAGTAAGCAGGTGCAGATAAAGATAAACTAGCAAGGACAACATAGCGTCGATCATATTTATCGGCTAGATTGCCAAACACAACACCCATAATGGCTGATGCTATCCAGAATGAACTCGTAATTGCCCCATACTGCGAGGCTGTCCAGCCTTTTTGTTGGAACAATACAGGAATGAAATTCACAGATCCCGGTTGGGCTAATCCGCGCAAGATCACCAGCAAACCAATCACGAGAAATGGTGTCCATGAGGTGACACGACGTGCTGCTTTTTTTGCTTTTTGCTTGGATACGTCCGATAGGCTGAGATCATCTTGAAGCTGTTTTTTGATGGGAATACCGCCAAACATAAAGATGATACTCGGAATTGCAAAGATACCCATCACAAAGAGCGGTAATAAATTGGCATTGAAGCTATCGCCTGCTGGGAAGCCGAACCAATCGCCATAAGCAACCAGTGACCCGACATTCGCACCATCCAATAGTAAGCCTACTAAGGTAGGACCAACCGCAAGACCTACTTGCCCCATCAGGAAAAAGTAAGCGGTGCTGGTTGCTGCGCGTTCAGGTTCAGAATCAGAAGCATGTAATGCGCCAACAGGATGTAATGCGCCACTACCAATGCCTTGTAGCACAAATGGAATGAGCATCAGCCAATAATTGCGCGTTGTGATTGCTAATAAGATCGCCAGTAAAAAGCTCACGACAACCCAAGCTAATCCACCAGCACCAATGCCACGTCCACCTGTTTTATCAGCACGTAAGCCAAAAAATGGTTGCGTAAACGCCCCTGACAATTGCTGCATACTGACAGCAAAGCCAATTTGTGTATTGCTCATTGGGAGAATCGTCGCGCTGAGGAAGGTCAAGACGACAATCCCTGCGGACATAAAAATATCATTGGTCAAATGCCCAACAGCGACTGACCAGAATTGACGCTTACGAGGGATGTACATGATGCTATCCTACACAACTATATGCGAGTGCGCGTATGATGGCGCAGGATAAGCATGATGTCAATCAAATTGGTGTAAATGGTTATATTCACAATTTCGATCAACAAAAAAGCGCCCATTATGAGGACGCTTCCGTATAGTTATTTCTATGACTAGGGATTACTTTTAAAAAACCAACTTAGCCAATGTGAGAATCCCTTGGCTCCAAGGGACGCGATGGCTGACACCGCTTTGATTTGCAAAGCTATCTAAATTCGCAACATACCATTGGTAATTACGAATCATTGACTCTTTATTGCTGAATTTTGGTTGCCAACCCAATTTTTCTTGGGCAAGTTCAACACTGACAAAGCTATCTTTATTGGCAGTTTCGTAGACCCATTTATAGAGTGGTGAAATACCCAATTGTTCCAGCAAGCGTAATGTCCAGATGGCTGGTTCGGCAGGTAAACCAATGATATTTTTACCATGTCCTGCATAATCCAGCACAGCTTGATAATCTTCACGGAAAGTTGTGAAGTCGGTTGCGCCAATATTGAAGGTATCATTCGCAACATCAGCATCTAAAGTTGCTGCGAGATAGATTGCTGCACATAAATCTTCGACATCTAATAATTGATAACGATTATGACCATTCCCTAATACAGGGAAGTTATGTCCGCTATAAGCCCAATCATAAAGCAGCGCAAAAACACCTAAGCGTTCTGGACCAATGAATGATTTTGGACGGATGACAGGCACGACCATGCCTTTATCGCGGTATGCAATGCAGACTTCTTCGGCAGCGATTTTCGCTTCGCCGTAAGGACCAACCCCATCGAGCTTATCGGTTTCAAAAAGTGGATGATGATCGGGGATACCATAGACTGCGGTACTCGAAATATGAACGAAGCGTTGGACACCATGTGCATCAGCACTTTCGATAACGGTACGTGTACCGTCAATATCGGTGCTGTAAATTTCTTCAGGTTTATAGAGTGGTAACGCGGCTGCGGTATGGATAACAACATCCACATTTGCCATTGCAATATCCACTGCGGCACGGTCACGAATATCGCCTGTTACTTCTGTAATACGATCTCGTTCTGGATAATCAAACGGGGCAATATCCAGTGTAACCACTTCGTGATCTCGATCAAGCAAATACCGAACCATATTGATACCGAGGAAGCCAGCGCCCCCCGTAATCATGTAACGTGCCATAGATTTATTTTCTCCATTATTTGTCTATCAGAATGACCTCAAACATAGCGAGTTATTACTCTCACGGATGCTTGTGATATTTTGCACATATTGTAACCGAGGTTTAGGGGGTTACAACCCTTAAGACTTTCTGACGGTGGCGAAGCGTTGGTTTCCTAATATATGTTCGCTGCATTATGTTGTGTAAAGTAAGTTAGTATCTCGTCCAATTCTAACAAAGTAAACAATCCAAACGAACTGCTTTTTAGCTTTAAACCATCAGATATAGGGTAAACATTCATAAAAATCACAAACTGTGATGTTATTGTAGATATTAGATAGTTTGCACGAAGATATTTTAGGCACAATTAAATAGATGCAAAATCAGATATATCACGTTATAATGTTGCCTAATGTTTGTTCATATCGAGCAAATAAAGTTAATTAGTTTCCCTTTAGTTTCTTTATATAAGGAGTTTTGTTATGGGTCGTTTTTCCCATGCAGTAAAAATTTTAATTGCAATGTCCATTGCCGTCTTAACACTCGGCAGTGCTATTGCACAAGATGAAAGTGTGATCGTCATTGGTTTCGAGCAAGAAGGACCAAACCTCGCACCACTTAACACCCTTGTTTATGGTCAATTACCAAATGGTTTCTTCGCACGCGATCTGTGGGAATTTGACACAGCCCGTAATATCATGCCACAAATGGCTGCTGCAATCCCTGAAGCAGAAACCACAGAAGATGGCAACACCCGTGTTGTTATCAGCCTGCGTGAAGGTCTTGTCTGGTCTGATGGTACACCGATTACCAGTGCAGATTGTGAAATGTGGCATAACGTCCGTAGTGATACAGCAACATCAACCAATGTATCCCGCGCACGCTACCCAGAAATTGTGACCAACTTTGAAGTGATTGATGATTTAACCTTTGCAATCACATATGATGGTATTTTCCCTGATTTCTTGGCAGCACCAGAACAACCACAATGTCCATATCCTGCACACATTTTTAACCCAATGATTGCAGATGGTGGCATCCTCGAAGAGTCAGATTACTTCGTTGGCGCACAACAATTTGAAGTTGCTGGCGCAGATTTCACATCCGCATCAGTTGGTTTCGGTCCTTATGTTTTGACATCATGGAACATTGGTGAAGGCATGGAATTGCGTGCGAATCCAAACTGGCCAGACCAAGCACCAGCATTTGATCGCGTTGTTGTTGTATTCATCACTGATGATACACAAATGCGTAATGCAATGGATGCTGGCGAAGTTGATGTAACCTTCGGTTGGTCAGATGATCTCCAAGGTGAATATGATGGCATCGATGGCGTGGATATTTTCCCTGCACAAGGTGTTTTCAGTGATGCGCTCTGGATTCGTTCAGGCGAAAATGGTAATAGCGACGCAAATGGCGGTACTGCGCTACAAGATCCATTAGTACGCCAAGCAATTGCACATGCAATTGATCGTATTACACTCGCAGAACAACTCATTGGTCCTGGTATCGCTGTTCCAACAAGCTGGTATCCAAATGTACTCTGGCCAGATGATTTACCATTCCTTGAATACAATGTAGACGGTGCAGTTGCATTGCTCGAAGAAGCAGGTTGGACAGACACCAACGGCGACGGTACAGTCGATAAAGATGGTATCGAACTCGCAAACTTGCGCTTCGTCACCACCGAAAATACACTCCGTAACAACTACCAATTAGTTATCCAAGAATATCTTGCAGCAGTTGGTATTGGTACAGATATTCAAATTATCCCAGCGACCACCCTTTTCGCAGCTTATGGTGATCGTGGTACATTGACGACCTACGAATGGGATCTCGCAATCTTCGCAAACAGCGCTGACCCACTAACACCACTTGGTGATGCAGATAGCTACCAATGTTCAGGTATTCCATCTGATGAAAACCCCGGTGGTTTCAATCCTTGGCAATTCTGTGACCCAGAATATGATGCAGCAGATTCATTAATTGCTGCTACCTTACCTGGTCCAGACCGTGATGTACTCATCGCTGAAGCAGTAACCCGTCACTTTGAAGGTTACTTCTGGCATGGTTTGCGCCTCCGCGCAACATGGTTTGCCGTGAACACCAATGTTGTTACAGTTGAATCTGTACAAGATAATGTTGGTACACTGGCATCCAACTGGTTCAATCAAATTGAAAATTGGGAAGCTGCTGGTAGCTAATCGGTAACGATTTCTATCTCATATAGATCAGTTTTTCATAGTGGGGAAGCGCATTGCTTCCCCACTTCTATAAATAGCTAAAAATCTGTTTGGAAATTCATCATGATGCCATATTCAAACAGGCTCTAACAAGCATTATCAACCTGAACTTGCTGTTAATTTAATCGAGGTAATCTGATGACTCAATATGTCATCCGGCGATTGTTACAGGCAATCCCTTTACTATTCTTAGTTAATATCTTTATTTTCATATTACTCAAAGCGGCTGGCGATCCATTTGCGTATTTAGCATTAGACCCCACTGTGAGTGAAGCTGACCGCGCTTATTTATCCCGTAGCTTGGGACTTGATGATCCGATGTATATGCAATTTGTCCATTGGTACTTTGGTGATGATTGGTATATGCGTGATCTCGATTTCGATGGTGAAGTCGATACAGTAGGACGACGTAAAGGTATTTTACGTGGCGATTTTGGACAATCAATTCGCTTTAGTCGCCCTGTTAACGAAGTCATTGCTCAACGCTTGCCCAATACCATTATTTTAGGCACATCGGCATTATTAGTGACTGTGATTGCGGGGGTGAGCATCGGCGTTTTTGCCGCACTCAGACCCTATACGTGGCTCGATAATGTTATTACGACACTCTCATTTTTAACATTCTCGATGCCGATCTTTCTGGTTGCCTTGTTGAGTGTATTGTTTTTTTCAATCACACTCGATCATATGGGCTTACCGCATTTGCCCACGCAAGGCATGTATGATGCGCGCGGTGATCGCTCAATAGATGAGTTATTAATCCGTCTGATTTTACCGACCTTGAGTATCGCAGCGATTTCGACAGCGCGTTACGCACGCTTTATGCGCGGTAGTATGCTAGAAGTTATCAATGCAGATTACATCCGCACAGCACGCGCTAAAGGAATTAAGCAACGGCGGATTACATGGTTACATGCCCTCAAAAATGCGTCGATTCCATTGGTTACGCTCATCTCGCTTGATATTCCGTTTATTTTGAGTGGCGCAGTGGTAACAGAGACGATCTTCTCTTGGCCGGGTATGGGACGGTTATTCATTGAAAGTCTCAATATTCTTGATCCACCTATCTTGTTAGTGTTCACACTCATTGTTGCGTTAGCAGTGGTCATCTTCCAAGTGATTGCAGATATTCTGTACGCATGGGTTGATCCGCGCATCCGTTTTGTGTAGATAGTGGAGGATAAATTATGAGTGATCTAGCAATGAATAAATCAGATAAAAATGTAGCGGTCATCACAGATGAAAGCGATTTAAAATCACGCTCGCTGATGGCAATTGCCGTTCGCCGTTTCTTCCAACACAAAATGGCAGTGGCGGGTACGATTATGTTGACCATCATCATTTTGTATGTGACTGTTGGCGCATTTTTCTTCAGTGAAGCAGATGGTAATAAAACCAGTATCTTGAATAAAACTGCTCCGCCATCGGCTGATTTTATCTTCGGCAGTGATTTGGTGGGACGCGATATTTTTGTACGCACGATTTATGGCGGTCAAATCTCAATTGCAATTGGGGTGGTATCCGTCTTTATCTCGATTACCGTTGGAACAATGGTTGGGGTTGTTTCGGGCTATTTTGGGGGTGTCATTGATGCGCTCTTGGGGCGTATTACTGAGATGTTCCTATCGATACCGCCTTTGATTCTGCTGCTGGTACTATCGTCTGTGATTATCAAAAATTCGACCACGGTTAATATATTCGGGCGAGAAGTCAGCAGTACGGTGGTCTTTATTGTTATCTTAATTGGTTTAACCAGTTGGATGCAATTATCACGGATTGTTCGCGGACAAGTCTTGAGCCTGAAAGAACAAGAATATATTATGGCAGCAAAGGCTATTGGTGCTAGTAACTTTGGCATTATCACACGCCATTTGCTACCAAATATCATTGCCCCTGTTATCGTTGCAGCAACCTTGGGTATTGGTACGGCGATCATCACCGAAGCCTACCTGAGTTTCCTCGGCTTTGGGGTGCAACCACCGACAGCCACATGGGGGAATATTTTGACAGGCGCACAAGATCGCATTGATACCGTTTGGTGGATGTGGATGGCACCGGGCTTCTTCATCGTGTGTACGGTATTAGCCATTAATTTCATCGGTGACGGTCTACGGGATGCCTTTGATCCTCGCACCATTCAATAAATAGTAAACTACTTCAAAACAGTCAAGTTCATTACTAAAAAAAGCAGACTCGCGCGAGTCTGCTTTTTTTAGTAATGAACTTGACTGTTTTGAAGTAGTTTACTATTTATTGAATGGTGCGAGGATCAAAGGCATCCCGTAGACCGTCACCGATGAAATTAATGGCTAATACCGTACACACGATGAAGAAGCCCGGTGCCATCCACATCCACCAAACGGTATCAATGCGATCTTGTGCGCCTGTCAAAATATTCCCCCATGTGGCTGTCGGTGGTTGCACCCCAAAGCCGAGGAAACTCAGGTAGGCTTCGGTGATGATCGCCGTACCAATACCCAAGGTTGCTGCAACGATAACAGGGGCAATGATATTTGGTAGCAAATGGCGTGTGATAATGCCAAAGTTACTAGCACCAATAGCCTTTGCTGCCATAATATATTCTTGTTCTTTCAGGCTCAAGACTTGTCCGCGAACAATCCGTGATAATTGCATCCAACTGGTTAAACCAATTAAGATAACAATAAAGACCACCGTACTGCTGACTTCTCGCCCGAATATATTAACCGTGGTCGAATTTTTGATAATCACAGACGATAGTACCAGCAGCAGAATCAAAGGCGGTATCGATAGGAACATCTCAGTAATACGCCCCAAGAGCGCATCAATGACACCCCCAAAATAGCCCGAAACAACCCCAACCATTGTTCCAACGGTAATCGAGATAAAGACGGATACCACCCCAATTGCAATTGAGATTTGACCGCCATAAATCGTGCGTACAAAAATATCGCGTCCCACCAAATCACTGCCGAAGATAAAATCAGCCGATGGCGGAGCAGTTTTATTCAAGATACTGGTTTTATTACCATCTGCTTCACTGAAGAAAAATGCGCCAACAGTCACATACAAAATGATGATGGTCAACATAATCGTACCCGCCACTGCCATTTTGTGTTGGAAGAAACGGCGAACGGCAATTGCCATCAGCGAGCGTGATTTTAAATCGCTTTCATCTGTGATGACCGCTACATTTTTATCTGATTTATTCATTGCTAGATCACTCATAATTTATCCTCCACTATCTACACAAAACGGATGCGCGGATCAACCCATGCGTACAGAATATCTGCAATCACTTGGAAGATGACCACTGCTAACGCAACAATGAGTGTGAACACTAACAAGATAGGTGGATCAAGAATATTGAGACTTTCAATGAATAACCGTCCCATACCCGGCCAAGAGAAGATCGTCTCTGTTACCACTGCGCCACTCAAAATAAACGGAATATCAAGCGAGATGAGCGTAACCAATGGAATCGACGCATTTTTGAGGGCATGTAACCATGTAATCCGCCGTTGCTTAATTCCTTTAGCGCGTGCTGTGCGGATGTAATCTGCATTGATAACTTCTAGCATACTACCGCGCATAAAGCGTGCGTAACGCGCTGTCGAAATCGCTGCGATACTCAAGGTCGGTAAAATCAGACGGATTAATAACTCATCTATTGAGCGATCACCGCGCGCATCATACATGCCTTGCGTGGGCAAATGCGGTAAGCCCATATGATCGAGTGTGATTGAAAAAAACAATACACTCAACAAGGCAACCAGAAAGATCGGCATCGAGAATGTTAAAAATGAGAGTGTCGTAATAACATTATCGAGCCACGTATAGGGTCTGAGTGCGGCAAAAACGCCGATGCTCACCCCCGCAATCACAGTCACTAATAATGCCGATGTGCCTAAAATAATGGTATTGGGCAAGCGTTGAGCAATGACTTCGTTAACAGGGCGACTAAAGCGAATTGATTGTCCAAAATCGCCACGTAAAATACCTTTACGTCGTCCTACTGTATCGACTTCACCATCGAAATCGAGATCACGCATATACCAATCATCACCAAAGTACCAATGGACAAATTGCATATACATCGGATCATCAAGTCCCAAGCTACGGGATAAATAAGCGCGGTCAGCTTCACTCACAGTGGGGTCTAATGCTAAATACGCAAATGGATCGCCAGCCGCTTTGAGTAATATGAAAATAAAGATATTAACTAAGAATAGTAAAGGGATTGCCTGTAACAATCGCCGGATGACATATTGAGTCATCAGATTACCTCGATTAAATTAACAGCAAGTTCAGGTTGATAATGCTTGTTAGAGCCTGTTTGAATATGGCATCATGATGAATTTCCAAACAGATTTTTAGCTATTTATAGAAGTGGGGAAGCAATGCGCTTCCCCACTATGAAAAACTGATCTATATGAGATAGAAATCGTTACCGATTAGCTACCAGCAGCTTCCCAATTTTCAATTTGATTGAACCAGTTGGATGC
This sequence comes from Phototrophicaceae bacterium, assembly GCA_049680565.1. Taxonomy (GTDB): domain Bacteria; phylum Chloroflexota; class Anaerolineae; order Aggregatilineales; family Phototrophicaceae; genus JAUZRW01. Next base: position 9,525 of record JBAUIA010000349.1, read on the forward strand.
CAGTGTACCAACATTATCTTGTACAGATTCAACTGTAACAACATTGGTGTTCACGGCAAACCATGTTGCGCGGAGGCGCAAACCATGCCAGAAGTAACCTTCAAAGTGACGGGTTACTGCTTCAGCGATGAGTACATCACGGTCTGGACCAGGTAAGGTAGCAGCAATTAATGAATCTGCTGCATCATATTCTGGGTCACAGAATTGCCAAGGATTGAAACCACCGGGGTTTTCATCAGATGGAATACCTGAACATTGGTAGCTATCTGCATCACCAAGTGGTGTTAGTGGGTCAGCGCTGTTTGCGAAGATTGCGAGATCCCATTCGTAGGTCGTCAATGTACCACGATCACCATAAGCTGCGAAAAGGGTGGTCGCTGGGATAATTTGAATATCTGTACCAATACCAACTGCTGCAAGATATTCTTGGATAACTAATTGGTAGTTGTTACGGAGTGTATTTTCGGTGGTGACGAAGCGCAAGTTTGCGAGTTCGATACCATCTTTATCGACTGTACCGTCGCCGTTGGTGTCTGTCCAACCTGCTTCTTCGAGCAATGCAACTGCACCGTCTACATTGTATTCAAGGAATGGTAAATCATCTGGCCAGAGTACATTTGGATACCAGCTTGTTGGAACAGCGATACCAGGACCAATGAGTTGTTCTGCGAGTGTAATACGATCAATTGCATGTGCAATTGCTTGGCGTACTAATGGATCTTGTAGCGCAGTACCGCCATTTGCGTCGCTATTACCATTTTCGCCTGAACGAATCCAGAGCGCATCACTGAAAACACCTTGTGCAGGGAAAATATCCACGCCATCGATGCCATCATATTCACCTTGGAGATCATCTGACCAACCGAAGGTTACATCAACTTCGCCAGCATCCATTGCATTACGCATTTGTGTATCATCAGTGATGAATACAACAACAACGCGATCAAATGCTGGTGCTTGGTCTGGCCAGTTTGGATTCGCACGCAATTCCATGCCTTCACCAATGTTCCATGATGTCAAAACATAAGGACCGAAACCAACTGATGCGGATGTGAAATCTGCGCCAGCAACTTCAAATTGTTGTGCGCCAACGAAGTAATCTGACTCTTCGAGGATGCCACCATCTGCAATCATTGGGTTAAAAATGTGTGCAGGATATGGACATTGTGGTTGTTCTGGTGCTGCCAAGAAATCAGGGAAAATACCATCATATGTGATTGCAAAGGTTAAATCATCAATCACTTCAAAGTTGGTCACAATTTCTGGGTAGCGTGCGCGGGATACATTGGTTGATGTTGCTGTATCACTACGGACGTTATGCCACATTTCACAATCTGCACTGGTAATCGGTGTACCATCAGACCAGACAAGACCTTCACGCAGGCTGATAACAACACGGGTGTTGCCATCTTCTGTGGTTTCTGCTTCAGGGATTGCAGCAGCCATTTGTGGCATGATATTACGGGCTGTGTCAAATTCCCACAGATCGCGTGCGAAGAAACCATTTGGTAATTGACCATAAACAAGGGTGTTAAGTGGTGCGAGGTTTGGTCCTTCTTGCTCGAAACCAATGACGATCACACTTTCATCTTGTGCAATAGCACTGCCGAGTGTTAAGACGGCAATGGACATTGCAATTAAAATTTTTACTGCATGGGAAAAACGACCCATAACAAAACTCCTTATATAAAGAAACTAAAGGGAAACTAATTAACTTTATTTGCTCGATATGAACAAACATTAGGCAACATTATAACGTGATATATCTGATTTTGCATCTATTTAATTGTGCCTAAAATATCTTCGTGCAAACTATCTAATATCTACAATAACATCACAGTTTGTGATTTTTATGAATGTTTACCCTATATCTGATGGTTTAAAGCTAAAAAGCAGTTCGTTTGGATTGTTTACTTTGTTAGAATTGGACGAGATACTAACTTACTTTACACAACATAATGCAGCGAACATATATTAGGAAACCAACGCTTCGCCACCGTCAGAAAGTCTTAAGGGTTGTAACCCCCTAAACCTCGGTTACAATATGTGCAAAATATCACAAGCATCCGTGAGAGTAATAACTCGCTATGTTTGAGGTCATTCTGATAGACAAATAATGGAGAAAATAAATCTATGGCACGTTACATGATTACGGGGGGCGCTGGCTTCCTCGGTATCAATATGGTTCGGTATTTGCTTGATCGAGATCACGAAGTGGTTACACTGGATATTGCCCCGTTTGATTATCCAGAACGAGATCGTATTACAGAAGTAACAGGCGATATTCGTGACCGTGCCGCAGTGGATATTGCAATGGCAAATGTGGATGTTGTTATCCATACCGCAGCCGCGTTACCACTCTATAAACCTGAAGAAATTTACAGCACCGATATTGACGGTACACGTACCGTTATCGAAAGTGCTGATGCACATGGTGTCCAACGCTTCGTTCATATTTCGAGTACCGCAGTCTATGGTATCCCCGATCATCATCCACTTTTTGAAACCGATAAGCTCGATGGGGTTGGTCCTTACGGCGAAGCGAAAATCGCTGCCGAAGAAGTCTGCATTGCATACCGCGATAAAGGCATGGTCGTGCCTGTCATCCGTCCAAAATCATTCATTGGTCCAGAACGCTTAGGTGTTTTTGCGCTGCTTTATGATTGGGCTTATAGCGGACATAACTTCCCTGTATTAGGGAATGGTCATAATCGTTATCAATTATTAGATGTCGAAGATTTATGTGCAGCAATCTATCTCGCAGCAACTTTAGATGCTGATGTTGCGAATGATACCTTCAATATTGGCGCAACCGACTTCACAACTTTCCGTGAAGATTATCAAGCTGTGCTGGATTATGCAGGACATGGTAAAAATATCATTGGTTTACCTGCCGAACCAGCCATCTGGACATTACGCTTGCTGGAACAATTGGGTATTTCACCACTCTATAAATGGGTCTACGAAACTGCCAATAAAGATAGCTTTGTCAGTGTTGAACTTGCCCAAGAAAAATTGGGTTGGCAACCAAAATTCAGCAATAAAGAGTCAATGATTCGTAATTACCAATGGTATGTTGCGAATTTAGATAGCTTTGCAAATCAAAGCGGTGTCAGCCATCGCGTCCCTTGGAGCCAAGGGATTCTCACATTGGCTAAGTTGGTTTTTTAAAAGTAATCCCTAGTCATAGAAATAACTATACGGAAGCGTCCTCATAATGGGCGCTTTTTTGTTGATCGAAATTGTGAATATAACCATTTACACCAATTTGATTGACATCATGCTTATCCTGCGCCATCATACGCGCACTCGCATATAGTTGTGTAGGATAGCATCATGTACATCCCTCGTAAGCGTCAATTCTGGTCAGTCGCTGTTGGGCATTTGACCAATGATATTTTTATGTCCGCAGGGATTGTCGTCTTGACCTTCCTCAGCGCGACGATTCTCCCAATGAGCAATACACAAATTGGCTTTGCTGTCAGTATGCAGCAATTGTCAGGGGCGTTTACGCAACCATTTTTTGGCTTACGTGCTGATAAAACAGGTGGACGTGGCATTGGTGCTGGTGGATTAGCTTGGGTTGTCGTGAGCTTTTTACTGGCGATCTTATTAGCAATCACAACGCGCAATTATTGGCTGATGCTCATTCCATTTGTGCTACAAGGCATTGGTAGTGGCGCATTACATCCTGTTGGCGCATTACATGCTTCTGATTCTGAACCTGAACGCGCAGCAACCAGCACCGCTTACTTTTTCCTGATGGGGCAAGTAGGTCTTGCGGTTGGTCCTACCTTAGTAGGCTTACTATTGGATGGTGCGAATGTCGGGTCACTGGTTGCTTATGGCGATTGGTTCGGCTTCCCAGCAGGCGATAGCTTCAATGCCAATTTATTACCGCTCTTTGTGATGGGTATCTTTGCAATTCCGAGTATCATCTTTATGTTTGGCGGTATTCCCATCAAAAAACAGCTTCAAGATGATCTCAGCCTATCGGACGTATCCAAGCAAAAAGCAAAAAAAGCAGCACGTCGTGTCACCTCATGGACACCATTTCTCGTGATTGGTTTGCTGGTGATCTTGCGCGGATTAGCCCAACCGGGATCTGTGAATTTCATTCCTGTATTGTTCCAACAAAAAGGCTGGACAGCCTCGCAGTATGGGGCAATTACGAGTTCATTCTGGATAGCATCAGCCATTATGGGTGTTGTGTTTGGCAATCTAGCCGATAAATATGATCGACGCTATGTTGTCCTTGCTAGTTTATCTTTATCTGCACCTGCTTACTTTTTCTTACCGATCTTGAATGGGGCTGGCGCATTTGCCTTAGCTATCATTGCAGGTGGTTTGAGTGGTGGCTCGCATAGTATTATCGTTGTATTGGCACAAGAACTCATCCCCGATAGCAAAGGATTTGCATCAGGCGCGATACTGGGCTTCATCTTTGGGACAGGCGCGTTGGGTAGTCTTGTGATTGGTGTTGTATCCGATCAAATTGGATTAGCAGCAACCTTCCAATTTGTTGCTGTTGCTGTGTTTATGGCTGGCTTTATTGCGCTATTTTTGCCAAAGCGTGCCATTGTTAGCGATGTAGATGCAAACCAAGATATTGTAGAATGAGATCGTAATGATTCGCTACAGCGCATATCCATTAAGTTAAGGCATTATCTTTGGAAAATCATCTTTTATCTTGTCGCCTGATGCTAAAGCGGTCTAGCTACAGAATATCGGAAGCTAAAGATCACTTGGCAATTATCGTATAAGCGTGTTTTCAAAAGTTGACTTGAGTCACAGGCGGTATGTTAAGCATTATTCGTGTTAAGTAACGTGAGTTTTGGATAAGGGGACAGACTTTAGAAGAAGCGTTAAGCTTCAAGGTAACCAAACCAATTAGTAAAGAGAGTCCCCTTATATGCCTAGTTTACTCGAATTGTTCTGTTCAATCGATGA
>JBAUIA010000350.1:0-2083 GCA_049680565.1 Phototrophicaceae bacterium
TGAAACGCTTTGGATGGCATCCTGAAGAAGACAATACCGAACCAACTGCCCTACTTGTAGATGATAGCAATAGCAACAGAGTCACTACGGCTATACATGATGATGAGGCAGAAGAAGACATAGAAATCTCGCAGGAAGAGCTGGAAACATTGCTCAGCTTAGGCATTAGTATGCGCCCTCCCCTAGAGTTTTTCCTAGAGTCACCTGAACGTACACGCGACCTGAAGCGTATTTTCAAATTCATTTTGGAGCATGAAGAATCAATTAAACAGCAACAGGCAACTGAAGCTCAGGATTCAACTGAGTAGAGCCTTATGTTGCAACTACGTCAGTGACAACATGCAAGCATGTTGAGATGTTGTATTGTCAGCCCGCACATTTAACGACATTGCTGCTCATACATAAGTCACGATTCTTATTTACGTGACATAAACCCATTCCGTTGCAACAGAACCGAATAGACAGTAAACACCACAGGTATAGCAGTTTCAGGTTGTGTTGAGCCAATTGACGAACCAATTTATTGGAACAGACAGTGAATACTTCTTGACATATAGCTCATTGGTACTTGAATTTGCTATATGTATCATCTCGTTCTACTGTAATCTACATCAATCGCACTCACAAAAAGTTTCGATACAATAAGCGCAGTATAAGGTCGCCAATTTTTACGGTATCTGCTGGCGTAAAAATTGCTGACCCTGTTAGAGGCTGTGCGTTAAACAAACTGCCATTTGTGGTTTGATTATCCCAGACGAGAATGCCATCCTCTTGAATCGCAATAATCAAATGGATGCCTGAAACCGACATATCATGCACTGAAATGGATGCCTCAGGACTGCGTCCCACAGTTAAATGTGAACCAATCACGGGGAGCGAGTAAGTTGCACCTGTTGACAATTGAAAATAAAAGTTCTCAGGACGAAACGATGTCGGACGCTGTAAATTAACTTCGGTTGAAGCACTGGGTGTCTGCCCTCTTCCAGGGTTATGATGTTGTACAGACATTTGAGAAGGTTGCTGGGATGCATTTGCTGGGTATGACTGAGGCTTGGGTTGTGGTGATTGGCTCGCAGCAGATGCTGATGTATACGGTTGGGCGGGTTGTTGTGGCGTATACCGCGATTGCGGTTGATTAGTAGGTCGAGATGGATAGCTTGATTGTGATGCAGGTTGACGTTTTGACGCACTCGATTCAGGAGATAATTTTGGCGAATTTTGTCCTAACTTAGCCTCACGATCTTCTTTTTGACGGTCACGGAGAACCCCGAATGAACCTAATACATCGCCAAATGCCTCACGCAAAGCCGCCGCAAAATCGCCTTTCATATTTCGGAAAATATCATCTTTAATCAGAAAAGCAATCACCATCTGACAGAGAATGCCAAAGCCTGCTACAGGGATTACCCAAAACGTGCCAAAGGGAATCGCAATCATCAGAATCACTGTGCCAATAATCGCCGAAAATGCAACCAAAAATAAGCGGAATACCATAAACATTACGAGTGCACTGACGAATGTTGTGATGAAGACAAGAATAATTGGTGGCACTTGCTCTACCGCTTGAAACCATGCTCCATTCATCAAAATACTGCCGATAATACCACCTACAATCAGTGCCATCAGATTATAGAGGAAATAGGCGAGTATCCCCGTGAATATTGCACTTACAATCGTTATGCCTAGCTTAATGTTGACCTCGCTTATAAAATCTATGCGTCCTAAGTAGGTGTAAATCAGGATCGCCGCAATAACAAAGGCATTAATCGCCAGACCCACACGTCCGATTTTCCAACCTATAACGAGGCTCATGAACGCAACAAGGATAATTGGAATTTTCATGAGCTCAACAGTTACGAGTATTTCGGCATAAAACGAATTATTCTGAAATTGTGAAACATCTGGCACTTGATTCACAGAATCAAGAACACCACAGCCAGATAAAAAGAAGACACCAACACACGATAGCAACATGATGAAAATCTGCATCTTCATGAAAATGACCCCAATCGGATTTCAATGTATGACATCATCATACATCAATTCGGTTTTCGCTCGATATGATGACTTTTGGTAACTACTC
>JBAUIA010000351.1:0-7588 GCA_049680565.1 Phototrophicaceae bacterium
CATAATAATCGGATCGCTACTGTACCAGACGCAATTTTTGCTTTGCATGATTTGCATTATCTCAATCTGAGTGAAAATCAGTTGCGCCAGATTCCAGATGATATAGGACACTTGAAAAGTCTGGTTGAATTGCGTTTGCTTGATAATCAATTAAGTGATCTGCCTGATACCATTGGCGACTTATCTGCATTGTATGAATTACACCTACGCAATAATCAACTTAACGCGCTACCCACTACAATAGGCAATTTAAGCCAGTTGCGCGTCTTGAATGTACGACAAAATCGGCTGATGGACTTACCCGATTCAATTGGAGATTTACATAATTTACACACACTCGATTTACGCTCAAATTATCTCAAACAATTGCCTGATAGCCTTGCTGAGTTGCCCAATCTGATGCGCTTAGATTTGCGTTGGAATCCTATAGCGACCTTACCCACATGGACTTCGGATTTACAAGCGCGTGGGTGTGTCATTTATCGCTGATGGATATAGCAATAAACCAATAATCAGGGCATAGTTATTGCTTATCGCTAGACTTAATACCAAGTTCTAAAAAAGGAAATTTACGATGCGTGCTGTTCTCTTTGAAGCCTTTGAAGCGCCGTTGCATGTTCAAACTGTGCCTGATCCAACACCTGAAAAGCATGGCGTTGTCCTTAAAGTGGAGGCAACCGGCTTGTGTCGCAGTGATTGGCATGGTTGGATGGGGCATGATGCCGATATTATTCCACCGCATGTCCCCGGACACGAACTCGCTGGGACAATTGTTGCTATTGGTAATGAGGTTACCAAATGGAAAATTGGAGATCGTGTGACAACTCCTTTTATTTGTGCCTGTGGTACATGCCAAGAATGCGTTACAGGCAATCAGCAAGTTTGTGATAATCAATTTCAGCCGGGGTTTACTCATTGGGGATCGTTCGCTGAATATGTTGCCTTACCGTTTGCCGATACCAATATCGTGGCTGTACCTGCTTCGATGACATTTGCGACAGCAGCCAGCTTAGGCTGTCGGTTTGCCACCTCATTTCGTGGCGTTGTGCGTCAAGGTCAAGTCAGTGGAGGACAATGGGTAGCGGTGCATGGCTGTGGCGGTGTTGGCTTGGCTGCGATTATGATTGCGCGTGCTATCGGCGCACAGGTGATTGCAATTGATATTAACAATGATGCCTTACAACAAGCCTCGATATTAGGCGCACAGGCTATGATTAATGCGCGTCAGGTCTCGGATGTGGTCGAAGCAGTGCGTGAAATTAGCCAAGGTGGCGTGCATGTTTCCTTGGATGCACTCGGTAGCCGAGAAACTTGCTATAACTCAATTGCAAATCTTCGTAAGCGTGGTAAGCATATCCAAATTGGCTTGATGGCTGGCGTACATAGTGATCCACCGCTTCCGATGGGGAAGGTAATCGCCAATGAACTCGAAATTTACGGCAGTCATGGCATGCAAGCCCATGATTATCCTGCGATGATGGCAATGATTGAATCAGGACGGCTTCACCCTGAAAAATTGATTACACGGCACATCTCATTGGATGATGCACCCCAAGCCCTCATGCAGATGAATGACTTCCAACATAGTGGGGTCACGGTCATTGAGCCGTTTGCATAAGAGAAGTCCATATTATAAGCGTAGTGAAGGGTGTATAATTGAAGTGAGTCATATGCTATATGGGCTGAAGCAATAGCCAAAGACAAATAACACGAAATGAATTTGATAAAATAACGTTTCTGCTACGATGGTACGCTATTTACGTGGTTCATTTTACTTCTTTCAACCATTTAATAAGGAAGAATCTAAATGACGAACATGACAGTCAATCAATTTGTAGAGGATTTAAAGCAATCCTTTGCTGATGTAACGTTCCCTACTAAAAAAATGTTCATTGATACGGCAAATGATACATTCGATGCTGATTATGCTAGCGATCAGTTGCGCGATAAAAGTTGGCAAGAGATTGATATTAAGTTGCTCATCCGTAATCGTGACAAACTGACGTATTTGACACCTGAGGGTTTTCACTTTTTATTGCCTGCTTATTTGATGACGATGGTTACATCAAGCAAAAATATTGATATTATGACCGAGAACGTATTGCTAGCCTTAATCCCTACAGATGAAGTCGGCAAAAAGATGTTATCACAGCGCGTTCGGCGTATCTCGAAAGCACAATCCGCCTCTATTTTGCATTTTTTGGAAAATTTCGATCTGTTTTTCCCGCCAGCCGATTGGTCATTCTCCGAAGAAGCACAAAAAAATATCCAACACGGTATCGTTTATTGGGGCAAGAAAGCCCGTTAAGTCTGATGCCTAATCGTATAACCTGTGAATAGTAATCAGCCATATATAATAGGACGATCCTATGACACCCATTACCGCGTCGATTATTCAAGCTGAACCGATTTATTACGATTTGCCCAAAACCGTCGAAAAAGCGAGTGATCTCATTCATCAAGCGGTTGCGGATGGCGCTGAGTTGGTGACGTTTGGTGAGACATTCTTTCCGGGCTATCCTGTGTGGATTGATATTTGCTCGGATATGGGTTTGTGGGATCATCCTGCAACCAAAGCAGTCTGGGCGCAACTCTACAAAAATAGTCCCACAGTTGATGGCGAAGAAATCAAGCAATTATCCGCAATCGCTGCGCAGTTAGGGATTGTGTTGGTCTTGCCGATTAATGAACGGGTTGGGCATGGGGCAGGGCATGGCACACTCTATAACAGCATCCTCACCATTGATAAAGATGGGTCATTGCTTAATCACCATCGTAAGCTAGTGCCAACCTATACCGAAAAAATTATTTGGGGTGCAGGGGATGGCGCAGGGGTCAAAGCGGTTGATACAGGCGTTGGTCGTGTAGGGGGCTTGGTCTGTTGGGAGCATTGGATGCCGATGGCACGTCAAGCCATGCACGAATCAGTTGAGCAAATCCATATTGCGGCATGGCCTACCGTCAAAGATATTCTACAGGTGGCGAGTCGCCATTATGCTCATGAAGGGCGGACGTTCGTCTTAGCAGCAGGGAGTGTTTTACAAGCCAAACATTTGCCAAGTAGCTTGACACTCACTGATGATATTCAGCCTGATGATTATGTGCAACGAGGTGGGAGCGCTATCATTGCACCGAACGGCGACTATCTAGTTGAGCCTGTTTATGATAAAGAAGCGATACTGACGGCTGAACTTGATCTTGATATGGTCATCCGAGAAAGTATGGCACTTGATGTAACGGGTCATTATGCACGCCCTGATGTTTTTGAGATGACAATTAATCGTAAAAGGTCATGATGAAAGGTGATTTATGGAATACAAATTATTAGGTAACACAGGCGTAAACGTATCAGAACTGTGTTTTGGCACAATGTCATTTGGTGATACGGCTGATGAAGCGATGTCCGCAGCGATGTATCAAGCATGTCGTGATAAAGGGATTAATTTTTTTGATTGTGCCAATGTCTATGCCGGTGGACGCTCGGAAGAAATCCTTGGTAAGTTGATCGCTCATGAACGTGATGAGCTTGTGATTACAAGCAAGGTCACATCACCCACAAAAGGGGGTGGTATCAATAGTCGTGGATATTCACGTCGGCATATTGTGATGGAAGTCGAAAAAAGCCTCAAGCGCTTGGGTACAGATCGCATTGATGTTTATTTTTTGCATCATTTTGACCCCAGTGTGCCGATTGAAGATGTTGTACGCACATTAGATGATTTGGTCAAACAAGGCAAGATTTTATATCCAGCGATTAGCAATTGGTCAGCGTGGCAAATTGCACTGGCGCTAGGGGTCTCAGAATACCAAAACCTCTCACGAATTGAAGTCTTACAGCCGATGTATAGCCTCGTTAAACGCCAAGCAGAAGTTGAGATTTTACCCTTAGCAAAAGCGAAAAATATTGCTGTTATACCGTATAGTCCGCTTGGTGGTGGTTTACTGACGGGAAAATATGGGACGAACAAAAAGCCTGATGGTGGGCGTATCGTGGACAATAAAATGTATACCAAACGCTATAGTGAGAACGCGTATTATCAAGTGGCAGAGGATTTTACGGCACACGCTCAAGAAAAAGGCTATCATCCAGCGACACTCGCAGTAGCATGGGCAATGAGCCATCCTGATGTGACAGCCCCCATCATTGGCGCACGCAATACGGAACAACTCGCTGATTCGTTGGCTGCATTGGATGTAGATATGACCCCACAATGGCGTGCAGAAATTTCCGCATTATCGTATACACCACCACCTGCTCATGATCGCCTTGAAGAACAAATCGGTTAGAGTCTATAGTCTATCCGTTCCCCAAAAATCACTAATATAAGGGTTTGCAAAAAGTGAACCCACTCCTATTTTTAATCCACAATCAAAATTTTAAGAAATATATAATGTAAGGTGAGTCGCTAACAAGCCATCTATAGAGTATAACGAAAGCCTAGCGAAGCACTGCCTCATGCGTCACAATAGTAGTGTCTAGCTCATTTACTCAGCAAAAATAAGGGAGATCAATATGACAAAGCTACATGATTTATATCAAGAACAAGGGCAATCCGTTTGGATTGATTATATCCGCCGTCAATTTATTTTAGATGGTGGTTTGCAAGCTGCCGTCGATGAAGGCGTGCGTGGTGTGACATCCAACCCAGCAATTTTTGAGAAAGCAATTGCTCATAGCGATGATTATGATGAGCAAATTCAGCAACTGGTCAAAGCGGGCAAAACAGTCGAAGAAATTTATGAAGCACTAGCGATTGAAGATATTCAAGGCGCTGCTGATATTCTGCGCCCAATCTATGATGAGAGTGATGGCATTGATGGTTATGTCAGCCTCGAAGTAAACCCAACACTTGCTAATGATACCGATGGCACAATTGCAGAAGCACGTGATCTTCATAAGAAGGTCAATCGCCCGAACGTGATGATTAAAGTGCCAGCGACTCAAGCAGGGATTCCAGCTATAAAAACCTTGATTGGTGATGGCATCAATGTCAATGTTACGCTGATGTTCAGCTTGCAAGATTATGATAATGTTGCTGGTGCATATCTCGATGGCTTGGAAATTCTGGCAGGTAATGACGGTGATCTGAGCAAAGTTGCATCTGTTGCGTCATTCTTTGTGAGCCGTGTTGAATCCGATATGGATGATGCGATTGAAGCCGCAGGCAATCATGATTTGCTCGGTAAAATTGCTGTTGCCAATACACGTCTTGCCTATAAACGCTTTCAAGAATGGTTCAGTGGCACACGTTGGGAAGCGCTTGCTGCTAAAGGCGCACGGGTACAGCGCCCCTTATGGGCATCGACTAGTGTCAAAAATGATGCTTATCCTGATACCAAATATGTTGATGATCTGATTGGTCCTGATACGGTCAATACGATGCCACCTGAAACCAAAGAAGCCTTCAAAGATCATGGCACAGTCGCACGGACGATTGATATTGATGTCGAACAAGCCCAAGCTGATGTCGATCAATTAGCAGAAATTGGTGTCGATTACGATGCCATCACCCAGAATTTACAAGATGTAGGGGTGGATAAATTTGAAAAACCATTTGCTAGCTTAATGGATAGCATCCGCCAAAAGAGCGAAAAACTGGCTCAGGGGGCAAGCTAAACAATGGAAATGACACTCAGTTTAGGACAATATCAAGCAGCATATGAAGCTGCTACAGCAGAACTCGCGCAGAATAAAATTATGGCGCGTATTTGGCAGCACGATCATACCGTTTGGCAAGATGACCCAACCGAAATTGATAATCGCTTGGGTTGGTTGCGTATCATGGATAGCATGACGGACAATGTTGACCGTATGGAACATCTGCGTGATGCGCTCGAAAATGAAGGGTACACCAATGTTTTACTCTTAGGGATGGGAGGTAGTAGCCTCGCCCCTGAAGTTCTCAGCTTCGTCTTTGATGAAAATCATAGCCTTGATCTGGATGTTCTCGATAGCACTGATCCTGCGATGGTCAAATTGTTTGATGATGTGCTTAACCTTGAGAAAACCTTGTTCATTGTTGCCACAAAATCAGGGGGTACAGCCGAAACACTCTCCGCATTTAAGTATTTCTATAACCGCTTGCTCGCTATTACGGGTGATAAAGCCGCTACAGGCAAACACTTCGTTGGCATTACTGATCCCGGTAGTAAATTAGTGGGTATGAGCGAACGTTATCAATTCCGTGCCTTGTTCGTCAATGATCCTAATATTGGTGGACGTTATAGTGTACTCAGCTATTTTGGGCTTGTCCCTGCAACCTTGCTCGGTGTCGATGTGCCTGAATTACTTCAACGCGCACAAGCTATGGCTGCCGATTGTAATCCAGAAAGTTCGGCTCACGGTGGTGATAATGTTGGCGCTCAATTAGGGGCTGTGATGGGTGCGCTTGCCGAACACGGACGCGATAAAATCACAATCTTTAATTCTCCCATCTTGGCAAATTTTGGCGATTGGGTCGAACAACTCATTGCTGAAAGTACAGGTAAAGATGGTAAGGGGATTTTGCCTGTCGTCGGCGAGATGATCGGTTCTCCTGATGTTTATGGCGATGATCGTCTATTTGTGTATATTCGCGTTGGGGATGATGAAACTTACGATGCAGCGATTGAGCGCATTGCCGAAGCAGGGCATCCTGTTGTTACCATTCAAGTCGGTGGTAAATACGATATTGCTGGGCAGTTCTTCCTCTGGGAGATGGCGACGGCTGTCGCAGGGCATATCCTCGCTATTCATCCGTTCAACCAACCGAATGTTGAATCTGCTAAAAATTCAGCGCGTGCCAAGATCGAAGAATATATGGAAACAGGTGAACTCGAATCGTTACCTGTCGCTGTTGAATCGGATGGGATTCAAGTTTTGGGGGATGTCAGCGCGAGTAGTCCACAACAAGCGCTCAAAGATTTTCTCGCACAAGCTGAGGATGGGGCATATGTTTCTGTTCATGCTTATGTACCGATGACCGAAGCAACAATGGATGTGTTGGCACATCTGCAAACGAAAATCCGAGATACAACAAAACTAGCGACCACTATCGGTTTTGGTCCTCGCTTCTTACACAGTACAGGGCAACTCCATAAAGGGGATGCTGGTAAAGGGTTGTTCATCCAGTTTACAGCCGATATGCCACAAGATGTTGATATTCCTGATGAAGCAGGTGAAAGTGCTAGTGGGATGAGCTTTGGCACGCTTAAATCAGCCCAAGCATTGGGTGATCGCCAAGCCTTGCTTGATGTAAATCGTAAATTTATCCGCTTCCATTTATCAGATATTGATGACAATCTTAGAGTGTTGATCGATAGCCTCTAATTACTATTGCAGTAGCGCTGGTAGTAAAACGGTATAAGTTTTTGAAAATTGTAGGGGATGGATTTTATGTCCTCCGCTTGGTGAGTGCGGACAGGCAACACCCCTACACATTATTTATTTTCACGATATGCTCTGCATTTCCAGTTTCTTTCATCGGGTTACTTGGTGTAAGGATTTGTTAAGACCAATCCTTCATCATAAAGGTCGCACTCTTCTCCAATACGGAAAATAATTCTGTTTATAGCGGATATGGTAAGTGTCATGTCCGTTATAAATAAG
>JBAUIA010000352.1:0-7057 GCA_049680565.1 Phototrophicaceae bacterium
TAAACGCTATTATACTTACGAGCTAACAACGAAAGTTTGCTAATTTCAATGAAACTTATTATTCAAATACCTTGCTATAATGAAGCAGAAACGCTTCCAGAAACACTAGCAGAATTACCAACTCATATTGAGGGTATCGATACTATCGAAGTATTAATTATCAATGATGGTAGTACTGATGAAACGAGTACTGTGGCTACCAATAATAATGTTAATCACATCATTGAACACAAACAGAATCTTGGTTTAGCAACTGCATTTCAAACAGGATTAACAGCTTGTTTAGAACGTGGCGCAGATATTATCGTCAATACTGATGCTGATAATCAATATCCAGGACGTTATATAGGGGATTTAGTCACTCCAATACTCAATGGGAATGCTGATATTGTTATCGGAGACCGCCAAGTTAGCACTATTGAACATTTTTCTGCGACTAAAAAATTATTTCAATATATGGGTAGCGCCTTAGTTCGGTATGTATCGAATACAGATATTCCCGATGCGCCAAGTGGTTTCCGTGCAATATCACGTAATGCAGCGCTACGAATCAATATTTTTACGAAATATACGTATACACTGGAAATGATTATCCAAGCAGGACGACAAAATTTTATCATTACAAGTATCCCGATTGTCACGAATGCAAAAACTCGAGAATCACGATTGATGCGTAGTATTCCTGAATATATTGGTCGCTCAGCATTTACTATCCTTCGCCTATTTATGTTATATAAACCACTACGATCCTTTATTTACCTCTCAATCCCATTTCTTGTGATTGGTATTGTATCTTGGGTAAGATTTCTCATATTAATGTTTCTTGGATTTACAGAACGTGGCTCTAATATACAATCAATCATTCTTGGTGGCGTATTTATTTTATTAGGATTCATCATCATCTTGTTTGGGGTCGCAGGAGACTTAATTGCTGTTAATAGGCGTTTAAATGAGGAAACATTGTATTATATACGGCAGATATCATTATTTCAAAAGACGACGGAAAAAGATAAAAGCGATCAAGGCTAAAAGTAATTCGTTCAGCACCCATAATAAGCGATGCAATGTTGCATAAAAAAGGCTCAGTTCAGGACTAAGCAACAGCAACATAATGGCGACGAGAACAATCTCGCGTGTGCCAATACCACCCGGTGCAAAGATTGTCACGTAACCGACCAGCCAACTTATTATAAACCCACTGATACTAATCAATAAAACATTATTAGTCATATTGATTGGTAAAATCATTGTATAGCTTAATCCTAATGGTAGCCAGATACTTAGCTGCAACAAGATCAATCGTATAAGCATTATTAGGTTATGAGTGGATGTTGTCCAGCGTAAAATAATATATGAAATAATAAGCCAAATTACGAAACAGACTACAATAGCCAGAATTGCTTGTTGTGCTAATGCAAACATCAATACAAGCGATCCTATAAAAAATGCAGACAGAATTAACCAAATATTTTCAATTACCATTGCACGACTAGTTGCTTTAAGCGATAAGCCCTTCATCTGATAATAGCCTGCGCGACTCACAAAATGCCATACGCCACCCGGCAAATATTTGGCAAGTTGACTGTATGAATTTATAACAAACATCTCCTGAAAAGAAGGTTTCCAATCTGCATCATGTATAGTGTATAGTGACAACCAAACAAGGGCTACTTTCCCGATAGTGAGGCACAGGAATGATAATAATAATTGCAGAATTGTCACACTTCCCATGTACTCGATTAATATTGGTGCTTGCCGAAAAATATAAACTCCAACGGCTATGAATATAACAACAAGCCAAACCTGCTTGAGGATTGTGATAATTATTTTTGTCATGCTTAATTATCTAAATCTAAATTATCAAACTGGATTTGTGACTGTGCTTTTACTTTAGGTAAGCAATCTTTGATTTTTTGTTGCCAATCATCTGCATATTGAAGTAAGTTTTCAACAGTTTTGGCTAAATTTTCATCCACATCTTTGTAATCAATCGCAAATTTTTCCATGCCAAACTCAGCCAAAATTTCTTCATATTTATGACTCCATCCGATTACACAGGTGGGTAATGCGAGACTTAGCGCAGAAATCATACCATGAAAGCGCGATGTCACCATAACATCTCCATATTCTAGTAACTCGCGTGAGCTTGCTGTATTCAAATCATAAAGAATAGGTTGAATCCGATTTCGTGTAGCATAAGGCAATTCACGTTCAGCCCTTAAGCGTAGCATATCAATGATTATGAGATCATTATTACGAAGTTTCTCACTATTCTCACGGGTTGCATTTGGTACAACAAGATAATGATAAGAGGGACTTAGACTACTAATGAGCCTTAAGAATACGGCAATGTAATCCTTACCTTGTTTCGCCATTTGTTCAAATACAACAGAACTTGGCGACAAAACAATAATCGGTGTTCCCTGTGCTTTCAATGAAGTGAGCTTACTAACATCTTGTGCAACTTTATCATTATTCTCGTTCGAAAGCGTAAAGCTAGATTGGTAGAGAAATGCTACATCAGGTACATGTTTCCATAATGTTGGTTTAAGATGTAGATTTTCCAAATAGGAGGCTGTTATTATCCCACGCGCATAAATTTGATGGCACAATGGCAAAAATAATCGACTAGCCAGACGATTAACTGGATTTTTAAATGATCCCATCGCTTGTGATAATTTCACGACTTTTACACCCATCAGCACAGCAGGTAAAATAATGAGGATGTTGAAAGGTAAAAATTTCTCACGTCCATCTGCGAATGAGATTCCACCAACATCGAGCAATATATCACATTGTGAAAGGGCATATGCTGATTTAAAAAGTCCTAAATTGGGCAAAGATAAACCTACAAGATTAAGCAGCCATGCCACAAAGGAAAATGGTAAATGCGATAACACCAAAGCCAGAGGTCGCGCATCGTGAATAGCAATTGTGGGGTCATTAAGCAGTTCTTTATCTTGAGAAGGTAAGTACGAAAAGATGATAATTTTGGTATTTGGGTTCTTCTCACGCACTTTCCCAATTGCCGTCACTAACATGGCTTCTGCACCACGATTCCCCCAAATTGTACCTCCTATGACACCAACAGTCTTTTGCATTAGATACTTTCCAAGCCTTTGAATAGATAGAGATACAATTTTAGAATTGGTCTTGGCATATGCTTAACAACCCATCCCCCAAAGCGAGAATTGGAAAATCTTTCATTGGCAATAGCGATCAAGGCAAGGATTGTATCTAATAAACTAACTCGTTCTCGCGTAATATCCTTGATTTTTGTACCAAAGAGTGGTGCAACTTGCGCCCTTGCGCTTACATTATAATGAAAGGGTAATGTTCTCGCTTGACCATTGGTGATTTGCTTAATGTCTGCTGAGGAGGTTGCGATTAATTGATCCTTCGCTGCTTGCCTAACAAGAGATTCACCCCTAGCTGTGCGTGTGATTAATGATGTATGCTTGACAGGGTTATTTTTCATCTCTGGTGACCAAATGTCACCCGCAGAAATATCACAAAAATATCCAAAGTGGTCACAGCAATGATGGCATTTCTTTTGTGCAAAGAAGTATACATTACGATAATCCGAAAAATGGCTAAAAGGTTTCTTGACAACAGACCCATCATCGAAAGTTGCTTCTAATTCTCCACGCCAATGACCCGTTCGATATTTAAAATCAACCAGTTGGACATTACTTTTACTTAAATTATCAATTGTCCAATCGGTCAGTTCAGGCTCGGAATTATGTCCACAGTATAAAGCAATGACCATCTTAATTTTTTCATTAAATTCAGCATGCTTAGAGCGATAAGCCTGTAATATTCGCGCATCACATGGTAAAGCAACAACTGCTAAACGACCATCAAAAGCCTGTAAGAGGGGGAGTGCCTGTTGCGAAAAATAAACAGCTGAGTATTTACTGCCTTGCGCTTGCATAATCTCTTCTACTGATTGCGCAATTATAAACTTGGGGCGTACTTTCCCATCGGCTATAACACTATCTAAAACGAGTGCGCCATCAATCAGTTTTTGTTCAAGCATATACATCAGCAAGGCAGAAACCGCACCACCTGATGCTGCATTTTCCCTTAACTGCTGATCTGTTGCATGTGCAAGATAGGTATTTTCGTAATAACCAACATATTTATTGATCTGTGTTTCACTAAATTCACGATGCCAAATTTTGTCGCGAATAAATTGTTTGATTGTCTTTTGCATAGGTAAAGCAATTTCTTTCTAACAAACCATAGGGTGAGTTATCAATTGTGTTAAGTTCTAATGTTAGTTGTCGAATAAATCGGATGATGTACACGACTGCACTAAATGCTGGTTAAGTATCTCGGTCTCGCTTGCTGTAAACACATAATATGCATCATAGTTACCATAGTAAACAGCACCTTGACATGCACATGTTGAATTATTGACATTTACTCTATTTTGATTGAATACTTGTTGTGAAATGCCCTCGATATCTGTCATATCTATACCATTAAATACAGTAGAGTTAGGTAATATTGTAATATTATTACTAGTCGGCATGATACTTCTAAGTGAATTTTCAATAGCTGTATCAGAAGTTATAACACAAATTTCGTCGTCCAAAACATCATTTTCAAGTGTTATAAAATATTCATCTACGTTCCATATCGTATATGGTATTTCATCGTACCATATTGGAAATTGTAGACTTCTGCCACTCCCATAAAATAAAGTTACGATGACAATGACTGTAAAGACTACTCCCAAAATTGATTGCTGATTGGCTGATACAGTCACACGATTACCACTTGATGAAAATACAATTTCGTATGCCAATAGTGTCATCATAATTGGAACAATCATGAGCTTAAAAGGTATTGAATTGAGTAGCTTGCCAGTCAGTGTAACATAAACAATCAAAGCACTGATACTGAGAAACCATAAGCATAAAATAAGTAAATCTCGATCATTTACTGAAAATTTGAACAGATTGATGTGTGAATGTTGCTTACGTAATTTGAAGAATTTATCGAGACTTGATCTTGATAATATACTTATCATAATTGCAATTAGGATAGTAAGTACCATCATCAAGCGCCCACTGATAAATCCTACTAATAGGGAGGTTATTGTTCGGAAAATAATCGAACTGATGAATATCCCCCATATAAAATACCAATATTGCATTTGATTAAATCTCGTGGTTACAGATAAGTCATTCTGATCTTCTGTATCATGATTAAAGATGCTAACCAAAAGATAAATAACAAATCCATAATATAAGAGTGTCACAGCAAGTATAGTAATTTTTGTGAATAGATAAGGTACTGGATTAAACATTACTATCATCATATCTGAAAAAACCGAAACAGATCCAATAATTATGAGTGAGGATATAATTACTCTAATTCTATCTTCACTAAATAGGCTTTCCCATATTAACGCTATAAACCAGCATATATTGATAAATACAAAAGGTAACAAGATCGCTATGTAGCGCGGGCGCATAGATAAGCCAGGACGTAAGGGATTAATAGAAACTACAAAGAATGTAATACATACAGCAAAACTAATCCCCATCCAAAGCAAGGTCTGTAAATAAGGATTTTTCAGTAAGTCAGCAATTTTATTATTCTGTGTGAATGCTTTTGGGAAGAAATTGCTAGCGAATGTTAACCACACTAAAACTGGTGTGACTAAAAAATATAGTAAATAATATAATTCTTCAACAGGTGTTGTATTTTCCCAACGTGATAAAAGTGTAGTTATTGTCCAACCTGAATAACTTTCTAGTGTCAGTAGATTAGAACGGGTGCTACTTGAAAATAAGCCTTGTAAGCGTCCAAAAGGTAACTGCCCAGAATTAAATTGATTGATTAAGATCGTCTCAATGCCAAATAAAATACCAAAAACAGCAAAGAATACAACAATATGAGAATATTTACGTTGTAATAAGAGCGCAAGCACAAACCCCGGAAAAAAGAAAGCATGTGGGAATTTAGCTCCATAGAATAAGAATAAGGCAATCACCGCAACTATAAACCACAACCAACGATTCGTTTTCCAATGAAAATAGTAACATAAAGCAAAAAGTGATAAGGCTGTCAAACCTGCTTGTGTCGGCAAAATCTGAAATGTTTGTCGCCATAGTTGAATACTAAAGATCGTTGCCAATAAAAATAATCCAACATAGACCCATCCAAATAAATCATCAATTAAATAAGAAAAGATGATTAGGAATAAGGTCATTGATATGAGTGGACCAGCATAATATAAATTAGGAGATTCACCTGCTATTGAGATGATACTCGTTTCAATAATAACACTAAACCACCGTAAGGCATGGTGGCTTGTACCTAAATCTCCTCCTTCATTGGCTAGCCGTTTAGCATTTTCCCAATTGAAAAGAGCATCTCCACCTGTCTCTATCGACTGAGGGAAAAATGTATAAACCAGTATGATAAGCGTAATAAGCAAAATAACATTCGGGAATGCTAGTCCGAGCTTAAAAATAGAAAGAGGCTTTTGAGTCATTAAATATTAGAACTTTCTGGTTTAGTTTAGCTTTCGGCAGTGATTTTCAGTGTATGTGTTTAATCATTGGCTATTTCAGGGAATAAAAATTTTGTTCAATTCATACTAATTTAACGCCAATAATGGATAATCTGTTTACTGATAAATCATGCTGAATTGATATCATTTTGCATGAAATCATTAATGAGTTGGTATAAAAATCTCGAAAATCACAGCTTTTGAACACTTCCAAGTGAAATTATTAGATTTTTCTCTCAAAAGCGCGTGATTTATGAATTTATTTCTTAAGCATTATTCGCGTTAATTTAAATTAACTGGTAAATGATATGGAGGTAAATTATACCAAAGATAGATGTAATCAGTGAGACTAAATCTAAAGCTCTGTAGCAAAGAATAGTTAGGAAAATTAATGTTATTATTAACGTGAGTTTTGGATAAGGGGACAGACTTTAGAAGAAGCGTTAAGCTTCAAGGTAACCAAACCAATTAGTAAAGAGAGTCCCCTTATATGCCTAGTTTACTCGAATTGTTCTGTTCAATCGATGA
>JBAUIA010000353.1:0-14447 GCA_049680565.1 Phototrophicaceae bacterium
ATGACTTTCCTTCTATCACGAAGCCCCAAGGCGCTATCGCGCTAAGGACGTTGCGATGAAATTCTAGAAAAAGGGAAGTATAAAAATGAACAGTCATATCCTCGCGATTCATACATATGGGTCGCATCGGGTTAAAGATCCTCGAAGTAAGAAACGCCTCTCAGCACAAAAGATCGGTTACAGCAGTGCAAGTGCAGATCTTCTACTAGCCTTATACGACCAACAAGCACAGGATGTTTCTACAAAACGCCAATCGTATCGCTACATTGCAATCACTGGACAATTAGAGGTTCACCAAGGCTATATCTTGTTGCGTCTCAGCGATGAAGATTTAGCACAAGCTGAAACAGTGAGCAAATTACATCATCATGCAGGTGCATATCTGTATCGAGAGGGCATATGGCAAGAATTGCCCAATCAATCCCGTCTAACATATCGTGAAGCTAGTGGTTATAGTGGTCCGCAATTTGATCCCCGAGGCTATCAAGCTGCTACGATTGGTGACGTGTTGTCCTCAGAAGATCGTGTAGATATAACTGTCGAACGTGTTCAAAAAAGTGCAATAGATACGCCTTGGTATTGGATTAGTGGTGACACCTTTCCGCATCGAAAACTCCTTAGAGGGGCAGGGGCACGCTGGAGTAAAAAACGTCGCAGTTGGTATCTCATCGCAGACAAATTGCCAGAAAGTATTCAAGCGCTGGTCGATCAACAAAAACAGGCAGATGAAAATCCGACAAATCTTGAAAACCCTGATGACAATGCACCCTGTAGTGATGCAGAAGCGGAAAGAATTTTAGGTGTTTCTTTAGTAAGTAAGGCATCTAAGCAATCAAATCGTGCCAAAAGCAACTGTTCAGTCTGTAAAAGTAAGATGGGTTGGATTGTTGCACCGAATTTGGATGAGTGGGTAGCTTGTGCAAGTTGTAATCCAGAAGGGAAGGCGAAACCAGACAACCGACCCAGTGGCAAAGCTTTCGAGCCTGATCCTATCAAGGTTATTGAATACCAAGCCACAGACGATGAAAATGATCCAATTCAATTAGCAATTAAAGCCAGCATGGGGCAAGCCCTCAGATCAGTGCCAAAGGCAAGTGGTCATAAACAATTGGCAATACCACAAGCTATGTGTGGTGAACTGACCGGTAGTATTACAGGACAAGTTTGGTGTTACGGGTTTGGTTTATATGAAGAGACCTGCATCTATGTGAATATGGCAGGACCAAGAATGGCAGTGGAAGCGATTCGTGCTAAATTGGGTCAAGGCGATATTGTCAATCTCATTCCAGAGGATGCGCCCGCGATGGAACTGACAGCAGGGGAGGGCAATACAGGCAAATATAAGGATTATTTTCAGAATATTCCTGAAGCTAAATTTTGTTCACTAATCTTGCTGCATGAGTGGTTTCACAATGCCAACTATCACGGTAAAAGTCAGACCTTCATCTTCCATTTAAGCGATGAGCAAGCCATGGCGCATGTGCATCATCATGTGAAACAACTCCTCAGTATTCCTGTGTTTGAGCATTGGACAAGGTATCTGTGGCAAGCAGGGCATCATGCCAAACTGATCCGTAAAACGCGTAGTAATGCAGACACCAACTTG
This sequence comes from Phototrophicaceae bacterium, assembly GCA_049680565.1. Taxonomy (GTDB): domain Bacteria; phylum Chloroflexota; class Anaerolineae; order Aggregatilineales; family Phototrophicaceae; genus JAUZRW01. Next base: position 1,607 of record JBAUIA010000353.1, read on the forward strand.
CTACTGATAGACCTTGATGAAGATGCTTGGAAACGCATCATCACTGGTGGCTTATCTGAAGGTGTCATCAGCCTCTATCCTCCCCATGATGTAACTTAATTTTACCTGTAGGTTGAGAGAGTTTCTGTCCGAAAAACAGGTTGTTTTGGGCTATTTTGACAGAGTTTTTGCGTAAAAAAGACATAGTTTTCGCGCACAAGCATCAAAAAAGACATAGCTTCTGGACCAACCCTCATAATCAGATTGTGATTGTTGTGGTTCATGCAAGCCCAATAAGGGGCGATTTTCCGAGTTTAAAATTGGATCGAATGGTTGGTGATCATTCGACCATCGAAAGCGATTATTTGTAAGGTCTCGAATTTTGTTAGGGTGTTATCGGGTATAAATAACAGCCTATGCTGAAAGAAAATCGCTGATTAATCAAAGACACAATTGAAAAGCCAAATACTGAAAGAGTATCTCAAGTCGAGGTGCTTTTTTTGTTTATTGAGGTTTCTTCATCAAGCCTGAGAAGTGTTAGGACAAAAACTCTGTCACTACGGACAAAAACTCTGTCAACCAACAAATAAACAATCGAATAAATTAATCAAAAAGGAGCAAAAAATGGCACGCTTAGAATCGCGGGTAAAAATGGGATTTTTGCCTATCGACGAGATCCACCAAGATGCAATTTTGTCTTTAGTCAAGCCAGCGACACCTGCCCATAAACTCTTAGATCCATTTGCAGGAGAAGGCACATTCTTAGAGGTTGCTTCACGACAATGGCAGATGACAGCTTATGCCAATGAATTAGATGGTGCGCGTGCGCAAAAGTGTATCGAGAAATTTGGCATCACGCAAGCGGTCCGCTCAGATGCCTTACGCTTACGAGCAAGCAACCGCGCCTTCAGTTGTTTGTGGGTCAATCCACCTTATGATATTGATAAAACCGCTAAGAATAGCAAGCGGGTTGAATTCGCCATGTTGCGCCATAGTTGGAAATGGGCGCAAGAGGGTGGCTTGGTGTTGTGGGCAGTCTATCAGCATCATTTAACGACAGATGCGATGAGCTTCTTAGCTAAAAATAGTCGCCAAGTCGATGTCTGGGCAATTCCAGGTAAGCATTTAGGGGAATATGACCAGATCATTGTCGCGGCTGTGGTCGGACATCAACCCGATCCAAGCGCACTCTACCAACAAATTGACATTCAAAAGCAGAGCCCTCGTATGTTGGAAGTGCAAGCAGAGCCTATCTATCAGTTACCGGTTGCGCCCAAGACGCATCGCTTTATTTTCACAGCCGATATGATTGATGCAGATCAAGGCTTACAATTGGTTGAGACACTGGGTGCATGGCAATCTGCCACCTTTCAAAGTGTGTTGAGTGTAGCGCATGATGCCCTCGAAGATGATATTGAACCGGTTGTTGCGCCACGTCCGGGACATATGGCCTTGGTCTTAGCCGCAGGGGTTGCCAATGGCGCAATTATCGAGAGCCAAGAATATGGCACCGTTGTCATTCGTGGTAAGACCCAAGCAATTGAAGAAATTGCAAAAGTGGAAACTGTGCCTGACGAACGTGACCCAGACCGTAGCACAACCAAGACCACGATTCGTCTGAAACCAACGACTGTGCTGAGCTTATTGAGTGCGACAGGGACAATCGTTGAGATGCAAGGCGACGATGCCTTGTTAGACTTCATCCGCAATAATAAACAAGCCTTAGCAGAATACCTCAATCAACGCTTCACCCCGATGTATGACTTCAAGTTCAATGGCATCAAGCCTTACTTAGATGCTGTGCGCCTCAAAGGCAAATATGAAATGTATACGGCTCAAAAACACGTTGTGGCGGCAATCACACGCGGTTTCGAGCAACGCGATAGCATCTTGCTCATTGGCTCAATGGGTACTGGTAAGACGCTTTTAGGCGGCACAACCGCGATTGCGGTTACCAGTGGCATTATCAAATCCTTGCAAGGCGATGTGGGTGCAGATCAGATCAGTTTAATCGTTGCACCACCCCACTTAATTGAGAAATGGCAACGGGAGTTGTTGAGTATCAATCCAAACAGCTATATTGCCCATCTCAAACGCCATGAAGATGTCAAATCCTTCATGAATAAAGCCCAGAAATTAGGGGCAGGGATTCCTAAGATTGGTCTCATCAAGCGCGATATGACCAAGCTGGGAACAGGGCGTGATGTAGCCGTTGTTTGGCGTGAACGACGCCAAGCCTTATGGAAACAAGGTGATGCAACACCAGAAGGCTATGAGGATCAGCCCCGTATTGTCAAACAAAGTGTGCCAACCTGCCCACATTGTGGACAAACCGTGATGCAAGAAAAGAAAGAAGGTGCGGTAATTGCCTCCAAGTCTTGGTTGAAAGCAGGTAAACGCAATTGTACAAAATGTCATAATCCTTTATGGCAAGAAGCGCGTGATAGCGGGTCACGTCCGAAAGCAGGGCAGAAGTATCCGCGTAAAAATCCACGCTATCGTCTGGATCAATATCTCAAAAAGAATTACGCAGATCGGGTGTATTTGCTGGTTTGGGATGAAGTTCATGAGTGTGCCAACGGCGACACTGGCAACGGCGAATCATTTGGAAGAATGGCAGGGATTGCTAAGAAAGTCTTAGGCATGACCGGTACGCCTTTCAATGGACGCTCGAGTAGCTTATTCAATTTGGAATATCATTTGAATGAGCGTGTGCGTCAACGCTATCCGATTGGTGGTGCAAGTCGTCTCAGTTCCAAAACGCGAGGTCGTTCAGGTTTTCAAGACCAACTGGACACAGGCAGTCAAAGGGGGCGGGCAGAATCCAAGTGGGTTGAAGATATGGGTGTTTTGGAGCAAATCGTCGAAGATCGTCCGACCTATGACCGCGAAACAGGGGCATATACAGGGACATCGACCTATACACGTCCGTTTACTGAAGCACCGGGCATTTCACCACTCTTGGTTGCAGAAATCTTAGATCATAGCGTGTTTTTTAGTCTAGATGATCTCAATAAACATCTGCCTGCCTATGAAGAAATTGCAGTGCCTGTCGTAATGGATGCAGATACCTACAATCAGTATGACACGACCCGTCGCTTACTCAAAGATTACCTGATTGAAAAACGTTGGGACGGGGACACAACGTTTAGGGGGGCGTATCTGCAATGGTCGATGGGCTGGCCCTCAGCCTCATTCCGTCCAACCGATGTGATTCACAATATCAAGCATCCGATCACAGGTAAGAAAATGCCGCATATTGTGACCAAAATTCCGTCTTTTGGTGAAAAGCGCATCTTTGCCAAAGAGCAAGCCTTAATTGACTTGTTGCAAGAAGAATTAGCAGCCAATCGTCCTTGCGTGGTTTACATTCGTCAGAGTGGCACACGCGACATCCAACCTCGGATTGAAGCGATGATTCGTGAGCATGTTAGTGGTGCGCAACCCTTCATCCTCAAGAATACAATCGGTGCAGAACGGCGTGAAAAAGTGATTGAAACTGAGCGTGCAAGAGGTATGAATGTCTTGATTACGAACCCTGAGCTTGTAAAAACCGGGCTCGATCTCATTTTTGCACCAACCTTAATCTTCTACGAAATCAGCTTCAATTTGTCAACGCAAATGCAAGCCGCCGCGCGCTCATACCGCTTGAATCAGACCCATGATCATTGCAAAACGTACTATATGTTTGCGCAGGACACGATGGAGCATACGGCTGTGCAACTCATGAGCCGTAAGCAACGCGCCGCCAAATTACTGACAGGTAATATTGGCTTAACGGGCTTAGACGAGTTGACGAATGGTGAAGGTGGCTTTGAAAGCGCTTTGTTAGCTGCCATCAGTCAAGAAGACGCCTTAGATGATCCGCGTGATCTGTTCAAAATCCAAAATAGTGAGTTGGATACCGAAGATGCCAACTACTGGCAAATAGAAGAAGACGTTGAGGAGAGCGATGATCTGATCGAGAGGGTCTTAGATTTAGGGGCTGTTTTGCGCCAAGTGCCAGATAAGGTCGCAGCGGATGTCAGCTATGAGGTAGTAGGGCAGACGGTGCCAGAGGATAAGCCAGCACCAGCACCTGTCTACACCGAAGCAGTCTTAGCAGGGATGGGCTTGACGAGCCGTGACAAAAAGCTACCCGCACAGATAAACATCACAGCCCGTACCGACTGCGATTCAAATGCGATCTTAGCCTCAATGGGGATGACAAATAACAGAGCGGATGTACCTCAGTCCGTGACAGATGATAGGGTTGCAGTCAATGCAACGACCCCGCTAATTCCAGAAAACCTTGCGCTGAGTGAAACTGATGAAGATGTGACGGACCCTGTAAGTAGTAAGTCGGTCTTAACCAGTTTTGGATTCAGTCATCTGATGCCTGTTCTCAGCTCTACGCCTGAGGCAGATGAGGTCGTCCCTGTAGTCGCCAAGCCTGTTGTCGATGAGCGTGATGAAGATGTCCCTGTGGTCGCTAAGCCTGTTGCAAGTGACCCTGATGAAGCAATCGCTGTGGTCACCAAGCCTGTTGTAGACAACAAAATCATCGACTTCCAAGCTGTATCACAACAGAAGGCAACACCAAAGCGTAAACGTCGGCGTAAAGTGGATTTAGAGGCTGTTCCAGAGGATAGACCAGAGTTTCAGCAATTAGAGATGTTCTAGCTGATGTTCGCCACGCAGAGTTGGACGTTTATTCGACAGCTACAAAGCATTCTGAAAGAGCAAGGAGGCTATTTCAGTTTTAGTATCATTCATCCGCATCGCAAGGGGCGTGTGAAATCATATCATTGCGCGATTGAAGACAATCAAGCAATTGAGGCGAGCTTAAATATAATGCGTCTCATGAATCAATTGGGTTGGGGATGCTATCTAGGCATTGCCAGCCGTCGCCGTGGTCTAAGGTCGTATCAACGTGGTGGTAAAAAAGCCTTGCAGGCCTTACCAGCCTTATTCGTTGATATGGACCTTGCACCTGCAGAGGCACAAGCAGTCTTAAAGGGCGTGTTGCCAGCTAGCTTGGTGGTCAGTTCAGGAAATGGATTGCACGCCTACTGGTTTTTGGAAAAAGCCAGTCAAGATTTTGTGCTGGCAGATCAGATTCTCAAAGGATTGGCAGGCGCAATCCAAAGTGACAAGAGTATGTCTGTCGATCAAGTGCTACGTTTGCCTGGATTTTGGCACAATAAGGATTCGCAAGCTCTAAAAGCCTGTAAAATTCTTGCAAGCACTCCCCATCGCTATCACCTCGAAGACTTTTATAACTATCTGCCCAAAGTTGTTCCATCCTCTGTCATACCTGCTACAAAGCCCCGCAGACGCTCACATCTCAATTTTAAGAGAAACACACAACGCCATCTCAATCCGACCTTACTGAAAACATTGCTTGCAGAATTACGCCAGCGCTATCAAGCCAGTCCCTATCGTGGACAGGGCTGGTACAAGTGTTTGTGTATCTACCCGCATCAGCACGATTATCCCGGTTGCCATGCCTACTACCACTGTGAGAAAGGACTCTATCACTGCTTTGGTCGTCATGGACAGAAATTAGCATGGGAGATTGCGCGTGACTTGCAAGTAGACATCGATGCTACTGGTGGTTTGTGGCAAGCCTAATTTTATAATCCTAAATAGAAAGTAGATCAGCTCATGAGCAAAAATGTCATTACCAAAGTCAATCTGAGCATTGAACATCGTCCCGATAGCCAAGATCACTTAGTTGTCTTGCAAGCCAGTCAAGGCGAACAAGCCATTCTGACAAGCTTCACCTATCAACATTTTGGCGAGTTCAGCCAAAAATTATTAGAACAAGGCTTCTTGCAATTGGCTGAGGTGATTGCCAATCCACCCGAAATCGACTTGCCACCTGAACCCGAACCTCCCGCGATGGATGCTACAAAAAGTAGCGCAAAAGTGGTTGCAGGACCATACCACTTGGAGCAAGGCGGTAAACGGCGCAAAGTCACGATGTTTGATCCCTTCGATATTCAAGAAACATACATGAAAAACAAAGACTTGCGCTTTGAAACCTTGGCGGAAGCAAAAACTGTTGCTCTAGCTTTAGTAGATAACGATCAGCAAGCGATTCGTGTCTTAGGTAAAGGCAAGAAAGAAGCAGCCGTCATCAACATGACTCGCGATGAAATCCTCAGTGATGAGGAGGTAATCACAGACGCAGACGACTAATCAGTTCGGATAGTCAAAAGATAGATCAGGTCTAATCATTTATCAATTAATTTAATCTACAAAGGAAACAAGCATGTCAGACCAAAACGATCACAATACCGACAACAGCAACGATACAGAAAGCCAAGCCTTTCGTACCTTCAAAATTGGATCACAACTCATCCATGAAGATGAAACCACGCGTGAGATGGACAATGAAGCTGTGCGCGATTTTCTCAAAGGGTCATATCCAGAAGTCGCTCATGCCACCATCCGCGAACAAACCCTTGATGATGGCACAATTTTGATTTCCTACTTACCAAAAATTGGGCGCAAAGGGTAGGGGATACTGTGGCAATTTTTAGGGTCTTTTTAAACCCTAAAATTGCCACAATATTGCATAAGTAAAAAGTGATAATAACAATCCAAGAGGATTTGCCATGATTGAGCAAATTAACTGTGAGAATTTAATTGATATTTTAGAAGAAACCCCGCCCAAAGACCTCAAAGCAATCCATTTATTGCAAGCGAATAGCCAGCAAACCAGTAGCATGATTCCGCGCCACATTAAGCGCGAAGCCATCCAAGAAGCAACTAGCGAACTCATTGAATACACAAAACAATGTCAAACTGTTGCTGCACGTCTAAAAGACCTCAACCCAATCCCCTTACAAAATGAACAATGGGCATATGGCTTATGAACGCTTTACATGCCAGTTATATGAATCTCAATCAAGCGATTCAAGCCGATCCTGTTTTGTGCCTTGCTCAAGCTGTGGCTTGGCTCGACCCGTTATGGCGCACAGGGGATGACGAACTGGAATTCTATGATGATCCCGAAGGCATCCTCAACGAAGCACTCATCATTTGTCGGCGTGCCTTTCCTGCAATCTATATGGAAGCGATTAGCCAATTACGCTCAGGACAGACCCTTGAAAAGATTGACCGCTTCATCTGTGAAAAAATTAGTGAAGAAGGGATTCCAATCGATGCGATTGAGCAAATGCCGTGGGGAATTCCACTCAATGTGTATGGCATTGACTTGGAAGATGAAGATACCTACAGCATACATCCTGAATTAGAAGATATCTTAGACTTGTTGGGCGTTATACTCACTCGCGAACGCTATGGATTGGATATTTCTATGGACAGTTATCGGATGGGTCAGCATTTGATCGAGAGCTTAGAAAGCGAAGCACACCCGATTTATGATGATATCGCCCAAGCCCTCAACTGGATCTTCGCGTCAAGTGCGAACAGCCTTGTGAGTCTCGATTTTGAAGCATTAGGAAATATGGAAAGTTTGCAGTGGACGGAGCGCGATATTGAATTTGCTAAGGTGATGATTCAGGAAGGGGAGGAGATCATGTGTAGAGTACTGATTGGTCTCGACAGTATGAGTCATGATGCAGCCATTCGCAGAGAATTAAAGAAAAATAGCCATAAAGTTCAAAAATACATTGAAAGGAAAAAGAAGAATGATTGCGCCAAACCGATTCGACTTAAATGGTCGCGTGCTTGAAAGTGCCTTGAATGAAGTGCCGCGTTTATCGCTTGACTTTTATTCTTATGGGTGCATTATGCGTAAATGTGACAATGGTTTGATGAGCGAGTATCCAGTTGATTTACAGCAAGTTGCTACCAGCCTTGCTCGTGAAATCAGCTTTGATACTGGGATACTCAATCATGAGATACTGATGATTCGCCAAACAGGTCTCAAAAAATTGGTGGTTGCCTATCGCAAACGACAAAAGACGGGTATTTGGATGGAAGGCACACAAGATGCCTTGCGTGTGCCACTGCCTGACTTGGTGATGAGTCGCTTAACGCAAGATAATCAAAACCCGCAGTATACAGTCTATGCCGTCAAAGGTCGCCCAACAAGCTTATCTGCCAAGCTATTCAATTGTCCCTTGCCCAATGTCTTCAACAGTGGCTCAATTTGCTGGGGGACAGTCAAGCGTGTGAGTGCAGATCAATTGAGCGATGCCTCACTGGATAAGGACTTTGGTATGTTGTTAGGCAGTCCTTTTGGCACACATGCTTGTACTGGGAAATCGGAAGCCCATCCCCAAGATATTCGTGACCAGTTAATTGCCTTAGAAAAAAGGGGTGCGCGAGTTTATCCGCGAAAAGACTTAATCTCAGCAAACAAAATCTTAGCAGATATTGTAGGAGAAAAATAATGCTCAAACACTATTTTGATCCCAATCAGCGTATCAGCCGTGTGGTGATCATTGGCTTGGGTGGGACGGGCGCGCAGGTCGCGCGAATACTGGGACGTATGTGCTATGACATGCGCGAGAAGCAATATCACACACCCAAAATCGTCTTAATTGATCCCGATAAAATTGAGGTCAAAAATGTGGGTAGGCAACTGTTCGTTAGCTCAGATGTGAATCAATACAAAGCCGCTATTGTCGCTAAACGCCTCAATTTTGGCTTGGGCTTAGATGTAGCTTGGTATCCAGAAGCCGTATCAGCAGACAAACATTTTGATCGCTATGGTAGTGATTTAGTCATCAGTTGTGTCGATAACTTTGAGGCACGACGCGAGATTTATAAGGTGAGTGGTATCCATTTGAGCGCCGGTAATTACAGCACGGGAGGGCAAGTTTGTATAGGAAACACCAATGATGTTGACCTTATAGAACGCTATTTTGAGCAAGACCGTATACGCTATCTGCCCAAGGAAGGCTTGCTCTTACCTGAATTACTAGAAGCAGAAGATCCGCTTGACGATCCTGTAATTGATGACACTTTATCTTGTGCAGAATTGGTTCAAGCAGAGGAACAAAGTTTGCTGATCAATGATTGGATGGCAAATATCGTCGGGCAGTATGCTTATAAATTGTTACATCGTCAACCCATCTATCACTTCATGACCTTCCTCGATTGCGACACACTTTCAATGCGATCTCTACCCATTAGCAAAGAAGAATTGGAGGTCTACTTACCTAAAAATAAAGAATGAAAGGAAAGACTCTCATGCAAGGCAATCAATCCCTTTTAAGCGCGTTAGTGAAGGAGTTAAAAGCTCATATCCAGTGTCAAGAAGAACACTTTGCAGAACTTGTTATTGCGGACTTTGAAGATCGTTTAGTCCAAAGCAATTCTCCAGTTAAAACGGCTTACCAATGGCTGAAAACGTATCAAAGCCTGCGATAAATCTCCCCAAGTATAGAAATGACATAATTTCCCCTCGGAGAATAGAGATGAATCAACTATTACAACAAAAACTAAGACAAGAGCTTCAAGCGATTGATGACAAGAAAACGTTGTCAGAAATAGCAGATAATTTAGAGCAACTCGTCCGTGAAATCCGTCGCGCTCAACTGTCTGCGCACGAAAAAGAGATGCTGGATCAAATCCGTGCTTGTTATCAGGCGCAGGGACGACGCAGCTACTTCAATCAGAAAGATCTGCCTGACACAATAACAGTTAATCTGGTCAACTTAGATGCTTTGCACTGGATTGAAAAGTTGCCTGAAGCACAAGCGTCTACTTTCGGTTTCACTGATCATTCAGGAATACCGTATCACGATGCCAATGAACGCTACAACCAGAAAATGCGTTTTGCGTGGCGTAATGGCACACCATATCGGGTCACGACCTATGGCAAATTGTCCTTAGCCAATGGCTATTTATTTTGGGGTTTATCGGGACGCGAGATCAATGAAGGCTTTGATGGCTACAACAAGACTCATCCCAACATGATTGATCCTGACTAGAGTCAATCATCCCCAGTTATTTTCATCTTGCAATAAAACGATCATAAGAAAAGAGCACAATATGAACACAAAATTTCTACTGAAAGTATTGCCACACGCCTTAGCACATAAGCAAACTTGTTTGCTGGCGGACATCGACATGCCAGAAGCCGTGGCAGCAGGGGAGGATCTACTAATTCCAATTGCAGGCATGAGGCACCAAATTCCTTACCAAATTGCCTTAGAACTGGCACTCGACTACTTATCCAAAAACGTCACACACGAATTAGATGGCTACTACCCGGTAGCGCATCTACACCGCGAGGATATATTGTTGCATCATGGACAATATATTGGCAGTCAATTAACCGAAGAAGATATTGAACATCTTGCCCATAATTTTTGGGATGATTCATTTGCAGAAAGCTATACTTACACCCAAGATTACCTGATGGAGCAGTATCATCCCGACTTGCTTAATGCACCCGAAAAATTGATTGAAGATCGTTTGGCAAATGAGTTAGGTGTATTTACGGTATATCCACACAACTTTGAGCAAGACTTCGTTCTAGCATTTCTCAAAGCAGAAGTTGCGCGTGATAGTGCTGAAGATCAACTCGGTTATCTCGGTACAAGTTTGGTACGACGCTTCATCACTGCCATGCAAGTGGCAGATGTCGTGCCGTATTATATCAACTGCGATGACATACTGAAGCGTTTGGACTACCGCGATTACCAAAAGGGCTTCATGATGGCGCTTCGAGCACAAGTTGAAGTGGATTTCGGGCACGATCTGCCAGACATTCAAAGTTCTAAAAACCAAATGCGCGACTCGTTATCTGTGCCATTTGAAGCAGGTTTGACAATCAGCCAAGCGCTGGAAAAATTGTTGCCAAAAATCAAAGCAGATTGGGACGAAAATCGCGCGACACAAGCCAGAATCCAAGCGCAACGGGATTACGATAAGCAACGCAGTAGCAGCATGTCGACTCAGTTGAATCTGTGTGACCCGATTTCAGATAAGTTGCTCACTGTGAAAATTAAAGGCGATAAAGAAGGCATTCATTTACGCTTTCCAGAAGTTGATGCGGACACTGAAGGTGTTGAACATATCGTGACACTTGAGTACTACAATAGCAACGTACAGGTCTTAGTCCACAATGCAAGCTCACAGGTAGCTGCACAAGTCATTGCTATTGCGACGACATCCTCATGATGATCGTACTGCCCAACGGACAGGCGATAAATTTGAGGTGGGCAGGTAGGGTCTCAGAATGGGAAATCACCTTGCCCGGACGTGAGTCACTCTGGCAGAAAGTCAATGATGCAGGCTTAGATTGGTACTTTCAGAAGAGCCAGCAAAAGACAGATCCACATCACGCAACGCGTTGTGTGCGCGATTATCCTTGGCAGTGTCCCTATGTCAAAAAAGGGGGTCATGCACCCTGCATCGGCAACCGTAAAAGTGATAACAAAGAACTTGCAACAATTGAGTTGACCCAGTGGGAACGTCGTCAGGGCTTCATGCCAGACGGTCCGCAATTGACACTTTTTCAAACAGGGTATTGGCACAATGTTACGACAGGTGAAAAGCGCTACACGAATGAAGCGCGACCTTATACCTCAACTGATACCGTCTGTAAACAATTTGCAGTTGCGTCAATGGAATATCAGCAACGCAAATTAAAGTGGTCAGGTTTGAAATGGCGTATTTTGCCAGTGGATGAGGACATGGCATGGGTTAACCAACAACAAATTGACCATAGTGGACGCTACGATGCTTGCGTCTTTGATATTTGGGACTAATGACTATTTTACACTCCCAAATATCCGCTTGAAGTAATGAATAACGTAACCGTCTGCAACTTATAAGATTTGAAAGGCTAATCTTATGTCTAAGAACTGATTCAAACTAATGCGCGAACAAATGTCGGAGGTTAATCATAGCAAAAGCAAGGTGATGTCCAGCTAAGAAATTAACATCTTTGATATCATCGCGTAGTCGTAAAGCCCGAAACTTATCAATCCAGGCAAAAGACCGTTCACTGGAAAAGCGTTTCTTGTAAATCATTTGGTTAAAGAGACGCTTGCGCCCACGCTTGACACGCTTTTGATTGCGTTTGTTCTCATCCATATTCGGAATCAAGCCATGATTGAAGCACACTTTACGAGCCTCTTTGGTATCAAAGGCACTATCCGCATTAAAATAGGCACCAACGATAGGAATGCCTAGACGTTTCATGTTTTTGAAAGCTGTTTGCAAATTGGCTTTCAGATTAAAAGCATCGTGTCGATTACCTGCGATGAGACCTGTACTTGCAATGATGAACCCTTTAGCATCGCTGATGGGTAAAATATTACTCGTTTTTGCCCGTTTGCGATATTGATAGACGACACTCTCACCGCCTTTCTTTGCCAGCGTATGTGTTCCATCAAGGTTCACATAGGTGCAATCGAGGTCATCTTGAATAAGCACAAGGCTATGTTGCCAAATTTGTTCAAAACAGCCTCCTGCATTCCATTTTTGCCAATGATAATAGACCGCTTGCCAACTGATTTCTTTTTTTCTGGATTAGTCCGGTCAGGTGCTGTTTCCAACTCTGACCACTGACAGCCTGTATGCAAGCGTTTTAGGATGTAATTGAATACTTTATACAATGCTATTTTGCATTCGTAGCCTCTTTGCGCTGTCAGCAAATACGGGCGGATATGTTGCTCGAATTGTTCTTCTGTTACACTGGTCGGGATAGTGCTCATGGTTATTTCCTTTGCTAGAGGTTTTTGACCACTTTGCACTATCTTTTCATTTTCTAAAAGGTTGAATCAGTTCAGATAGAGGTTCGGTATCAACTTTGGGTGTAACAGGCGGAACGGCTTGTATCTGAGGTGCTTTTTGAGGTGCTGGTTGGGTCGGTTGCGTAGCGGTCGCCTGAGCTTGTTTTTTCTTCTGTTTCTTCTTCTCTTGTAAGTTCTTCCAATCCTTCTTGGGG
>JBAUIA010000354.1:0-1792 GCA_049680565.1 Phototrophicaceae bacterium
GTCTCATCCAGTTATCCAACCGAGATCATGATTACATCATTGATCCGTTAGCGATTGATGATTTGCAACCGCTTGCACCACTCTTTGCCGATGAAACTATTGAGAAAATCTTCCACGCTGCTGAATATGATCTTCTATGTATTAAGCGTGATTTTGATTTCGTTATTTATAATCTATTCGATACGATGGCAGCAGCGCTATTAGTGGGTGCTAAAAAGTTCGGACTCGGTGATTTACTCAACAGTTATTTCGAGATTGAGGTTGATAAAAGCCACCAACGCGATGATTGGGGTAAACGTCCACTCCCCAAAGATAGCTTGACATATGCACAGATGGATACCCATTATCTGCATGAATTGCGTGATAATCTCAAAGCCTCGTTAGAAAAAATGGGGCGCATTGCTGAAGCCCAAGAGGTTTTTGGTGATGTCCTACGGATTGATCCTAAAGAACCTGTTTTTGATCCTAACGGCTTCTGGAAAATTGGTAAACCTAACCGACTTAATCGTCGTCAGATGGCATTACTCAAAGAACTGTATTTATTGCGTGAAGACTTGGCGCAAGAGGAAGACCAACCACCATTTAAAGTGCTATCTAATCAGACACTGGTGAATATTGCCCGCAAGCAACCGCTAGATTTCCGCACATTGGAACATATTCGTGGTATAAGCAATAAAATGATGGATCGCTATGGCGATGATATTATCAAGGCGGTTCAGGCAGGGCGGAATAGTAATGTACCCAAACAACCCCCACGCGAAGAACCTGATGCAATTGTCGCCGAACGCTATATTGCTTTACATGCTTGGCGCAAGCAACGGGCTATCGAACGTGGACTAGATTCAAGTTTGATTGTTGCGAAACAAATGCTTTGGGATTTAGCCAGCGAAATGCCAAAAACACGCACAGAACTCGCCCAACTTGATGGCTTTGGCGAATGGCGTATGGATGCTTATGGTGATGATATTCTCAAACTCATCGCTACCTTACGCTAGTTTAATGTGTGATGCACACATGAAAAATTTACAATGTGGAGCGTCATGATACGCGCTTACCAATCCTACGCATATGCGTTTCTTTCAATTTGTTCACAATATTTGGTGTTGCTTTGTACTATAATAGAGATAAGCAAACCTGTTAGTAGTCAAATATGAGGCACAATCATGGCAAAACGCGAAAGTGTATTTAGCGACGAATGGCGACGTTGTTTGCGTGAGCATTATAAATATGTGGTCAAAAACCAAGATAAAAATACAGAAGAAACCCTCACGCCCATTCTTGAACGCTTTGGTTTCCGTGAAGATGAACTCCGTAGCTTAACGATTGAAGCAACCATGCGTGCAGATGATATGCCTGATGATTATGTTCCAGATATGGAACTGGTAGAACCAATTGCGCCAGAATCCGTAGATGCTAATGATATGAGCATCCAACAACCCGAAGCAACCTTTATGATTCATCCGAGTGAATGCCAATGTGCAAGCTGTATGGATATTGTGCTTGAAGAAGGGCATGATGAAGAAGGGCAACCTATCACAGCAGAGGTTGATCCAGATGAACCGAAGCAAGATATGCCCAAGCAGAAAAGTTTATTCTGATGACTATGTCAATTGGAAACAGCATTCTTATTGTGGGTATCATCATTGGGGCAGGTGTTCTGATTTGGCAATTTATTCGTGTCAGTCGATTTGATCGTGATGATGCCAATGATACTTACTACAATGAAGTTGACGACATCGAAGAGACGATTGAAGAAACCGAAGAATTTATACGCCGTATGGAACGTCTTAGC
>JBAUIA010000355.1:0-5368 GCA_049680565.1 Phototrophicaceae bacterium
GTGTGAGTTGTATGTTCAATATGTTTATACGAGATGATTTTACTGGGGCTGATCGGAATCGCCATAAACCGATTTTCCAGCTTAGCGAAATCTTTATTTATCAAAAATGATTCGATTAATAACTGCCTCACCGATAATGAGTGGGGCAGTCTGTCTTTTTATTTTGAACTTAAATTCTAGCTGTATAAGTTGATAATGAGATGATATGTGATGGTCTGTTTAAGAATTATCTTGCAATAATGCGTCAAAATAATCTCTACTATTCCAACTTGATTCAATATCAAAAGCTAAAACTGCTTGCTCGTGACTGCTTGTGGATTGAATTCCAACCAGATGGCATCGCCACGATCTGGAACACACGTCATTACCAGACCTCATTTCCCATAGCATTGCCTGTATCGACTTCGTCATGCAGATTATCTGCGGTAACATCTGCCAGCAAATCTGATAAATCATATTGATTATCTTGAATAGGCACGATATGAATTTGCCCGTCTACAACATGAATTTCGACGGCGCTATCGTTATCTAATCCTGCTTCTTCAGCGAATGCTTTGGGGATACGCAATGCGAGACTATTGCCCCATTTTTGAATTTTGGCGAGCATCTCATACCTCCTGATTGTATATACATTGTATCACAAAGATGAGCGTGTAAATGACTATATCTTGTATGATTTTCGGGTGTATGACTAGATTATGGCTATCTAATCGAAATGATGAATAGCTATTAATAAATACGCAATAGCTTGCGGTATCAAATGATGTATTTTTAAGGCTGAATAGTTTGGTATCATAAGTGAAATTAGTTTGTTTTAGGATACTTGATGCGTATTGTATTGTTAGCTTGTTTAATGAGTTTAATAGTATCAGCATGTACAACACAGGTCGAGATGCCGTCTGTGAGTACGCCAATCCCTGCCGAGGCAATTCCCACAATTGACCCTGCCGATGCACGGATGTCTACCGCGCAATTTAATTACAATCGTAACTGCGCCCATTGTCATGGCTATGGCGGAGAAGGTCAGCACCCAGCAACCATCGAGCGCACGGTCAATTTAGGCTACCATCTCGTTCCTGCTCATGATGCGTCAGGGCATACATGGCAACATCCCGATCAATTGCTGTTTGATACCATCAAATATGGGGTACAAGCCCCGACGAATTTTTATGTGATGACTGCTTTTAGCCAACAACTCAGCGATGATGACATCTATGCAGTGATTGAATATATGAGTTTGTGGTGGACAGATGAGCAACGCGATTGGCAAGATCAATTAACGGAACAATTTACCCAGAATAACCCTAGCTGGACAACGAGTCGTTTAGAGGAAAACCGTTTATGAGAATGCTACATGCGCGATTAGCAGTGCTTTTACTGGGTCTAACAGCTTGTAACACAACCTCGGTAGACCTGCCATTAGCCGATAATAGCCCGACATTTCTCTTTTTCTACACAGATGGTTGACCGCCTTGAGCGGAAATGCAGCCCATCGTGAATGAGCTTGAGGAAATGTACAGTGAACAAATGGCATTCATCTATTTGAATGCAGCGACAGATGGTTTAGCCATTTATGACGCGCTCAGTCTAAGAGGGCATCCGAGTTATGTTGTTTTTGACATCAACGGCGAGGAAGTCTTTCGTACATTAGGCACACAAGACGAAGCCTTACTAGAAAATGCCATACAATCTAATATTGTAGTGGATAACTGAGCATATATCCTGCCCCACAAATGATGCAATGGGGCAGTCTGTTATTTATGCGAAGGTATGCACGAGATTAGCTTGGCGGAAGTCATTGACGCGCTCTTGTCCACGCTCGGTCAGATGGACGATGTTATCCTGAATATCAATGGCATGGCTATTGCGTAATCGCCCCAAAACGCGCTTCATTTTATTAGGCGACCAATGAAAATGCTCGTGTAAGGTATCCACACGTAATTCAATTATCGCATCTGCCATATCTTGATGGTTATAGATGTGTCCGAGGACAACTTGGTTATCAAAATGCTGACGTTGGGTGGCGCGTTTTATCATCGTTGAGACTAAGCCGTACTTTGGCGATAAAATCCATGAGAGTAAAAAGAAAAAGAAGATCATCAGCACCATAGATGCCGAAATTGATGAATCCCATGTTTCGGTCAAGTTTAATGCAAAGTTGTTATTGAGCCATACGAGCAACGTATCAATTTCAAATACACCGAGGAATGTTCCGCGTGCTAAATCATACCCGAAAAATGCCCCAGCACTGCCGATAATCGCGCTATAAATCAGCATCAAGGACAAGCGATCTGTCAGCAGATAAGCAGCAGCAGGGGGGATGATGAAGAAGGCAATCACCAAAATTGATCCTACTGCATCAAATGCACCTACCGCAACCAAACTCACCAGAACCATCAAGCTATAGTGCATCAGACTAGGGCGTAATCCGAGTGCTTTTGCGAGTGCTTCATCAAATGAGGCTAATTTGAGTTCTTTGTAGAATAGGGTCACAAATAGAATCGTCAAGAGTGCCATGACGGCTGTTACAGTAATCGAACGCGGGAAAAATACCAAAATGGGTTCTTCATCTAATAGACCCGCTTGCCATGCCTGCCCCGGCGAATATGTGCCACAATTGGTACATATTTCGCGGAACTCTGCGCCTGCATCACGCGGACTAATGCCCAGATCACGGCAATTGGTACACTGGCGCGATAATTGAGCGTTCTCGTCACTTTCGGTGATGATAACTGTCTGGCAATTGTCGATACAATGGCTATTAGTATTTGCCCACGCAATCCCAATTTCACCGACCATTACCGCATCTTCATCCATATGCACATCTTCGACAAAACGGGATACGAGGATGATCGAAATTGCAAACAAAAGTGGAAATGCTAATCCGAGCGCTGCATCTTGCTTGACTAAGCCCGACCTATAGATCAATTCTGTGAGGACAACTGTAGCGACCCCTGCTAAAGCTGCGCCGATAATTAACCAAGGGGAAGATGAATCAGGTTCAAGTTTAAACACCGATGTCATTATCAGAAAGGCGACCACAATCCCTAGCAAAACAGTATGGCTGATAGCATCACTGGTGAGTGACATACCCCGTAGTAGCAAAAATGTACCGAGTAACGCCCCCGAAATGGCAATTAATGTGCCAATAATCGTTGCCGTATTTTGAGGATTCCGCAGAAACGCATTAATTTCCTCACGGCTGAAGATCATCAGCAAAAATTCAACGATGATACTTTCTAAGGCGAACATCAGTCAGTTAATCCTTTATGCTTACGGGTCAATTTTTCGATGGCGGATGCAGATAAGACTTCATGAATATTGCGTTGGCGGTCTTCCATGACGAGCGGAATATCGAGTTCATCATTATATTCACGATAAACATCCCACAATTGTTGATTGCGTACATCGTCTTGTGCCATTTCGATACCGTGCTGCGTGATAATCCATGCTGTTCCTTGGTCTTGAATCGCAGCGTTTTTTTCGAGTTGCTTTAATCCAAGGGATGTATTGCTACTGATGCCAGCGATGAATGTTTTCGGAATGGGATAGCGATCATCACCGTGTGATTGCGTGTATTTATAGAGATCACGCAAGGTCGTTTGAGCAGCGAAACGGCGACGATCACGACGCTGGCGTAGCGATGTCCATAGTAGACCCCGTTCAGGCGCAAGTGTAATGGAGATGACGACAATCCCAAATGCGACGACAATAATCATAGGACCTGTCGGAATATCGGAATCAATGGCACTCAAAATTGCGCCGACACTGCCAGCAAATGCCCCAAAAATCCCTGACAAAATCACCATCTGAGTGAGTTTGTGTGTCCATTGGCGTGCTGCGATACCGGGGGCAATCAACATCCCAACCATCAAGATAACACCTGCTAATTGCAATCCGAGGACAATCGCAACTACAATCAAGGTCGATAACATCACATTGATAAAGCCAACACGGAAACCATTCGCGCCAGCAAATTCAGCATCAAAAGTAATCAGCTTAAATTCTTTCCAGAATAGTGCGAGTATCACAAAAGCGATTGCACCGACAATCGAGATCAGTTGAACATCGCTGGCAACAATTGCGGCTGCTTGACCAAAGATGAAACTATCTAAGCCTGCTTGGCTAGCATCTGACCGCGCTTGAATATAAGCGAGGAGGGCAATGCCTGCTGCAAACCACGCTGCGAGGGTAATCCCCATGGCAGTATCTTGCTTGATGCGTGTTGTACTCAAGATAGCATGGATAAATTGCACGCCTAGCCAACTGGCAATCCCTGCACCGATCAACAAAGAACTGAGGTCACGTCCTACAAATAAGAAGGCTATCGCAACCCCCGGTAGCGCAGCATGGGAGAGGGCATCCCCCATCAGGCTTTCACGGCGCAAAACCGCAAAACATCCGAGGACACCGCTCACAGTTCCTAAAATTGCACCCCCTAAGGCGACCACACGCAAGGTATAACTATATGTCACACCTAATGCAAATTGACTAAAGGGGATAAAGAGCAAACCAATCAACGAAACAGCGATGATGACCACCCAGACCCGTCTATCGGCATCTGTAAAAGACATGGTTTAATCTCCTGCTACGGCGAGTTGACCGTCATCAAGATAGGCAACACGTCCACCATAGGTTTTACGCAGATTATCGGACGTAAATGTGGTAGCGGTTGCACCACTGGCAATCACTTCAACATTGAGCAATGTCACCCAATCAAAATAATCTTCGACAGTTTGCAAATCATGATGCACAACCAATACCGTTTTACCGCGTTCGCGTAGTGTGCGTAAAATAGCCACAATGGCGCGTTCGGTGACGGCATCCACCGCAGCAAAAGGCTCATCCATAAAATAAATCTGAGCATCTTGGACAAGGGCGCGTGCTAAGAAGGTGCGTTGTTGTTGACCACCTGATAATTGGCTAATTTGCCGATCTGCAAAATCTGCCATCCCGACTTGGTCGAGGGCATGGAGGGCAAGCGCATGTTCTTTTTTGCCGGGGCGACGAAACCAGCCTAATTTGCCGTATAAACCCATTGTGACGACATCAATGACCGAGGTTGGGAAATCCCAATCAACGCTACCCCGTTGTGGCACATATCCGACGAGGGAACGCGCTTTTTCATAGGGCTTACCATAGAAATGGGCTGTGCCTGCCGATTTTGGAATCAGATTCAGCACGGCTTTAATAAAGGTACTTTTACCAGCGCCATTGGGTCCGACGATTGCCATCAGCACGCCTTCAGGGACTTCCAGATCAATATCCCAGATGGCAGGTTTACTATTATAAGCAACCGTTAGATCATCGACGGTGAGTGCGATGGGACGTTTTTCACTGGATTGATTATTACTCATTGTCTGCTCCT
>JBAUIA010000356.1:0-1656 GCA_049680565.1 Phototrophicaceae bacterium
ATACTAAGAGAGGGTTATGTCAGACTTCCACTGTGGAAGCAGCCCCGTTGACCTTAGATGCCCCGTAGCTTGCTACGGGGAGTATGTCACTAAATGCTTCATCCGATAAGTAACTGTTGTAAGGGTACGCTATAGCGCATTGGCATTAAGCTAAGCCCGAACAAGTTTCAATAAATCATAAGTGGACAGGGATGTTCGTCGCTTCCTTTTAGTAGCAAATTGTCGAATATCTCTGTCTAGTTGCTTCAAAAAGTTTAAAATTCCGCGAAAATTCTGTGATACAATATCAATGAATTTTGAAATTTTACGTTTGAGAATTTTAAGTGCTTTTTGCCAGCTAATCTCCCAGTCCCATTCTGCTTGATATTTATTAATCAAGTTGTGAAACAGTAATAAAGCCAAACATCGTGCGTAAAATTGACATAAAATGCGTTCAATCCGCCACTTACCGATTGTTCCCCAGTCTAATTCCTGCTTCCAGACTTTAAACAGTATTTCAATCTGCCATCGTAAGCGATAGACGATTGCGACCTGTTCAAGGGTTATGAGGGCGACTGGCACATTGGTGACAAAGATCAACCAATCAAGCCAATCTAATGTGCTCTGTTGGCAGGTTTTGCCACACTTTTTTGCTTTTTGCTTGGCTTTACGTCGTCGCTCCTGTGCTATATGTGGTGGTACACGATAGTAGACCATGCGAACGGGCACTTTTTGACGAGCACCCATTAGCAACTTTCTTTCACCAGATGTCTTCGTCTTGGGTAACTCACCGAGCCAGGTCAACAAATCGATCTTTACATCTTCGTTATCGCCATCATAGACTCCTGTTTGATTATAAAAACGGCTCAAAAAGCACACCTCTTCTGCATGCAATTCCGCAAATCGTTCCTGCTTAAAATATCCCAAATCGAAAATCGCTAGGTCACCCTTTTTACTCAATTCTTGGGATAAATTACACTTCTGGTCAGGATCCAGTCCCGTCTCCACTTCCACTGCCTCGACACGACCACTATGATACTCATAGCATAATTGCACTTTCATCGTTGCACTATTCCTCGATGTTGGAAATATTTCTGCATGCTCTTTTGGTAATAGAATGTGACTGCTATCAAAGATACGCACTGCACCGAACCCCATCAGAACACCACTTCTTTCTATCTTTTCATTAAGTTGGTGGATATATAGTTGGCACACCTGTCTTAACAATTCCACACCTTCTTGGCTCAGACGGTAATGTAAGCCTGCTTCACTAATCTCTATCCCTAGGTCTGATGCTACTTGGCAAAATGTCGATAGGGTCGCACTGCCGTCTTCCAAACATCCTAGCGTCAGTATTTGGATGAGTTCATTCCCGCCTATTTTCGAGCGGCGTTGTACAAATCCGCTGTGCTGACCCAGCATTTCTCCCATTTCACCTAATAACATCTGTATTTGTTCTCGTTCTTGCTTATACTGGGTTTGGATTGACATGGTTTTTCCTCGTTTTTGTGATGATTAATAAGGATACCTTGTCTTTCCACTTTTGCCTTAACTTAATGGGTATGTGGTGTAGTGACCTCTACAGTGCGCAACTCACCGTCAATACCAAACGCTATGCCATTTGTAATGCACATCAGCTACGTGATTTACAATACGCCATTGATGCAGGCGATACGG
>JBAUIA010000357.1:0-10280 GCA_049680565.1 Phototrophicaceae bacterium
TGAGCCCGACGAGCTACCACTGCTCTACCCCGCAATATAATTTTGTTAAGCACTGTTTTTACAATGCTCCGACATCATATCAATATGGTATTTTAAAGTCAAGTGCTGACTTATATTCTAGTACAAATCTTATAGAGTGTGCATCATCTACTACAGCTAAAATGATCGTTTACCTTAGGAGTCGTCATTATCAATCGCTTGCTGAGTCACACGGTATACATCGTCGAGTGATGATGTTTTTGCTTTTTCAATGCGAGCTAATCGCTTCTGGAATTGCATCATCGCATAGGTGATAAAATCATCAATTTGCAAACCAAATGGAACTGGATCATAAAATGAGAATGCTTCGTTGATAACACCCAATGCTGGCATGAGTAATTCATTCATCTTTGCTTCTGCAATATCCCATAATGCTGGATTTTCCGCGACCAATCGTGAAATTAGAAAGATACCATAAGCAATATGCCGTGATTCATCTTGCTTTAGCTTCGTAATGCCTTCAAGGTTGCCGAGCATAATATTGTTGTTTTTAAACATAGTATAATATGCATGATAGCCTGTTTCGGCTAAGACCCCTTCAACAATCATATTATAAGTGATAGATGCCACGATCTGTGCTTCTGGTGATTGGTCGACCATCAAGGTGTCTAGTGCTTGCGGGAGTGCCTCATAAAAAATTTGACGATAGCTATCCGAATGATATTCAATCAGATCAGAGCCATCAATTTCTAAGACTTCATTCAAAAAACGTTGGAAAAAATCGACATGCTTGGCTTCTTCCCATAAAAAGGTTGTCAAGAACATTTCCTCTTCTGTGCGACCTTCTTTGGCAATTACCATCATTAGTGGCAACAAATCGAGTGTTACCGCTTCTTCACCCGCAATGAACATCGATGTTAAGCGTAAGACCATATTTTTCTCGTCAGATGTTAATGCTTGCCAATCTTTTTTATCTTGTGAAAAATCAATGTCGGATGGATTCCAGATACCCAAAACCTTGGCTTTCTCGAATAAGCGCATTGGCGGTGATTGACGATTTAATCCGCGTGACGTCGTGATAAATTTTTCATGTTTTTTAGACATAATATGCTCCTCAATAATGATTTAATTTGGAATAGCTGCAATACGAAAACCAATTGTCTGTGACTGCACATCAGGATTCGCATAATTACGAACGATGACTTGGGCAAAGCTACGCCCTGAATCATAAGCACCGCCACGTACAACTCTAGGGGCATTGCCCGTAACATCAGGTGAAAACATGGTGTAGTCCGTCAAGCACCACTCCGCGACATTACCACACATATCAAAGACGCTAAATGGGCTGACACCGCCCGGATAGGTTGTTACAGGTGTTGTACGATTTAATGAACTACGGAGTGTATTACAACGATTTTTGGCATATTCATTCCCCCAAGGATAGAGGCGATTATCATCACCTTGTGCTGCGCGTTGCCATTGTGCCTCTGTCGGTAAAGTTATCAAATGTGGGCTACGTCCGATTGCTTCTAGCCAGCGACAAAATGCAAGGGCTTCAAACCAACAAATTTCTGCACGAGGTACATCATTCTCTTTGAAAATGGGATCAGCAGCCGTTTCATTTTGCTTAAACCACGTTAAGGCATCATCCGAAAATTGCCACCAATCGGCATTGTGATACCCATTATCATCGTCAATGAAAGCATTAAATTGTGCGACGGTGATTGGATATTTGCTCAGATAGAAAAAATCAACATCTTGCTTCACCCCATCAACAATTGTTTTCCCTGCTGCAATATCACACCATTCAAATGGTGTAGGCATAATGCCTCTAAATACCGATGGAAGGCTATTCTGTGGATAATTTGTCCCTAATCCATTCACCGTTGCCACCGTTTTGCTACCATCATTATCAGAAAGTGGCACATGAGCATACCGCTTTTGTAAATCAATGATGAGCGCTTTCATATTGCTGAGGTAAACTTCCCGATTGCGAATATCAACCCATTGTAAGGATGAAAATCCAAACGGAATAGATGATGCTTGGTCGCCGCGTGCTAATAAGGGGATAATTTGAATATTCATCATCCGTGCATAATTGAGTTCTTCGCGTACCCACTGCGAATTGGCTGCATCAGGAGAGAAAATACACATGACACACCCTGCATTGCGGATAGCTTGCTCAATTGATAATTGCCACGATGTTGTACCGGGTTCGAGTTGCTCATCTGTCCATACGGCAAGTTTTGCCCGTTGCAGATCGGTCTGTATTCGTTTCATAAATGGCATGTCTTTACGACTGTAACTCAAGAACACATGGTGCATCATAAGCGATTATTCCAAAAAGTGATGATGAATGAATTATTTTCAGTATACATTTATGCAGCATTCCACGCTATAATCAACCCTTCAAAAGAACTGACGTTCTATAGGAGTAGTCAATGCCTAAACTTGATCTCGTCTTTGAATTTGAACCTACAGGTGACCAGCCACAAGCGATTGAAAAATTAGTCGCTAATCTCGAAGATGGCGCTAAGTACCAAACACTTTTAGGGGCAACGGGTACGGGTAAAACATTCTCAATCTCAAAGGTTATCGAGCGAACACAACGTCCAACGCTTGTCCTTGCTCATAACAAAACGCTAGCAGCACAACTCTATTCTGAATTTAAAGAAATGTTTCCGAATAATGCTGTCGAATACTTCGTCAGTTACTATGATTATTATCAACCAGAAGCCTATGTGCCACGGATTGATCTATTCATCGAAAAAGCGACGCAGATTAATGAGCAGATTGAACGCCTACGCCTTTCGACATCGGCATCTTTGTTCACACGTCGAGATGTTATCATTGTAGCATCAGTTTCGTGTATTTATGGTTTGGGTGATCCGCAAAGCTGGCAAAATGCGTCTATCCCTTTATCAGTTGGCGAAGAAAAACGCCGCGACAAAATCTTGCGCGATCTTGTGCGAATTCAATATTCACGCAACGACCAAGTATTGAAACGAGGGTCGTTTCGTGTACGAGGGGATACCTTAGAATTGATCCCCGGTTATAGCGAAACCGCTTATCGTATCGCTATGTTTGGCGATGAAATTGAGCGCATTACGGAGTTTGATCCACTAACAGGTGAAATCCTCAACCAACATGATAGCATTACGATCTTTCCATCACGCGAATATATCTCCGATGATGAAAATGTGAAGCAAGCCGTTCATGATATTGAGCAAGAACTCGAAGAACGCCTTAAATATTTTCGTAGCCAAGATATGCTTGTAGAAGCACAACGCCTTGAGCAACGGGTCAATTATGATCTTGATATGATTCGAGAAGTGGGTTTTACATCAGGCATTGAAAATTATTCACGTCATTTGGAGCAACGTCCCGCAGGTAGCGCACCCTATACTTTGCTTGATTATCTACCCAAAGATCATCTACTCGTCATTGATGAAAGTCATATGACCATTCCACAATTACGTGGTATGTATAAAGGTGATAAGGCACGTAAATCAAATTTGGTTGATTATGGTTTCCGTTTGCCAAGTGCAATGGATAATCGTCCACTGCAATTTGAAGAAATTAAGACACGCTTGAATCAAGTTATCTTCACCAGTGCCACACCCGGTCCTTATGAAGATGAAGTCAGCACCAATGTGGTACAACAAATTATCCGCCCAACAGGTATTGTTGACCCAATTGTGGAAGTACGCCCAATTGAAGGGCAGATTGATAACTTACTTCAAGAAGTCGCTGCGCGAATCAAGAACAAGCAACGGGTACTCATCACGACACTAACGCAGCGCATGTCGGAAGAACTCGCAGGTTATTTCAATGAGATGGGTATCAAAGCACAATACCTACATGCTGAAATTGATACAATTGAACGTGTGGAAATTTTGCGTGACTTACGCATGGGTGTCTATGATGTACTGATTGGGATTAACTTACTGCGAGAAGGCTTAGATTTACCCGAAGTATCGCTAGTGGCTATTCTCGATGCTGATAAAGAAGGTTTCTTACGGAGTCGCTCATCACTGATTCAGACAATAGGACGTGCAGCACGTCATATTGAAGGGCGTGTGATTATGTATGCCGATAAAATGACCGATTCAATGAAAGCAGCAATTGACGAAACAGATCGTCGCCGTGAAATTCAGCAAGCACACAATATCGCGCATAATATTGAGCCAAAATCAATCATTAAGTCTATTCGTGATCTTACAGATCGTGTCAAAGCGATGATGGAAGACGAAACGATGAGCGATATGCCTGATGCTGCCCGAGAAGTCGATATTACGGGTTTACCACCCGATAAGATGCACAAAATGATTAAAGAACTCGATGCTGAGATGAAACGTGCTGCCAAAGCACTTGAGTTTGAGAAAGCAGCAGCACTCCGCGATCAAATCTTTGAACTAAGAGGTGTCCTTGCTTTAGAACAAGGGTCAGATGGTGATTTACTGCTTGGGTCGTAAGTACTGATTTTGCTAATTATGTTTGGTGGTGCTTCTTAAGCGCCTCCGAACATAATCGTATTTCTGCGGAGGGTATAGATCACATAAACCCATGATGCAACCCATGCGATAAAGGCTTCTCTACGATAACGGCTTGCACCCATTGCCATAATGGTATTCAAGCTATACGGCGCAATATAGGGCGTTATAAATACAGTAGCTAATGCTGCAAAAATGAGGCTATCATCATGTTCTTTCGCCCGATACGCCAAATAAAGTAGATATAATCCTAATGGAATACCCAGTGGAAATGGCGCGATGTTCCATAAGCCAGCATCTGCGGGTAATCCTGCAAGGCGCGATACCCAAAACCCATAAACTAAGAATGATAATCCTGCGATAGCCAATGTCGGCACGAGGATTCTAGGCGTGAATCCTTGTTCGCGCCACCAAACCAAAGCAACAAATCCAAGTGTTTGAGGCTTAACGGAGAGTAGGAATACCCCAAACATGGGCGGAACAACCAAGCTCAATGCAGGAATCCAATCAATATTATTGGTACGGGCTAAATCCAAAATAAAAGGCGATGTGAAAACCATCATAATTGCAGATGTACCGCCACCAAACTTGCGGATAACAAATAATAGAACAGCAAAATTCAGCAAAAGATTAATTGCATTACCTAGCTTGAGTGGTAAGAAGGCGTGCGGTAAAAAGATTAATGCCCAAGGTGGATTTGTAAACAAACTATTTTGATAAGGATCGCGCCATTTACGAGCCGCATCGGTGAATGTGTATTCCCAATCAACTCCAACAGGCACATATAGATAGAAAATAGCCGCCAATGCCACAATCAGCATGATAATGATGACCATGCCTAACCAGAAGCTACGAGATTTTGAGGATAAGTCAAACTGTTTCAACACAACATCAATCATTTCACTAATCATGGATACCTGTGCAAGTCTAACATCAAACAGGCATTTTCGACGTTTAGATTTGCACAGGATAATTGCTTAGATGACAAATGCACCATTTTTATAAAATAACTCACCATCAACGTGAATTTCACTACCAGAACGCATATCGCAGATCATATCCCAGTGAACAGCACTTTGGTTTTTGCTCCCTGTTTCGGGATAACCTTTACCAATTGCCATATGAATTGTGCCACCGATTTTTTCATCATAAAGGATGCTACCTGTAAATTTGTTGATACCAAAGTTTGTACCAATTGCAAACTCGCCCAAATATCGGGAGCGTGCATCGGTATCAAGTTGTGCAAATAAGAGTTCTTCATTTTGCTCGGCGCTGGCTTCGACCACTTTACCATCTTCAAATTTGAGTTCAATGCCACTCACAGCCCGTCCACCTACGATGCTAGGATAGCTAAAGCGTACCCAACCATTAACACTTTCCTCAACAGGACCTGTGAATATTTCTCCACTTGGCATATTACGTTTACCATCACTATTCATGAAGATACGATCTTCAATGCTGAGTGTCAGGTCAATATTTTCGCCTTTACATACAACCTCTTTTTTACCGACTAACCAATCAACCTTCTTTTGTTGCATCTCGCTGAGTTTACGCCATTCCGCAGCAGGATCGTCTTTATCACAGAAACATGCGCCATAGACAAAATCTTCATATTCTTCGAGGCTCATATTGGCTTCTTGAGCGAGTGCTTCTGTGGGGAATAATGTGCCGACCCACTTAAATTCCCCTTTAGCTGCACGCCCAAGCCGAATATCTAATAACTCACTTTGGGCAGTGCGGACTTGTTGCATCCGTTTACCAGCAATATTGCTCATAGCGCGTGTATTACGAGGCGCACCTACCCGAATATAGACATCTGCTTGTTCATGATACAGACGACTCACTGGGTCAATCCAGTCGATTTGATCGCTATTGGCTTCGCGCAAGAATGTGCGTGTCATGACCTCATCACTGAGCATCAATGTTGGGTAGCCACCTGCTCGAATGACGGCTTCATAGATTGGACGTAGTACAGGTAATGCGTTCACATCCCCTAAAATACCGACCCATTCTCCTGCTTGTACTTCTGTTGAATAGCTTACTAATAAATCTGCTAAACGTTGTTGACGAATATCACCCATGATTAAAAATCTCCGCTTAAAACGTGTAAATAATTAGCAGATAGTATAGCATAGACACTCGTTTTGAAATTGCCTGTGGTCATATCCAGTAATGACTGATCTCATAAAATAAAAAGCGCAATTCTAGTTGAATTGCGCCCAATTTTAGCCTATAAATACTGCTACATTTGATCATTAATACTGAGGCAAGCGCGTATCAATTTCATCTGCCCAAGCGAGGATACCACCTGCAACATTGTACATCTTGTTGATGTCATAGCCCGCTTCTTGTAAGAACAAGATACTATCGGCACTGCGTTTACCACTACGGCAATGGACATAGAGCGGTTTATCATGTGGGATATTCGCTAAGACGGTTTCTTCTTCCAATTTACGTGCTGCTTTGAGCGCATTTTTTGCTGCTTGAATATCTCCTTTAGGAATCCGTAATGTGCCATCAATTGCAGCGATTTCCCATTCATGGGGTTCACGAACATCCAATACCACAATATCTTCGCCTGCATCCAATTTAGATTTAAGCTCACGCACACTAACTTGTTGGATGCCCTCATAACCAACTGTTTCTTCTGTGCTGAATTCGCTATGATCGTGTGCTGGCATACCGCAGAACATTTCATAATCAATCAGTTCAACATCATCCGCATGGATGCTACAAACAGGGCAGTTAGGGTCTTTACGAACTTTAATGGTATTAAATTCCATATCAAGGGCATCGTATAGCATCATGCGCCCGATCATTGGTGTCCCAATACCAAGAATGAGTTTGATGGTTTCAGTTGCTTGCATCGTCCCAATCGTACCGGGCAAAATACCAAGAACACCACCTTCTGCACAATTCGGAACGAGTCCGGGAGGGGGTGGTTCTGGGAACATGCAACGATAACAAGGACCTTCTTGTGCGTAAAATACGCTCAGTTGACCTTCAAAACGGAAGATACTGCCGTAGACATTGGGTTTACCCAGTTTGACACAAGCATCATTGACCAAATAGCGTGTCGGGAAATTATCTGTCCCATCGACAATGACATCATATGGTTCAAATAATTCGAGGGCATTATCACTAGTTAAGGGTACATTGTAGAGATCGACCTGAATATCAGGGTTGAGATCGCGCATCCGTTTAGCAGCACTCTCAACTTTTAGTTCGCCAACGGTATCAATACCATGAATCACTTGGCGTTGTAAGTTACTTTGATCGACAATATCGTAATCAACTAATCCAATGCGCCCAATCCCTGCTGCTGCGAGATATAATGCTGTCGGACTCCCCAAACCGCCTGTACCGATTAAGAGAACTTTTGCTGCTTTGAGTTTCTTTTGTCCATCAATGCCGACTTCTGGCATGATAACGTGACGTGCATAACGTTTGACTTCATCGTGCGATAATTCAGCAGTTTCTGTGACAATAGCTTGCATAGATAACGCTCCTTGAAAAGTTAAGCGATTTGCATCGCATCATTCATTTGTTTGATTAATTTGGCTTCGTCAGCAACCCCATGATTAACAGATTTTGGATTGAAATTGCTATCGAGTATAAATGTTGTTGGCGCACTCATCACCCCCCAACGGTCAGCCGCTTCAGGATTTTGGGTAGCATCAATCTGAACAACTTGTACTTCTTGTGTTTCACGCACTTTATTGATGGCAGGTTGTTGCTGTGTCTTACATGGAATGCAATTTGGTGTCGTAAAATAGACAATCGTTGGCACATTGGTATTCAAGCCATTCAAGATTGGATCAATATGACGATATGCCGAAATTTGTGCCAGTTGGCGACGGGTATAGAGTTGGTACAAAACAATCCCTAATACAGCTAAAATTGTGACAATCACTAAGCGTTCAATCATACTGATTACTCCTGAATAGGTGCGACTGTAAATCCGGGAATCCCCAGACGGTTGAATTGATAATACATCCAGCAACCAAGGCAAAAATTGAGCCAGAAATTTAAATTGGCTAAAGCAATCACCACCCAGACTAATGCCCATCCTAATAGAGAAACATTTGCAAGCAGCGCGATTGTGGCTGCCCCATTGAAAACCGCACCTACCAGCATTGCAAAGCGATGTGGTTGCGGATTATCTTCCATGATATTTGGTTTGATAAGACCGCTCGGTTTGATAATATACTGGTAAATGAGGCGATAAGGCGCAAATGTTAAGCCTAAACCACCCATTAATTGTGCTAAGCCAACAAATGCTATTAATAACCAGCTATTTAGGACGAAGCCTAGAACGAGCAAAATAATTGTGAGTGCTTGTCCTGTTTTTAAACCACTGTGATCGACTTTTGTTATTGCTTGCGTCATGGGTATCAATCCTCTGAAAATAATGACTGGATGTTCTGCCATCCATAATGAATGATGTTTAGTGCGATGTTGTTTGTTGCTTGATACGTCCCTGTGCCGACGATAACGCCGCCTAAATTGGCGTAAAATTGGCTTGATCCTGCATTGTTTTCTAATACAGATAAGATCATGCTTTTATAGCCACTCGCATATAGACGCTTGGCAAGTGATCGTATTAAGGCGCTACCGATACCTTGTTGTTGGGCTTCTTTTAACAAATAAATGGCATAGAGTTCGCAATCATATGAATTGCTATCTGCTTGCGGTTTGCCACCATTCGCAAACCCGACTATTTTGTCGTTTTGTTCGGCTACTAAAATAATTTGATTATCATTCGCAATGGATCGTTGCCATTGCCGTTGACGTACTTCAAATGAACGGGCTGCAATCGCTTCATCAGGCATAATACCTGTATAGGTTGTTTGCCAACTTGCAACATGCACGCTGGCAATGGCATCTACATCTTGTGCTACCGCATCACGAATAATCATTGTGTGACCTCAATAATGGTCTGAATATCATCCCAAACATAAACAGCTTGTGATGAATTGAATCCATTTTCTATTTGCGGAATTTCTTTGATAAAGCGTGCGCCTAGATGCTCGTAAATAGCGCGTGCAGGCATATTAATTGACCATGCCGCCACAAGCAGTGCTTGTTTACCTTGCTCTTGTAGATAACATGCAATCCTATGAATTAACCGCTTGCCGATACCTTGTCCTAAATGACTTGGCGCGACATATAAACGGAGTAGCTCGCCATCATATGGCACATTAAGTTCGGGACGTGTATGCGCCCCTTGAGCAAAACCAATGATTTGGTTGTTCGCATCCACAGCAACGAGTGTATGCAAGGCGCTATCTTGCAATAGCATTCCCCATTGTTCTAACCGCTTCACAATTTGATCGCCACGTGCTGCCACAAGATCAGGTGCAAACTCTGAAAATGCCTGATCCCAACTATCACAATGTAAACGTGCGATTGCGACTTTGTCATCTAATGAGGCTTGGCGAATAGTCATCAAAATAACTCCTCAAGTGATTGCCAGCAGTAAGCAGCTTCACGTAAGATACCATCACCATTTGGGATGAGGCGTTCTGTTACATAATTACCATCAAGCGTGTCTCGGTAAAACGTGACGGCTGGATTAATGGTCATCACCCAGACAAATAGCGATTTTTTGCCTTGATGATGATAATTTTTCGCTAATTCAGCCACCAATCGTCTGCCAATGCCTAGACGGTGTTTTTTTGACTGTACATAAATCTGATGTAATTCTGCATCGGCAATACCATCGGAATCTCGTCCTGTGATATATGCAATCACTTGATTGTGTTGTTCAGCGACGAAGGTTTTTCGGGATATGCCTTCTTCTGTTGC
>JBAUIA010000358.1:0-28105 GCA_049680565.1 Phototrophicaceae bacterium
ATCGTATTAGGTGGTTTAGGGACTATTTTTAATCTATTCCAGATAGTGATTATCATTGCGGGTAATTATAATCGCAATCCAAATATCACGTCTCCGATCTTACAAACACTTGATGCTATCGCACTGACAGGTTTTTGGTTGTTGGTTTCGTTAGCAATTATGTTTGGGGCGATTATGGCATGGAAACGAGCATAGTGATAACTAGCCTCCGAGTTCATTCGGAGGCAATATATGCTGTGTATGTATTACAGTATTACCCCTAGGCGTAATTAGATGACAGGAGGTAGATGCGTCATATCATTGAGGCGTGCTAAAATTGCGCCACGCTTGATGCGAATCACCTCATTGAGCGTACAATTTAGAAAACGATATTGCCACCATTTTTTTGGATCAGTACCGAGTAGCATACAAACTAAGGTTGCTAATGTGCCACCATGTGCAAAAAGCAAAAGATGCTCATCAGGAGCATGTTTGTCGTCAATATCGACTAAAAATGCGTCTAGGCGCTGCACCATATCGTCGATGGTTTCACCCCCATGTGGATTATAGTTACGGTCATCGACCCATTTCGCAAATTCTACAGCATTATGTTGACGTGCTTCATCCCATGACATACCTTCCCATGCGCCAAAATTAAATTCTTGTAAACGTGCATCATACGTCACTGTATCTGTATTGCCTGCAAGGGCAAGGTCTGCTGTGCGCTTTACCCGTATGAGGTCACTACAATAGATGCCATCAAAGTGCATGGCTTGTAAGCGTGGCGCGAGCGATGCTGCTTGGGTTTCGCCTGTTGCATTAAGGGGTTGATCGCTTGTCCCTTGAAAGCGTTGTTCGGTGTTCCAATCGGTTTGACCATGTCGAATCAGCCAGAGTGTTGTCATATAAACTCCGTTATGGGTTGGGTCGTTATATATGAACGATGATAGGTGCTGACATGGATAATATCAAGGATAGTACATTGGTTCATTGGTGTTTGCCTACTACGGGTGATTCATGCTAATATCGATTGACTCGAATAATGCTTGTTTGCTAGAAATCATCATATATGGAGTAAGGCTAGATACAATTTAGGTAATTCTTTGGATGCCATGATAATGAAAGTGCTGGTATAATATACGTATGAAAATAGGAATCATTTCAGATATACATGCTTATATTAATCCACTCAAAGAGGCACTCGCTATTTTTGATGCTCATAAGGTTGATAAAATTATTTGTGCGGGTGATCTCGTTGATGGCGGTTCAGAGGGTGATGCAGTTGTAAAACTTATTCGTGATCTAAAAATTGATACAGTCATGGGTAATCATGATCGTGATGTTTTTACAGAGCAAGCGTGGGTACGGCGTAATATCCGCGAATCTGGCGAAACCTCTAATCCGCTCTTGTTAAAGTTAGAAACAGTGGCGTTTGTATCCTCATTGCGCTTGAACCTCACATTTAGCTGGGAAAATCATAAGATATGCCTTGCACATGGTATACCTTACAATAATACACGCTATCTATTTCCTAATAGCTCCGAAGAACAATTTGATGAAGCATTGGAACAAACAACGGCTGATATTCTTATCCTTGGGCATACCCATCAACCGATGATCGTTCAAAAGGGGCATCGTTATATTCTTAATGCAGGGTCTGTTGCCTTCAACCGCCTAGATGATAGCCAAACCTGTGCGATTCTCACATTACCTGATTTTGACTTTCAAGTATTTGATCTCGCTACAGGCGATGAATATCCCTTAGAGATGACGATTATTTAAGTTTTATCAATCTGATAACTCGCCAAAATCGTTGCCGACGTGACAGCAGGAGCATAGTATTTTTCGCGGATGGCGTTATAGTCATCATCTGCAAAAAACGCATCTTTTGTTGTTTCATCAGGGAAATAGATGGTAAACACACGATTGATAGCATTAGCTGAGGGATTTTTCAACACATCGGATACCACAAAATCATAACCGAATCCGCCACCATAAGTGTGCAAAATGGGAGTCATCTTCTCTCGATATTGCTGATAACTCCCATCGTCAATTACGTTCACACCGATAAGCATTTCTAAAGCCATCATGAGTCCTTATTATTGAAGAGAGAATGATAATTATCATTCCCTCAAGTTGTTTGATTTATGCGTTTACAGGTTGGGCAATATCCATACGGTGCTTACGGGTAAATAAATCGTGAGTGCGATCAATTTCGGCTTGGATTTTATCAGCATCCCAGCCAATTGCGTCCCCAATAACATGAGCGAGTTCGTCCATTGCTTGGCTTGTGCCATAGCCTAAGATCGCTAGGGCAGAGCGCCGTTGTAAGAAATCATCAAGATGTTCAATATATTCCGTCTGTGCGATAAATTCTACTTCGCGTTGCGTGTAATTCGGAATGTGTTGGAGGCTATTGTCATTTTCCGCGCTGATAAACTGCGCGACTTCCTTAGCATATGTGCCGTAGCGTTCAAACAAAATTTCGAGTTGCTCCAATGGCAGTTCGGTATTTTGTTGTAAATTCTGTAACCAGATTGCTTGACCTGCTTCATCTTTTGGATAGTTACGTCCGCCACCAATTGCCAGATATTTCGTATCGATGTTACGCTTTTTATTGAGATCGCCTAAGGTTTCCTTGGCTGCTTCTTCACTGAATGCTCGCCATGATGTCCATTTACCACCAACGAGTGCATGAACAGGGTAATTGAATCCGCTTGTCGCTTGGTCAACGGTGCGGATACTGTGGTCACGGCTGATTGTCCCTGTACGGCTATCTTCACTGGAAGGTAATGGGCGCACCCCTGAGAAAGTATAGACGATGTGTGAGCGATTCACATCCAAGGATGGGAATACTTTGGGGATCATCCCTAAAATGTAATCAATCTCATCATCGGTGCAGACAGCTTCTTCCGGATTCTCGATACGAATATCGGTTGTGCCAACCATTACCCGATTATGGAATGGGAAAATCAGCACGATACGCCCATCGTTATTTTCAAAGAAAAATTCTGTGCCACCACAGGCTGCATGTAATTCAGGGTGATCGAGCATCAGATGTGAGCCTTTTGTCCCACCGATGAATTTAGTCTCTTTACCCATCGCGCGATTAACAAAATCAATCCAAGGACCGGCTGCATTGATGACCACCTTTGGCTTAACTGTATAAGTCTCGCCCGTGATTTCATCGGTAAGCGTGACTGTATCGGCATCACCATCCGATGCACCTAAGTAATTGAGCGCAATTGCATCGCCATTTGCGTTTTCTGCATCGCGGATTAAATCAATACAGATACGCTCAGGGTAGGGCATCCAACCATCATAATAGGTTGCAGTACATACAATATCAGGGTTCAAGTTGGGATACTTTTTGAGTGATTCATCTTTAAACGCAAAATCATGATTGGGTGTGACATCATCACCGCGCGTATAGAAATCATACATCGTCAAACCCGCTTTAATAATCAGCGCACCCCGTTCGGAAGGCTTATCCATGATGCCCAAAAATTTAAGCGGTGCATTGAGTGCGCCACTCAGCCAACGGAACATGGGGATGGTGGTTGGGAGCGGTTTGGAATAATGCGGTGCATTACGGAACATGCGATTACGTTCTTGCAGTGCTTCTCTTACAAGACGAAATTCCGCATTTTCTAGGTAGCGAATACCACCATGCAACATATGGGAACTCCCTGCGCTTGCACCACTACAAAAATCATATTTTTCAGCTAATACAATGCGAATACCTTGGAGCGCTAAATCACGAAATGTGCCAATACCATTGATGCCCCCACCGATAACGAGAACATCCACTTCAGGCTGATCTTTAATACTTTTAAATTTATCTTCACGATTCATAAAATTGACCTTATTTCTAAATTCGATTGAATTACAATAATTGTAACATAGGCATCATTAGAATTCAGCAAATTAGCGCATAATAATCCAATGAGCGTGACGATTCAGGATGAAAAGCACATAAGATTATGGTACATGAATGAACTCATCCAATTCTTGACAAAATAAAGGTAATAAGCTGCCGTAATCCGAGCTTTCAGCCATCCATGAATTAGCTTTTTTAGCCACAGTATGTCATTGAATATGAGTCATTGTCACAATTTTGCTAAAGAGCCTATATATCGCGCTGATGTTGTGCGATTATGCTTATATCTATACCTTAATTCTATATTAGGAAGAGAGATTTATATGACAAAAAAACCGATAATGTTGGTCATCATGGATGGCTGGGGCATTCGTGAAATGGAAGAGGGTAATGCGGTTCTATTAGCGAATACGCCCAATTATGATCGATGGTATCGCACCCAAGAACGCACTGTCGTAGATGCTTCTGAGCAAGCTGTCGGATTGATTCAAGGACAAATGGGTAACTCCGAAGTAGGGCATCTTAACTTAGGGGCAGGGCGTGTGGTTTATCAAGATATTACCCGTATTTATAACGCCATTGAGGAAGATAACCTCAAACAAGCGCCTGAAATTCAGAATGCACTGGATCGTGTTAAAAAAGGCGGTAAACTTCATTTGATCGGCTTGGTCAGTGATGGTGGTGTGCATAGCCATATTGACCATTTGATGGCATTGCTGGATATTGCTCGTGCGGAAGATGTTGCGCCTGTGTTGCATATTATCACCGATGGGCGTGATACCCCGACACAGAGTGGCATTGGCTTTGTAAAACAAATCGAAGACCACATCGCTGAATATGAGGATGCTGTTATTGGTAGTGTTACAGGGCGTTATTATGCAATGGATCGGGATAAACGCTGGGAACGTACCCATAGTGCGTATCAAGCGATGGTTAATCATCAAGCCGATCATCACGCTTCAAGTGCGACTGATGCTATTCAAGCATCTTATGATAATGATGTGACAGATGAATTTATTTTACCAACTGTCATTGGTGATGCTGCTGGTAAGACGATTGATGCAGGCGATGCCATCATTTTCTATAATTTCCGCGCGGATCGTATGCGCCAAATTGTGACGATGTTCACATTACCTGATAATGTATCAGGTGTCGATTATGCAACGGTTGATGATCTCTGCATTGCAACCATGACCAGTTACATGGATGAACTGCCTGTGGATGTCTTTTTCCGCAAAGATAACCTCGAAAATACACTTGCTGAAACACTCAGTAAAGCAGGTAAGCAACAATATCACACCGCAGAAACTGAAAAATATCCGCATGTGACTTTCTTCTTCAATGGTGGGCGTGAAGCACCATTTGCGGGCGAAACCCATACAGTCATCCAATCACCGAGAGATGTCGCAACTTACGACGAAAAACCAGAAATGAGCGCCCCTGAACTCGCAGCAACCACGCTCAAACGCATTCAAGAAGAAGAAGATGATTTTATCCTGATTAACTTTGCGAATCCTGATATGGTGGGGCATACAGGCTCAGTTGAGGCTGCTATTAAAGCCGTTGAAACAGTTGATTATTATACAGGTCAATTGGTTGATGCGGTCATTGCTAAGGGTGGGGTTGCGATTGTAACTGCCGATCATGGTAATTGTGAGCGGATGGTTGAACTTAGTACAGGTGAAGCGCATACCTATCATACAACCAACCCTGTATCCTTATTTGTACTTGGTGATGGCTATTACTTGTTGCGTCCACGCGGTAAATTAGCGGATGTCGCGCCAACGATTTTAGATTTACTCGGTTTGGAGCAACCCTCAGAAATGACTGGTGTCAGCCTCATTGATACATGGGTTGAAAATCGTAAAATGTGAGGATTCTACCATCATATCGAGGGTGAATGAACACTATTCGCCCTTATTAATTCACGTTTGATGATCTGTCTTATTTCGGATCATTTCTGTTTGTGATAGTACATCTAAAACTTTGCCTAATTGGCTATCTAATGATGGTATCTGGAAAGAGAAAACACAATGAAAGCAAACCCTTTACGCAAAATTTGGGCAGATGGGGGTGTTGTCATTAATGGCTGGTTACATATCCCTAATATGTGGTCAGCCGAAGTGATGGCACATGCAGGGTGGGATAGTATTATTGTTGATATGCAACACGGTATGCACAGCATGGAAAGTGCTATTCAATTATTGCAAGCGATCAGCACAACAGATACTGTGCCACTGGCGCGTGTGAATTGGAATACGCCGGGTGAGGTCATGCGCTTATTAGATGCAGGGGCTTATGGCATCATTTGCCCGATGGTGAATACACGCGAAGAATGTGAAGCATTCGTTGGTGCATGTCGCTATCCGCCACAAGGGTATCGTAGCTTGGGTCCGACACGGGCGCGTTTGGTGATGGGCGCTGATTATGCGGACCATGCCAATGATGAAATTTTAACGATTGCGATGATTGAAACAGCAGAAGCACTCGATAATGTGGAAGCAATTGCGAGTGTTGATGGTTTAGATATGATTTTTGTTGGTACAGGTGATTTGCGTCTCAGCTTAACAGGCAACGTTGGTTTTGATAGTGACGATTTACAAGTCGATCAAGCATTGGATACGATCCTAGCAGCGTGTGAAAAAAATAATCTGATTGCAGGCATCTTCACAGCATCTGCTGAATATGCTGCACAGATGGTCAAGCGTGGCTTCCGCTTTGTAACTGTCAAGACGGATAGCATGATTTTGAGCGAATACGCAACTCAACTGGTTAACGACACAAAGAAAAATCTATGATTACTACCAGAATTGCAATACTCGCTGATAAATCTTATCTCAGTGATCTTTATCGTCATATTAGCCAGAGGATGTTTGAGCGCAAATTTAGTGCAGGCGAATATATGATAATCTCTGATGATGAAAAGCCATTTGGTTGGTTACGCTGGGGCTACTTCTGGGATAATACACCCATGATGAATATGTTGCATATTGAAGCGACATATCGTAATCAAGGCTATGGCAAGCAATTGGTCATAGCATGGGAAGATACCATGCGCCATGAGAACTACTCAATGGTGATGACTAGCACCTTATCGAATGAACCTGCTCAACATTTTTATCGAAAACTAGGATACAAAGATAGCGGTGCGTTACTACTTCCTGATGAAGCACTAGAAATAATGTTTGTAAAGAATTTAAGTACGGAGAACGAATAATAGCTGTAAGCTACCTCAAACGTGACAAAACTATTGTGTCAGTTGTTTATAGGGAGGGAACAGTTTATTCCTCCGTTGTACAAGTCGGACGCATACGCTTGATGCGTCCTTACAATTATCCACTTGTTAGCTGAATTTGCTACATCTGCCGTATTCAAAATTAAGGCTGATTAACCTGCTGTGACTGCATAATATGTGAATGCAGCGTAAGCGATCAAGAAAAATGCAGCTTCAGGGCGATTTAATTTACGATCTAAGACAAATGGTAATACCAGCAATGTAAACCCAACCATAACGACTGCATCAACTGTCAAAACTTGGCGCGATACATTAATAGGTTCAACCAGTGCCGTAACGCCCAAAATACCCAGTAAATTAAAAATGTTTGACCCCACAACATTACCAATCGCAATATCGCTTTCTTGGCGCATAGCAGCAATAACGGACGTGATAAGCTCAGGGAGTGATGTGCCGACTGCGATCAATGTTACACCAATAACAAGTTCACTAATGCCAAAATTACGCGCAAGTTCTGTCGCATTTGTGACGGTTAGTTGCGACCCGATCATCAAAACGATAATGCCTAAAACTAAGCGACCACCTTCTTTTAAGCGATTCACATCTAATGAGGTTTTAGATTGTGTATCATACGCTTTGTCATCCCGTAACGATCCATAAATGGTGTAACTGATAAATGCAAGCAAACCTATAATGAGCAGAGTACCATCTATTCGGCTCACTTGCTGATCTTGAAACATCGCAACAACAGCCAATGATACGATAATCATGATAGGAATTTGGCGTTTAACTAAAGGAACACTAACACTGATCGGATAAATCAAACCGCTAATACCGAGGATGAGTCCGATATTGGCGATGCTAGACCCCAACACATTACCAATCGCAATATCAGGTGAACCTTGCAACGCAGCACTGACACTGACTAATAATTCTGGTGTGGATGTACCGAGTGCAACCACTGTCAAACCAACAACAAGAGGGGATATGCCTATTGAACGCGCTAACAACGATGCGCCTTTAACGAGCCAATTACCCCCGAAAAATAAACCAACTAAGCCTAACACGAGT
Organism: Phototrophicaceae bacterium; assembly: GCA_049680565.1. Lineage (GTDB taxonomy): Bacteria > Chloroflexota > Anaerolineae > Aggregatilineales > Phototrophicaceae > JAUZRW01. The sequence continues at coordinate 8,166 of JBAUIA010000358.1, forward strand.
CCTAAAACTGTCAGCATTCCCATACCTTTGATAACGATAAATTATGAATAGAATTATTGACGCAACATAGCAAGTCTTGATTAAGTGCGATGCTGATTATTATATGAATTGCAACAGAATTCGAGGGAATTCTATATAGGGAAGGTGACAACCCCTCCCTATTTTATAGTGGGCTGCCTACGACTTATTCCTTATGATCGCTATATTGCCACCAAACAAATTCGTATGGCGCAAGCATAATATCACGCTCAAGTGTGATGGCTTGCTGAGTGCGTAAATCGAACACGGTGCTTAAATCCGCATATGCACTGAGTGTAGCGCGTGAAACCTTTTGCTCGCTTTCTGAAAAATTGGCTAAGATCAACACAGATTTGCTGCGAATATAGCCAAGAACATGCTCATTTTGTGTGGAGAAGAAGGTACTCATACCACTACCAAGAGCAGGTGTTTGTTTGCGTTGCATAATTAAGGCTTGTAAACCTTGGTAGAGTTGCCCCTGAATCGTGCTTGGATCGGTTCGATTTTCTGCTGCTACCCAATCATGCGCTTGACGATGTGTCCAGCGACTATCGTCTTTCTTTTCAGGGTCGTTACGCCATTGATAATCATTGAGTTGTGCAATTTCGTCACCCATATAAATGAGCGGAATACCGCCTGCGCTGAGGATCACACTATGAATCAACAAAATGCGTTTGAGTGCCATTTCAATCAAGAGATCATTATTTTGTGTGATGCCTTTTTCTAAGCCTGCAAGCGAGGCTGCTGTGCCAGAAATCCGCATATCGCCTGTTTTTTCGTTATAGCCAAAAGGTTCACCTGTAGCGAATGTCCCATCAAATGTCCCAACGTAGAAGCTATTCAAAAAACGGCGATGATCGTAGCCATTGATACCAATCTCGGCAGCTTCTTCATCAGCAAATGTCCAACCAATGTCATCGTGGACACGCACATAATTAACCCACGCGCACGATTCAGGGATGGCAAAGCGCTTTGCCATTGATGTTTGTAATAAATTAACCTGACGGGTTGCAAGGGCATCCCAAAGCAATGCCATCAAGGTTGGATTGTATGATAGGGGACATTCTTCCCATGAAATATAACTGGCGACATCATCAGGATGCACAATTGCTTCTGATTTGAATGTCATTGCTGGCGCGACGATTTTGACTAGCGCATTGTAGGCTTGAATCACCATATGTGCTTCTGGGAGGCTTTCACAGCTTGTGCCGATCTCCTTCCAGATGAAGGCGAGGGCATCAAAACGCAGTACCTCCACCCCTTGATTAGCAAGAAACAGCATTTCACCCGCCATTGCGTTAAAGACTTCTGGATTTTTGTAGTTTAAATCCCACTGAAAACTATAGAATGATGTCCACACCCATTTATCAATTTCGGGTTGATAAGTGAAGTTACCGGGTGCTTGTTCAGGGAAGATTTCACGGAGTGTTCGCTCGTAAAGGTCAGGTAAGTTGCGATCAGGAAAGGCGTAATAATAATCTTGATAGTGGCTATCCCCTGCACGAGCTTTTAAAGCCCATTCATGCTCATCAGATGTATGATTGAACACAAAATCGAGCGCGAGGCTAATCCCTTCACGGCGCAATTCTGCTGCTAAACCTGCTAATTGCTGCATTGTGCCAATATCAGGGCGAACGGTGCGATAATCGCTAATGGCATATCCCCCGTCATTATTGGTTTCTGGCACATTAAACAGAGGCATCAAGTGTAAGTAAGTCACGCCTAATTCCTTAAAATAAGGGATTTTAGCGTGCATTTTGCTTAATTCACCTGCAAATAAATCGACATAGCACACTGCACCAAGCATTGTTTCCGATTGAAACCATGTCGGATTGGCTTCGCGCTCACGATCAAGAATGCGGAGTTCGAGCGGGCGACGCGCAAACATTTCGGCTGCTTGGATGAGTATTTGTTCCAAATGATAGAAAAAATCATACTGCTTACCATACAAATGGTATAGCAAACCGAATAATCGAGGGAATTCTTGTTCAACGCGCAGTCTGAAAATATCGGCATCATCAACTTGCTTGAGGATGTCTTCACAGCGCGGTAGCAGACGGACAATTGTTAAGCGTGCTTGTTCAGCAAGGAATGTCTCATGGTTCATGGATAATTACCTAAAAAGTGAGTTGAAATAACATCGGTCTATTGTAACGCAAAATGACACAAGTCTAAGATCGAAATTTTGGATTAATACCAGATGAGCATCAGATAATTTGTCCGATGCTATTCATATAGATGAGCGCCTCACATTTTAGATGATAAAGCTATAGTGACGGGTATCTATCTATCTAACTAATTTATCAAGGGAGTTTATATGCGTAAATTTATTGTTGCAATCGCCATCATTTGTATGATGATGCTCACATTACCAACACTTGCACAAAATGATACCCCAGCAGAAGTTGATTTTGTGGTTCAAACATTGGCTGCAGCCCTTAATACACCGATTGACCCGACCACATTGGATAGCGTGTCATGGCAACCGGTCAATTTCACATCAACCGCGCTTGGTTGCCCGATACCGCAACAAACCTACGCACCACTCGAAGCGGTTGGTTTTCAAGTATTTGTAGGGTATCAAGGCATTGTGTACGATTATCGTGTGACAACAGGCGGAGAATACGTCATCCTTTGTGGCACACAAGAAGCAAATTTTGTTGTGACACCCCAACCACAAGTCGTCACAACGGCTGTTGTACCTGTGACAAATAATGCACTCTGTGAAGATGCTTTAGCGCCTCGTTTAGCAGTGGGTGAGCTTGCTCGCACAACCCCTGTACTCGGTAGCAATATCCGTGATTTGCCAAGTTTAGATGCGACTGATATTGGAACAATTCCAGCATCTGCACAATTTGTGGTGACAACTGCGCCTGAATGTGGTGCGGATGGTTATTACTGGTGGGGTGTAAATTACGATGGGATTGATGGTTGGGTTTTACAGGGGCAAGATGGTCTGTATTATGTTGAACCGATTCCACAGCCCTTGCTTGCAACGACAACGATCATTTCAGCGCTTAATGTTGATTCATTGATTCCATTGAGTGAAATTGAAGGTAATTTGTTAGGTATTTCGGCATGGTCAGCCGATGGGCAATTTGTTGCTATAGCAGATGCAAGCACTGCAAATCCTGCAATTTGGTTATATTTTGTCAATGATTTGTCGCAAGTACCTGTTTCTATCGAAGTCACTTTTGATACAACTGCCTTAGAATTTAGTCCTGATGGCTCATTGCTAGCAGTCGGTGATCCTGATGGCAATATCCATCTGATTGAATTAGTAACGTATACTGTCGTGAGAAGTTTCTCGGCGCATGATACAGCCGTCCTCGATATTGATTTTAGCCCTGATGGACGCTATATGGTTGCTGTAGATGATAATTATACGGCACGCTTTTATGGGATTGCACCATAAGCAGCGTCCATATTATCAACTAGAATAATGGAGATGGGTGTACATCAGTGTGTACACCCATTTTTTTGCTTAGAATGCGGACGGCATGAATGAGAAATTATCCCCATCAGCAAGGATATAACCGAGTCCGGGGAAGCTAAAGTGATAGCCTAAAACTTGTGCGCCACTTTCTACGGCACGGTTTAAAATAGCACGGCGTGTTTCGATTGCCATTTCAGGGTCAAAATCAAAGCCGAATACCCAATCTGGATTGGCAGGAGTTGCTGCTGCATTGACGACTGAATCATTAAAATGGATCAGTTGATTATCCCCACTTTGGACTAAGAATGCCATATGACCGGGGGTATGACCATGTGCTGCAATCGCGCTCACACCTGCTACAATTTCATCACCATCATTGTAGAACGAGACAATATCGGCTTCAAAAGCAGGCGCAAGTTTTTCGATGGCTGTGCCAACAACTTCTGCAGGACCTTCATTGATAAATGTATTTTCGGGTTCTGGGAAATAGATGGTTGCATTTGGGAAGGTTAAATTACCATCGAAGCTAAGGGCGTTGACATGGTCGAAATGGGAATGCGATAAAATAACCGCATCAATACCCTCTACGCCGATACCTAAAGCATCCAGCGTGGCAACCAGTCGATTGCCTGTGCCTGTATCAAATAAAATCGTTTGTTCGCCATTATTAACGATCAGGTTGTTGATGGAGACTTGCACATTACCATCGGCATTGACTAAACGACGCGCACTGAAAAATGCTGCTGCTTCTTCTGCATCACCTTGTACATTGAAATTGCCAGCAGGGAAAGCAAGGGCGTTATCACTCACGATGATGGCATCAAATTCACCAATTTTGAAGCGAAAATAAGCTACGACCCCATCGGTGCTTGGGCTAATTTGGGCAGATGCTTGGGGGGCTAAACTTAAAAATCCAACACTTGCTGCGCCTGCACCAATCATTTTAAGCAAGTTACGGCGTGAAATTTGCATATTCTCTGACATTTAAGACTCCAGTTTTTACTATTAACAAAGGTTTCTATGTAGACTGTAGTCCGTTTATGTTACGAGGGTGTAAAAAATATATAAGTGATTACTGAGAATGAACCTTTGCTAGAGCGACTATAGTAGCTTGTTTATTCATCAGTATAATGATGGTATGATAACTTAATAATCCTCATTTTCAGAACTACCGTAGCACAGTATCACAATAATTCATTGTTGATTGATCTTAGAGAGATGCGCTATGGTTGCTGATGTACATAATCCCTATAACTTGTTTGACCCACAATCCCATCGTAATCCGCAATTATATGATCTCATGCGTGAGACTGATCCTATCCATGCAGCGATTAATCCAGAAACAGGGCAGACCCATTGGTTTTTGACACGCTATGATGATTGTGTTGCTTTCCTGCGGGATAAACGCTTTGGTAAGCAATTCCGTCAAAAATTACCTATTCATATTACAGAAAAATGGGCAATCAGTCACTCTGAAACGCTTATGAATCAAAATATGCTGACATTGGATGATCCGACTCATGCACGGCTCAAGGCGTTGGTCTTGGTTGCTTTTTCACCACAAAAAATTGCCCAATTACGTCCTATCCTCCAACATATTGCTGATGGGCTATTTGATGTGATTGATGCGAATGTTTCTGATGGCGCAGAATTTGATTTAACAGACTCATATATCGCGCAGTTACCTTTGCTGACGATTGCAGCCATGCTTGGGATTCCGACAAGTGATTTTGAACAGTTGTTCATGTGGACACAAGCGATGCTTGATAGTGAAGAAGTTGTGGTGCGTGATGCTATCGTGGCATTTTCTGCTTATTTGGATAAAGAGATAGATGCGCGTCAGCAAAGGGTGCATAAGACCGATGATATTTTGACAGCGCTGATTTTTGCAGAATATGCAGGCGAGCGTCTGAACCGTGCTGAACTCCACGCGATGATATTTTTGCTGATTACGGCGGGCTTTGAAACCATGGTTAATTTCATTAGCAATAGCATCGTAACGCTGTTTGATTTTCCTGAGCAAATGGCGTATTTGCAGCAGCATATCCATGATGACAGCATTGTAAAATCAAGTATCGAGGAATTATTGCGCTTTAGTGGACCATCTCATATGACATTGACGAGTTGGGCATACGAGGCAGTGACCATGCGTGATAAAGTGATCCAGCAGGGTGATTGTGTTCACGCTGTGTTATTTGCAGCAAACCGTGATCCGCTTATATTTCCGAATCCGAATCATTTTGATATTCTGCGACAAGAAAATGATCATATTGCGTTTAGTTATGGAATTCATCATTGTTTGGGAGCGATGTTAGCGCGTATTGAAGGCGAGATTGCGCTGTTAACGCTCTTACGTCGGATGCCGAATTTATAAGGCGATGGATGTTAATGTTGCTAATCGTTTTTGTGCTGCCCGATTCGCTTTAAGCATGGCATCAATTTGTGTCAGTGCTGTAAATTCACTGATAGGGTAGGGTGATTTGATGCGTTTACCAGCCATAATAATATAAATGGAACTCAATTTTGCAACAAATGTATGTTGAGATTTTTCAGATGTGATTTCACGGACAGTAATGTGATAATCGTGGTCGATCATAAGGGTTCATTTCTTGATTGTTGTAACAGGTAGGGTATCAATTTTTGAGGAATGGGTTGTGATGTAGTGCTGTGGTGGTCTTGCCCAAAAATAGAAAAAGGCGAGTTTTTGAGAACTCGCCCAGAAGATTTAACGCTTGTTCAAATTAGTTGCTGACGATGGTGACAGCGCTAGCTTGAAGACCTTTACGACCTTGCGTAATTTCGAATTCTACTGTTGCACCCTCATCGAGTGTACGGTAGCCTGTTGATTGAATTTCTGAATAATGAACGAAGAGATCGTCGCCATCTTCTTGTGAGATGAATCCGAAACCTTTGTCGCCATTAAACCATTTTACTGTACCTTGTGTACGAGCCATGTTATTACTCCTGTATAGAATGTATGGTCTTGCCTTAACCTAACGACACCGCAAAGCGGGCTTCTGCAAGAGTACATTTCTGAGCAACAACACTATTCCGCACAAAAATGGGGTGTAGATTTGTCAACTGCTATTTTCCTCTTGAGGGTCTTAGATGCCTAACCACTGCATCGATGTGGCGAGATCAAATTATCTCTATTAACCACATTGCTTTACTAGCATAGCATAGTTGATAACAAAATAAAGGCTGAAATTGTGTTTCTAACTATTTTCTATCGTTTGCTGCATAAATCTTGATACACTATGCCAAATTGTAGGCATTAAAACGTAATGATGAGGGATGATTATGAAGGTTAATGGACAGCATTATCGTACAATTTGGCTAGAAGATGCCGAAACGGTTCAAATTATTGACCAACGGTATTTACCGCATGAATTTGTGATTGAATCGATTCAGACGGTTGATGAAATGGCAGCAGCTATTCAGGAAATGCACTTACGGGGTGCAGGCTTGATCGGCGCTGCTGCTGGTTTTGGGATGTATTTAGCGGTATTGAACTATGCTGATTCTGCTGATTTTGTTGATGTCATGAGTATTGTAGCAGAACAACTCAAGCGCACACGCCCAACGGCTGTTAATCTGGAATGGGCGGTAATGCGGCAATTGCGTGCAGTCACCAATTGTGAACATCCTGATGAACGGATTACGGTTGCTTTGGCAACGGCACAAGCGATTGCGGATGAAGATGCTGCTGCTTGCCAACAAATTGGCGTACATGGCTTGCAATTAATTGAGCAAATGAGTGCAACTAAATCTGGCGAAACAGTGCATATTTTGACGCATTGTAATGCAGGTTGGTTGGCTTTTGTGGATTATGGCTCGGCAACTGCACCGATTTATGCCGCGCATGACTTAGGCATCGACGTTCATGTATGGGTCGATGAAACCCGTCCACGAAATCAAGGCGCACGCTTGACTGCATGGGAACTGGGTCAGCATGGTGTTCCGCATACAGTGATTGCTGATAATGTTGGGGGTCATTTAATGCAACACGGACAAGTCGATATGGTCATCACAGGGACAGATCGTGTAACGCGCACGGGTGATGTTGCCAATAAAATTGGTACATATTTGAAGGCATTGGCAGCAAAAGATAATCATGTGCCGTTTTATGTAGCATTACCATCTTCTACCTTTGATTGGGATAAGCGTGATGGCTTGCGTGAAATTCCAATTGAAGAACGCGGATCAGATGAAGTTAAGATGATCCAAGGCTTAGATATTAACGATAATGTGATACGGCGTGTCTTGTTAACACCACCAGATAGCCCAGCAATTAATTATGGATTTGATGTTACACCCTCACGCCTCGTGACAGGCTTGATTACGGAACGTGGCATTGCTTCGGCAGATGAAACAAGTATCTTGGCACTTTTTCCAGAGCATGCATAAGTCATCATACGGTACAGTTAATTATGCATATTTCGTATAGTCATTAAAAAGAACACGTTACAGCATTTTCATTGTTTACTTGGGCAAACTTGGTGAAGGGGTATAGCTATGGTTGCTCATGTGAATCATGCTGGGTTGCGTCTGACGCTATTCAAATAATGTTACTTCATATAAATTTTTATAAGTTTTGAACACCGTCAGACGCATTAACTAAATTTTTGAAGACATAATGGTATCATCATTAGACAAAGATAATAGGATATCGAAATATGCTACGGGTACTTTATATTGATGATGATGAGACTAATCGTGATATTGTAAAACGCATTTTGGAACGCGCACCTTATGATGTTGATCTTGAAGAAGCCGTTGATGGGCAAAGCGGGGTAGAGCAGGCACAAGCGAGTCATCCAGATTTAATCCTAATGGATTTCCATATGCCCGGTTTACCGGGTCCCGAAGCGACACGCCAAATTCGGGCTGATGCCAACATTGCTAACATTCCAATCATTGCGCTCACTGCCGATATTTATTCACGCGCTAGTTTTGAAGATGCAGGTTGCAATGGCTATTTAACGAAACCAATTCGTAAACGGGCGCTTCTACAAGCCATCGAAGCTATTTTCCCCGATTTATCACAAGCGTGAGTCGTTTAACGATTATATCCTCTGAGACTTTTGCAAGTGATTAAACGCCTTTAGCCGATTTCTATTGAAAAGCCTTCAAGCTGGTGCGACAATACATGCCTAACTGTTGGTAATAGTAGGTGATCTTATGAGTCGCTTTGCAAAATATGCTTGGTTTGTATCAGCATATACGATATTAGTAATTCTGTGGGGCGCTGTTGTCCGTGCGACAGGCTCTGGTGCAGGATGTGGCAATCATTGGCCTGCTTGTAACGGTGAAATTCTCCATCGTCCTGAACAAATTGAAACGCTGATAGAATTGAGCCATCGCTTGACAAGTGCTTTTGCAGGTGTGCTTGTTATTATTTTGTTGATATGGGCATTCCGTGCTGTTTTTGCATACAATCAGACTTTTATCCGTCGTATGGCAATTATGACCTTTGTTTTTATTCTCATTGAAGGTGCATTAGGTGCAGCACTTGTGCGCTTTGAATTGGTTGCTGATAATGCCTCAGTTGCGCGTGCGGTGGTCATCGGTTTGCATCTGGTCAACACCCTCATTTTACTAGGTTTTTCAACGTTAACCGCGTGGGGCGCTACCCATCAACATCGTGCCATGCACTTTGAAGGATTCAGTCGGCAAGGACGCTTGATGCTCATCGGTATCATTGGCTTCATTTTATTGAGTGCGATTGGTGCGGTAACTGCTTTAGGGGATACCTTATTCCCTGTCGAAAGTTTGATTGAAGGCATCCGACAAGACTTAGACCCGACAGCCAATTTCCTGATTCAACTACGCATTTGGCATCCGATTTTTGCAATTGTTGTGAGTGCTTTCTTATTTTACACAGGGTATCAAATCTTAGGGGATGATTCACTCGGGAAAAATCGGCAGATTACACGCTTTGTCAATCTATTATTTGCAGTGATTACCTTACAAGTGGTTGGCGGGTTCATCAATGTGCTACTACTCGCGCCTATTTGGATGCAAATCGTCCATTTGTTATTAGCTGATTTGATGTGGATGCTGATTATTGTGCTATCGGCGGAAGTGTGGATTCAACCACAAACGGCTAAACAAAAAAATACGATGAACCAATCAACATCCGTTATGGCTTAATAGTAGTGACTGGACGACACCCAATAAGGTGTCCGATTGTTGTAATACTATCTATTCAGGTTCTGTGTAATCAGGATTATCCCATACAATGAGGGTTGACCAATTATCACTGGCTTCATCCACGATATAATCTTCGATTAAACCGCGTACTTCAAAGCCGTTGTTTAATTGGAAGGTGAGGGTTTTGCCGTAAATTTTGCCTTGAATCACATGCTCGACATATTCTTGGGGTGTCATCTCGTCTTTGTATTCGGCATAAGTCGGGATTAACCCACCTGCGACAATCCCACGCTTATTGAGATGCTTAACGATGCCCTGACGGGCATCGTAGAGCTTGCCACCAATACCTCGTCGGCGATATGCAGGATGCACACTAATATCCCCTCCATAATACCAATCTCCATTAGGATCATGATTGGTATAGTATCCCCCTGCGATGATGCCCATGTAGGTATGACCGGGATTATCGAAATCAAAGTCAGTTAAGAAGCCTGATCCCAAGCCAACGATGACATCATCAATCATAGCAACGAAGTTCCCTTCAGGGAATAACTCACAATGTTTGAGGAAGTGTTCTCTCAATAAGAGTTCATCTTCATCGAGTGTGGGTAAGCATAGTCGCTGGAGCGCTTCTAGTTCAATAGCATATTCAGGCTTAATTGTCGTAATGATGACCTCTGACATTGTGTAAATCCTCCTTTGCATCGTTTGTATTTCTATGACAAGGCTACAAAAATTATTAATGCCTATCTAGTTCTTTGTAGGGGAACGCCTCGTGCGCTCCCGAAAATAATCACAGTAATTAAATAGATCCTTATCGACAGTTTTTTACAGCAGACAGTCCCTATAGGAGACTGCTTATACTTTCTCTAAATCAGCAATCGTATTAGCAACGGTTTCTACTGCACGTTCAATTACAGATGGTGATACCATCGTGAAGTTAAAGCGAATAGTCGAGCGTCCAAGGTCTTCATCAAAGAAGAAGTACTTTCCCGGTACGAACGCGACACCACGCGCCACACAGGCATGATACAGCGCATCAACATCCACAGCAGGTGGTGCTTCTAACCATAAGAACATACCACCCTCTGGCTTAGTCCATTGAAAGCCATCAGGCATGGTTGCTGCTAGCGTACTCAGCATTGCGTCACGGCGTGGACGATAGATGTCAATGATCTTGGGTAAATGCGCTTTCAGGTATCCGCCTGATAGATAGAGAGCAGCAATCGCTTGACCAAAGCTCTGTGTATGTAAATCTGTGCCTTGTTTCGCAATGACCAACCAACGTGCTAATGCTTTCGGTGCAACACAATACCCAATCCGTAGACCGGGCGCGAGTATCTTTGAGAAGGTGCTACTATACACCACATGCTCAGGGGCGAATTGCTGAATCGGCGGTAGGGCAGTGCCACTATAGCGTAAAGCGCTATAAGGATCATCTTCTAAAAGGAGTACATCATATTCTTGGATGAGTTCAGCGACCCGCTTACGACGCTCTAGCGAAAGAGTACGTCCTGTAGGATTTTGGAAGGTTGGCACAAGGTAGAGCATCTTAATGGTATGTTCTTTGAGAACCGCTTCGAGTGCTTCGGGGATAATGCCATCATCATCTGTTGCCACCGAAACATAATCAGGTTCATAGGCATTGAAGGCTGAAATTGCGCCTAAGTATGAGGGGGCTTCAATCGCAATTTTATCGCCCGGTGTAATCAGTATCTTGGCAACGAGATCAAGCACGCCTTGTGAACCTGAAAAGATTGTCAGTGTATCCATATTGATATTGCGTACACCGTGTTCTTCTAAATGAGGTATAAGCACTTCACGCAGGGGTTCAAAGCCTTCGGTCTTATCATATTGTAAAGCTGCCGCGCCAAATTCATCGAGAACATCATTGGTCAGTTGCCGAATAATATCAATTGGGAAGCTCTCGGGGGCAGGGATACCGCCTGCAAGTGAGATCATGCCATCTTGGGCAACAACTTTTAAAATTTCACGGATAGCACTGGCTTGCATACGATCCGTGCGTTTTGCTAATTTTGAGGAAATATCCATAAGTTTAATATCCATATCTTATATTTAGATGTTGCTTAGAGTTAAGCACAGCTTTAATTGCAATGATATAACCATCGTTGACTATTCGCTATCTGTTTGATTGATTTGTTGGGCAAATGTGATGAAATAATCCAAGCTATCGGGATTCCGCATTGCACCGCGATTGACTGCTTTGTTTAGATCATGCCCTAATAAGATTTTACGAATAGGAACTTCCATTTTCTTGCCACTGAGTGTATACGGTACAGCATCAATCTCAAAAATTTCGTTTGGGATATGACGGGGCGAGACATTTACACGCAATGTTTTCTTAATAGCTGCCTTGAGTGTATCATCTAGCGTTGCGCCATCTCGTAACACGATAAACAGGGGCATATAGGACTCACGCCCGAGTAACTCAAGGTCAATGATGAGGCTATCAACAATATTGGGCAAGGCTTCAACTGCTTGGTAGATTTCACTCGTTCCCATACGGATACCATGCCGATTAATCGTCGAATCGGAGCGTCCATAGATAATGCAGCCACCACGATCATTGATTTTGATCCAATCGCCATGTCGCCAAATACCTTCATACATCTCGAAATATGCGTCTGTATAGCGCTCTTTATCAGCATCATTCCAGAAATAAATCGGCATGGATGGCATCGGCTGTGTAATGACCAGTTCGCCAACTTCATCTTGTATCGGTAGACCTGCTTCATCGAATGATTGTACACTCGCGCCCAATGATGCGCCTTGCAGTTCCCCTGCGTAAATCGGCTTGGTACGTGCGCCACCGATGAATGCCGTGCAGAGGTCTGTGCCTCCACTGAGTGATTCCAACGCTAAATCAGCATTGATTGCATCATATATCCAACCGAAGCCATTGGGTGTTAAGGGTGAGCCTGTTGAGCCAACCGCCCGAATATGGCTGAGATCATGGGTTTGATTCGGATTTAAGTTGTCATTCATACAGGCACTAACAAATGCTGCCGATGTGCCGAAATAGGTCATATTCGTTTCTTGTGCGAAGTCAAATAAGCTATTGAGTGTTGGATACGCAGGACTACCATCATAGAGCAAAATCGTTGCCCCAGAGAACAACGCTCCTACAAGATAATTCCACATCATCCAGCCAGTGCTGGTATACCAGAAAAAGCGATCACTTGCTTTGAGGTCATTATGAAAAATGGTCGCTTTCGTATGCTCTAGCACAATGCCACCCTGTCCATGCACAATCGGTTTGGGTAAGCCTGTTGTGCCTGATGAATAGAGTACCCAGAGCGGATGTTCAAACGGGACAGCCTCGTATGGCATTTTTTCTGGTGGAGTCGTGCTAGCGAGGGCATCCTCCCAGAGGATGGTATTGCTTAAACCATCTATCGTTTCTGTGATATGAGGGACTAAAATGGTATGCGCTAAAGAGGGTAAATTTGATTGTAAATCGGCAACAACCGAACGACGATCAAAGGCACGTCCATTATAAGTGTAACCATCGACTGCGAATAAAACCTTGGGTTCAATTTGACTAAAGCGATCTAAGACACTTTGTGCGCCAAAATCGGGTGAGCAACTAGACCATATTGCACCGATACTTGCAGTCGCTAGTAGCGCAATAATTGTTTCAGGGCGATTGGGCATAAAGTTAACAACACGATCCCCTTTTTTGACCCCCATTGCACGTAATGCTGATGCTAGTTGATTGGTTTGCTGATACACATCTGCCCAACTTATCGTTTGTAAGGGCGCGTCTTCGGCTTTGTAAATCATCATCGGACGATCATCAGTATACTGCTCAAAAATATTCTCAGTGTAGTTGAGTGTTGCGCCGACAAACCATCGTGCGTTGGGCATGGTGTCATCTGTGAGGATGGTCGTAGCAGGGGAGGTGAATTTAATATGAGTATACTCAGCTAATGCCGACCAAAAATCAGCGATATGATCGACTGACCATTGCCATAAGGCATCGTAATCCGCTAGTTCAAGCTGATGATGTTCCGCTAACCAGTTGATAAAGTGTGTAATATTTGCATTTTTAATTATATTATCGGAGGGTTGCCACAACAACGATCCTTCTTCAATTACGTGTTCCATAAATAAATAACCTTATTGAGTGTTTTTTTGAGATATTACCATATTGTCGAACAGAATCGCCATAGATGCGAACAAAGTAACATTTTTTCGTAAACGAGAGATATTAAATTCGATAACAATTAATTACAACCACACCTTACTTTAGATATATGATGAGGTTAATCATGTCTACTCATCGAAAGGTACGCGTAATGGCTAAAGGAATCACACGGCGCACGATGTTAAAAATGCTCGGCACATTGGGTATTAGCTTACCTTTTGCACAGCACACAGTACGCGCACAAGATAAGAAAATTGTCGTTATTGGTGCAGGTGCATCAGGCTTAGTCGCTGCCTATTGGCTAATGGATGCAGGCTATGATGTAACGGTCTTAGAAGCACGCAATCGTGTTGGGGGTAGAGCATGGTCAAGCTATGATCTTGCACCTTATCCAGTTGAACTCGGTGCGGAATTCATTCATGGTGATAATGTCAAAACTTGGGACTTATTAGCATATGTCGATCAAAATTCGATTGATGATGAGTCGGAAACTGATTGGTATGTCTACTTTGAAAATGAATTGTGGACAGAAGAAGAAGTTGATGAAGAATACGATATTGAAGGTGGGTTAGAAGGTTTTTTGATGGAATTGGTTGAAGCAGGGGTCGAAGATACAGGACAAGATGTCAGCGTTGCGTCTTTATTGGATTATTTAGCCGAAGATTATCCAGAACTTGAGACACCTGAAGTCCGTCAATTGTTGATTAATAAGATCGCTAATGAATATGCAGGCAATATTGATGATATTAGTGTTCATAGCCTCATTATCAATGATGGTGAAGACGATGGCGAAGGCGATTATCATGTAGAAAATGGTTACTCTGCTTTGATGACTGCCATAGCTGAATTGCTTGATGTGCGTTTGAACTCGCCTGTTACAGATATTAATTGGAGTAATCAAGGTGTCACCATTACAACACAGAATGGTCAAGAATTTGTAGCAGATCGCGTTGTCATTACATTACCATTAGGTGTACTCAAATCAAATCAGGTACGGTTTAACCCACCATTACCAACAAACAAACAGACCGCCATCCAAAAATTGGGCGCAGGGCATGTTGATAAACTTATTTTGAAATTTGATGAAGCATTTTGGGATGATGATTTCGGCGGTGTGGATACATCACTCCCGACTCAGATTTGGTGGCGACCCGGCATCGAACGCGGTAAAGATGAGTTGCCTATCCTGACAGCACTCATTGGTGGTGATTCTGCAAAACAATTTGAAGCGATGTCTCAAGCGGATGCTATTCAAGCGGGCTTGCGAGACCTTGAAACGATGTTTGGTATCCGTAATCTACAAGATAAACTGGTTGAAGGTCGCTTTATGGGGTGGGGGAGTGACCCTTTTTCTTTGATGGGTTATTCCTATATTCCCGTCGGTGCAATGGGTCAAAATCAAGTTCTTGCTGCTTCTGTCTCTAATGTTCTATTTTTTGCGGGTGAAGCGACCCATGAGGAAAGTTTTGCGACTGTACATGGTGCAATTGAAAGTGGTATCCGTGTTGCTGATGAAATTATGGCGCTTGATTAGCTATCATTTAAAAAATAGACCCTGATATGGTATCAAGGTCTTTTTTAAAAGCGATTGTTATATCAGATTACATATCAAGAGGTTGGTAGACCGTAACTTGTCCGCCATGTTTAATGTGCGGATGGCTTTCTACTTTGGCAACCGCATCATCTAATGAGTCAGCAGAAATGATGGTATAGCCTGTGACGTTGGCAATCGCAGCATCGCTCACACCTGTATCACTCACAGATTTTGCTGCGCCGAATGCTGATCCACCATCCACTAATGAATCACCCAATTGACCATACCAAGCCCCCCAGTCTGCCATGATCGCTTGTTGTTCGGCTTCACTCATCCCCATGCCGTTACCACCTGTATAAACCAATACAAAATTCCCCATGTCACATCTCCTTGATAGTGTATTTCTTATGTTTGACGATAACTCTATAATAGAACAAAAGTTCTTATTTGTCAAGAATTTATGCTCAGTTAGCTATTTTCTTATCCAAGTTTTAATAATCAATCCGATGCAAGATTTTTTAATCTCGTTATACTTGTAGTAATAAATTCTATTAATCAACAGAGATGCTATTAAGAAGGCTGGTTCATGTTTTCGTCAAAACGCTTTTTACAACCGCTCATTGCGATTGTTGCAACGCTTGCAATTATTCTTGTCCCTTTAGCACAAATCCCACTCGTGCGCGCTCAGTTAGAAGATGATCGTATTGTCCCTGTGGCGTTCCCTGTGAATGCGCCTTATGGCTTGCAGGTTAATTCCTTAACAGGCAATTTATATTATAGCCGTCATGAACTGACGGTTCGTGGTGGTGGTACGCCACTTCAATTGACCCTAAATTACAATAGTTTTAGCAGCACCGCCCGTTTAGGTTATGGTGTTGGTTGGCAGATGAATCATAATTTGTATTATGAAGAAAATGTTGCTGGCGATATTCGTATCTATCAAGATACGGGTGGTTGGATTGATTTCTTACGGCAGGGTGGGGCATTTGTCTCGCTTGGTGATGAAACGACAACCCTCACTCAACTCGCTGATGGTGCTTATGTGATGACCACGCTTGATGGCGAAAATTTCTATTTTCAGAATAGCGATCATCGGCAGATTACAGCCTATAATTATCTTGATCGTGATGCACTAAGTTATGTTTATGATGCTAACGGTATTTTGCAATCGATCAGTAATGATTTTGGCGGACAACTTAATTTTTTCTATGATGCGGATGGCTTACTCAACAATGTGGTTGATTTAGAAAGCCGTCGGCAAATTGACCTCCGCTACGATGATGCTGGCAACTTAGTAGAACTTGTCGATGTTGCAGGGGGTATCACACGTTTTGCATATGATAATGGCTTGATGGTATCGTTGACGAATCCACGCGGAGAAATCGCAACGATCACTTATCAAGATATGAGTGTAACGACGGTTGCAACGGATTTGACCAATCTCGGGTTTGATTATGATCCGATTGCTAAACGAACTATTGTGAGCGAACAAGTCGGTGATGAAACACTGACAACAACGTATGCCTTCACACAAGATAATCAATTGGATACGGTGCAAGCGCCCAATCAATGTACGGTTGATTATGATTTTGATGAAAATGGTAATGTGACCCGTTTTGTCGATGGCAACAATAATGAAACAACTTGGTTCTATACCGAAGAAGGTTTATTCCAAGCAGCACGCGGTCCAATACGCTCGACAATCACAGTATATGAACTTATTGATGAAACAATCACGGCTGGCAAGCGTGATATCGTTGAGCATATTGTGATTCCAGCAGAAAATTTTGATGAATTTGTGGTCACTGGTAATGTCGATACAATTGATGTTGATCGAGTGTATGCAGTTGCTTATACCTACGATAGCATAAGCGATGCACCCACTTCGATTACATTACCTACGGGTTTGGTACAGCGCTATACCTATAATGCTGCTGGCTATGTTACCAGTGCAACTGATGAAGACGGCAATACCACGACATTTGAATATAACGAACGTGGTGATCTGATAGCATTCACTAACGCAGAAGGCAATCGTTTTCTCTTAGGCTATGACGCTGCTGGTAATGTCATTACAGAAACTGATCCCCTCGGCAATGTTATAGCACGCGAATACAATGATGCAGGTCAAGAAACCCGTGTAACTTATCCTAATGGTGCAACTGAATCGTATGATTATGATGCCAATGGTAATTTATTGCGTGTGACTGATGTTTCAGGCTTTGTAACATCGTATACCTATGATGCCCTTGATCGCATGACATCCGTTACAAATCCGCTAGGAGCAACAACAACTTATACGTATGATGAACGCGGTTTACTGACCGAACGGGTTGATGCCAATGGCAATGTGACACGCTTTGTCTATGATGCTGTCGGTAACTTAATCGCAGAAGAACATTCAACAGGTGAAATTACACAATTTGAATATGGCTGTGGTAGTGCATCTATGGCGCAGATTATGCCTGATGGTGGACGCACACAATATACGCGTAATACCGATGGTGCAATTACAGACATCGTTTACCCTGATGGTAGCACCGTCAATAATCAGTATGATTATATGGGCGAATTAATCCAGATGAGCGATTCATCGGGTATGATGGCTATCGAATTAGATGATTACTTGCGTCCCATCAATGTGACAGATTCTAATGGCAATACCTTGGGTTACGATTACAGCACAAGTGCATTTTCGCCGAGTGCGTATGTTTATCCTGATGGCTCACGCTATGATTATACTTATAATGGCGTTGGCTTACCGACATCAGTCACTGATGAAGAAGGCACAACCAGTTATACCTATCGCTTTGATGGCAAACCGCTAACACGCACTTTACCGAATGGAATTGTCACCAGCTATACTTATGATGAAAATGGTTTCAATACGCAAATCACCCATACACGCGGTGATGAGACCCTGATTCAATACGATTATACCTTTGGTATTTCAGGATTCATTGAGCAAGAGATCGTCAGTGGTACAGACATCCTCAATGAAACGATTAACTATACCTACGACGCAGCAGGGCAATTGCTAACATCGGTTTCTGATACAGGTAATTTTGAACGCTTTGCGTATGATGCAGCAGGTAATCGTACACGCTTAGAAACTCCTGATGGATTAACCAGCTATATTTACAATCAACGTAATCAGTTGGTACAGCAAACCAATCCTGATGGATTAGCAACCCTCTTTAATTACGATGCTAACGGCAACCTGAGTGACGAAATATCGACTGCTGGCATGGTGATGTATGGCTATGATACCAATAACCGACTCGTTACAATTACGACCCCTGATGATGCCACAGAATATCTCTATAATGGCTTAGATGATCGTGTGGCGATGATTGTGAATGGCGAACGCACTAATTTTATCCAAGATTTCAATCGTCCCAATACGATTACGCTCGCTACACAAACCGATGCAGGGTTCACGAATTATACCTATGCTGTTGGTTACGTTGCAGAACGTGATGCGACAGGCGAAACAGGCTATTATCTGACCGATTTCCTCTATAGTGTGATTGGCTATACGGATGAAGCAGGTCAAGTGCTTGAAAGCTATGATTATAGTAGCTATGGGATGCCATTGTTCGATGGTGAGATGCAAGCTGATTTTAGCTATGCCAATGAATGGTTCGACCAAACCAATGGCTTACTCTATTTACGCGCTCGGCACTATTCCCCAGAACAAGGGCGCTTTATCAGTGAAGATATTTATCACGGAACAACAACGGATTGGTTATCGCAAAATCAATATCATTATGCCTTCAATAATCCGATTACCTATACTGACCCATCAGGTCTATGTCCAGCAGGTCTCTTTAAAACCTTCCTTGTACTCGCAGCAGGCTTCTTTGGTGCAGCAGGGGCTTTAGGCTTGGTTGCAGCAGGATCACCATTCTTGGTTGCAGCAGGGGTATTCGTGTTTATGTCCTCGCTCTTTGGGGTTGCAACGGGTATTGCGAATATTATGGATGGAGGAACACGTCCCGGTGGTTTGATCGAAGCAGGGGTTGTGATTTCAGGTGGCGATGCGACAGATCGTTCAATTGCAGCAGCAGCCGATTTTGCTGTTGGATTGATCGCTGGTGGACATGGTAAAGCCTATGCCTATGATGACATTGCTGCTGGTGTACTCGGCAATGCAACCAATATCGCAGGCGCGATTGGCGTTGGTCAAGGGATTGGTAATGCCGTCAGTGGTGAAATCGCTGCTGGCTTGAATGTTGGTTTATCCAATAACAATTCAGGGACTAGTGGCTTCCCGAGTGGTGGCGCTGGTGGTGGCTTTAGCGGTAATGCAGGTGGCTCAAGTAACCCAACAGGCGGTGGCTCTGGTGGATCGGGCGGTTCTGGTGGCGGATCAGGGGGCGGTGGTTCAAGTAGCAACGGCTCAAGCTCTGGCAGTAGTTCGACGGGTGATAGCTCTGGTAGTGGGTCAACATCAGGCAGTAGCTCAACAGGCGGTTCAACCTCTGGTAGTGGGTCAACAGGTGGCGGTACAGGCAGTGGCTCGACATCTGGCAGTGGGTCAACAGGTGGCGGTACGGGCAGTGGCTCGACTTCTGGTAGTGGGTCAACAGGTGGCAGTACAGGCAATACCTCCAACACCAGTGGTAGCT
>JBAUIA010000359.1:0-9114 GCA_049680565.1 Phototrophicaceae bacterium
ACCAATTTCATCACCAATGTACTCAAAACGACGATACATACCAGGTGGTAGCGAAATCATATCCCATTCATCGAGGTCAAAATAACCTTCGGATTCATCAGGATCATCACTATTACCCCAATAAAAACGCCAAGGTCCTTTAAGGATAAAAAATGATTCGATGTAATCATGAGTATGCCAAGCATGTCCATTTTGAGGCGGTGCCCATCCCATGCCAATCTGGAAATTATGAGGATCGGTAATGGCACGTTGAATTTCAAAATCAGGGTTTTCGCTGGCAGTATCGCCAATCACCGCATAATTCATACGTTGATGAGTCGGTAGCATACTATCAATAAACATGATAGGAATGCCTTTATCTTTTAGATCATTAAAACGCATCACACGCTTTGCCATGCTATCAGCAGTTTGTTTGGGATGTTCCACAGCAATCTCCTAAGTTTATAGATAATTAATTTTGCATACGTATGCAGATTATGTCAAATAATTGATCAATTTTCGTATTAATTAATGATATTCAATTGCCACCTTACTAACTGAGTTTGCTATATTCAACTGGTTTTTAGAGATACTAGCGCAATTGGCAATCAAAATTTGCATACGCATTCATTTTGTGCTACTGTTTAGAATATCACGAAAACGATTTCGGTCAACTAGGTAATTATGTCTATCAATATCCAAGACATCGCTGCAAAATTAAAAATATCCACATCAACCGTCTCCAAAGCGTTGAATGGATATACTGATGTGTCTGTCAAAACACGAGACCGTGTGATGCAAACAGCTCTCGAAATGGGGTATCAACCAAGTGCTGCTGCCCGTAATCTTAGGCGTGGACGCACTGATAAAATTGGATTATTCCTGAACACATCAATTGAATATGCGGTAGATTATTTATCAGGCATTATTCCTGGTGCTGTCTTAAAGGCTCAAGGATTTGATAAAAATTTAGTGATTTATACCATCACTAATAATGATCCAAATCATTTATTGAATGTATGCCGAGCAGGGGAGATTGATGGGGTTATACTATTTTCGACACATTATGATAGCCAAACGATTGAGTCTCTCTTAAGTGATAAATTCCCGTTTGTGGTGATGGGTCGTGAAATTCGTGATGCGCGTGTGTCGTATGTTATCCCTGATTATTATGGGGGATCATATCAAGCAACCCAATATCTAATTGGGTTAGGACATCGTCGTATTGCATTTACAACACGTCCAGAATTGACTACAGCTAATAAGGCGCGTTTACAAGGCTATTTAGATGCGTTATCTGAGGCAAACATTGCACATGATGATGACTTAATTGCAGAAACGTATATCGAGGCGGATAGTGGTGTTACTGTGACAGAAAAATTTTTGCAATTAGTTGACCAACCGACTGCAATTTTTGCATTTCATGATTTAGTGGCGGTCAATGTGGTGAAAACACTCCAAAAACATCATATCTCTGTACCAGATGATATATCTGTGGTTGGGTTTGATGGCTTACGGGCAGGGTTTATGACAACACCCCATATTACAACAATGGCGCAACCCTTATCATTAATTGGTCAGCGTGTGATTGAAATTATTAATCAAAAAATTGAACATCCTGATAGCATAGTAAGACAAGAAATATTACCTGTAAAACTCATAGAACGGCAATCAAGTAGCACTCCAAAAATAACTTAGTAGACTAACATATTATTTTTTTACACAGTTCCGAAAACGTTTTCGGACTTTATTTCAAAATAGAGGGTTTATCAATGAGTACCAATAACGGCATACCAAACAACCCAAATACACATCATCAAATTACATTGCAAAACAAGGTTGATATTCAAAATATGCATGATGCTAACGGACAGCAGCAACAACCATTAGATGGATTTGATACCAAATTCACTGATTTTGTTGATTATATTATTCGCATCACGCATGAGATTTGGGAAGAAAAGGCAATTGGTAAACTTTATGATTACTACGCGAATACAGTACAAATTCATACCTCTGGTAAAACAATTTATGGACGTGATGCTGTTTTAGCAGGCACAATTGCAACCCTCGCTGCTTACCCTGACCGCCGTTTGTATGGTGATGAAGTTATTTGGGGTGGTGATGACATTATTGGCTTATATTCTTCGCATCGTTTGACACATACTGGGACGAATCGTGGATGGTCGCTCTATGGTGCGCCAACTAATAATAAAGTTGAATATCGTGCGATTGCAGATTGTGTCGTCAAGCGCAATATGATTATTGAAGAATGGCTTGTCCGTGATGAATTGACACTCATTCATCAACTTGGATTAGATCCTGTTGCTAAAGCAAAGGAGATGGCTCGTAATGATGCTGAAAAGGGCATTAATTATCAAGTGTCGGGTGATGTCGAGCGTGGGGTAGGGCAGTATCCACCTGAAACAATTGCAGCAACAAAATCTTTTGAACCTGAAAATTTCATCAGACGCGCCATTAATGAAGTGTGGAACTGGCGTTTACTGAATACCGTTCGCAATTACTTCTCAGAAACCATCGTCCTAGAAAGTGCCTCAATGCGGCGCATGACTGGACATAATGATTATCAAGCCTATGTATTATCGCTATTGTCGCCTTTCCCTGATTTGCGCGTGATACCTGAGCATTTTTGCTCGGTTGGTGATACACAAACAGGATACCGTACAGCCACCCGTTGGCGCATGCGTGGTACACATACAGGTTACGGCATCTATGGCGAACCAACAGGGCAGCCTATTGATATTTTAGGTGTCAGCCATCATCTGGTTCAGGGTGGCAAAATTCAAACTGAGTGGACATTGTTTGACGAATTTGAATTACTCAAACAAATTCATCGTCCACGCTAATTCTTTTGGAAAAGGTGGTGGTATCTGCTTTTTAGCAGATGCGCCTTTTTAATAGTCTATTTTTATAGTTTAGTGAGGATTAACACATGAAAAAGTTTTTTACGGTTTTATCATTGCTTGTGTTGGTATTTGCATTACCAACAGTCGCACAAGATGAAGCGACCTGTACTGTAACTGTACCTGAAAGTGCAACTGAAGTGAATATGATCGGTTGGTCATTCCCGATCACAGATTTCTACGCAGCAGAACTTGAACTCTGCAATGATGTCGATAATTTGACAGTCAATACCCAGTTGCTTGCTAGTGCTGATGCACAAGAACAAGTTCGCCTTGCACTATCTACTGGTGGTGATTCGCCATATGACATTGTACATCTCTCCAACGGACAAGTTGGCGAATGGGCTGGTAGTGGTTGGTTAACACCACTCAATGATCTCATCGACCAATACCGTGAAGAATACAATCTTGATGATATTCCACAAACAGCATGGGATGGTGTCACGATTGATGGTCAAATTTATGGCGTTCCAATTGTTAGTAACAGCTTGCACTTGATCTATCGTGAAGATATTTTTGAAGAATTTGGTATTGCAGTACCAGACAACTATGCTGATGTTATTGAAGCGTGTAATACAATTGGTCTCGATAACCGCGACTATGATGCACCATTCACAATCAACCTATCTGCTGGTTGGGCATGGGAAATTGAATTCTTCCAATTCTTGCGTGCATTCGGTGGTGATTTCTTGAATGATGACCTCACACCTGCCTTTAATGGTGAAGAAGGTCTCCAAGCAGTTGAACTCATCCTCGATGTTGCAAATGCTTGCATGGGTGACTTTGGCTACTCCTTCGACCTCAACGATCAAGAAGTGGCTATGCAACTCGGGACACTGCCATCAACCAATATGTGGGCAAGCCGTGCTGCAAATATGAGTGATCCAGAACGTACTGATTTATCTGATGTTATCTCTTACGCACCTGCTCCTCGTGTGACAGAAGATAGCCCACGCGCTGGCTCCGCATGGAATGATTACTATGCAATTCCTGCAACAAGCACCGTTGATATTGAATTGGTTTTCCAACTTATCATGGAGGCTGCTGATGAAGAAAGCCAACAACGTGCAGCTGCAGTTGGATCAACAACACGTCTTGCTACCGCCGAATTTGGTGGTCCATATCTCGCTGCAAGTGGTATAACAATTGCAGAAGGTATCGGTATTTATGATAAACACCCAGCAATTGGTATCGTTCGTGCAACACTTGGTGAATTCTTACCACTCGTTGGTACAGGTGATTTAACACCACAGGAAGCACTAGATGCTGCTGCTGAAGCATATGTTGAAGAAGCAACTGCGCAAGGTTATATCGAATAAGCTAAGCAATTGTCTTAATCCCTTTAGCAGAAGTCTACACTTTATAGACTTCTGCTTGTCTCATCATATATTACGCCCCTAACATTCTCAGGATAATATTATGAAACGTGGTACGTTTTTTGCATTTGCATCTCCAAGCATTGTCATCATGACAATGTTGATGCTCATCCCCTTGCTGATGGCTATTTACCTTGGCATGACACGCTTAAATTTCCAGAATATTACTAGTCCAGATTTTATTGGTCTTCGTAATTACGCCAACGTTGTAGGCGATCCACAATTCTGGCGAGCAGCAATCTTCACCTTAAATTATATTGTTCTTGTTGTGCCACTTGTCATTATCGTCGGTTTTGTGATGGCATTGTTTCTCGATCAGGTATCTGTTTTTACGCGTGGCATTTACCTTTCGATCTTTTTATTACCCTTTGTTATTGTGCCGATTGTTGGGTCATTGATGTTCAAGCAACTTTTTGAAGCATCGGGTCCACTCACCTATCTATATCAGGAGATATTTGATGTTCGGTATCGTCCCACAGAATTTTCGGTAAAGTTGCTCATCATCTTATATGGGGTCTGGTATATCACACCATTTACCTTAGTGGTTTATTTTGCAGGCTTGCAAACCTTACCGGCTGATTTGATGGAAGCTGCATCAATTGATGGGGCAGCATGGCACGAAAAAATTCGATTTATTATTTTACCGCATGTGCAATCGCTCACCATATTTATCTTATTATTTACGATGATGGATACCTATCGGGTTTTTGATAGTGTTTTTGTCTTAACCGATCAACTTAATCCGATTTATCGCGCAAATTCACTGATGACTTATACCTTCCAGCAAGCGACGCTTGTACAAAATCTTGGTAAAGCGAATGCGATGGCAATTATAACTGTGATTGGTATTTTGATTGTGTTGATTCCGAACCTTTACATTTCTTATAAAGAACAGATTGCGGAGCGTTAATCATGAGAAAAGTTACGAATCCACTCGGACGAATTGGTATCCATGTGCTATTAATTATCTTTGCAATTTACAGTGCATTTCCATTTGTCTGGACGACTTTACAATCTTTCAAATCCTTTCGTGATGCTAATTCACGCACGCCTTTGTTTTGGGGATTTACACCCACATGGGAAAATTATCAAGAAGTTTGGTTACGCTCTATTCCAGAAACAGGGGGCGCATCGCTTGCCTTCTTTTTACTGTTGGTTGTTATTTTACTGATCTCTGCGTTGATTTTTGCACAGTATATACCCATTCCTAACCCTGTTGTATATGGTGTTGTCGGTGCTGGCTTTGTGATTCTGCTATGGGCGATTCCGCAACTCGCCGATGTGTCTCGATTTTACGATTATTTCATCAATACATTGATCGTTACCATTGGAACAATTGTTGTATCGATTAGTATCGGGTGTTTAGCAGGGTATGGATTAGCGCGATACGCAGGATATGCCAGTGTTGTCATCTTGATTAGCGCACTTGCTTTCCGTGCCTTGCCTCGATTAGCCTTCATCTTGCCTTACTTCTATATTGGCTCACTCACAGGGCTAACAGATACGCATTTTCTTGTGATTATTACGCTTGTTGCCGTTAATCAGCCATTTACAATCTGGATGCTCCGTAGTTTCTTTATGGAAGTGCCAAAAGAATTGGAAGAATCGGCAATGGTTGATGGCGCGAGTCGGGTTGAATCCTTTGTGCGTGTAATAGTACCAATTGTTTGGCCGGGTATTATTTCGACAGCATTGTTTTCATTATTGCTGGCGTATAACGAATTTCTATTGGTACGACTCTTAACACAATCTAATTGGACATTACCAGTTGCTATCTCGCGCTTTACAGGCGGTGAAGATCCTCGTCATCTGACCTTAGCAGCAGCATCAGCAGTTTCAGCAACAATTCCAATTATGTTAGTTATTCTATTCTTCCAGAAAAATCTCGTTAAAGGCTTAACGGCTGGGGCAGTAAAAGGGTAATAAATGAGCGAAAAATCCGATAATAATAAACAACTCGTTGCTGATATGTATGCAGCACTCAATAAAAGCATTCTCGGACTGATGCAAGATTATTGGTTTGAGGATATGGTGTGGACAGGTCCTGCTGGTATCGGCACAATGAACGGCTTAGATGAATTTGAAAATGATTATCGTCAAGCCTTCATTAAATCCTTTCCTGATAAGAATGCAGAAGACCTTGTTCGGATTGCTGAAGGGGACTGGGTCGCAGCATCAGGCTATCAGACCACTACTTTTGCAGAGGATTGGCTTGGTATTCCTGCTAATGATGAGGAAATCACAGTGCGTTATATGGATTTTTGGCGTGTTGAAGAACGCGATGGTGAGCATAAACTTGCAGAAAATTGGGTGCTGATCGACATCCTTAATGTGCTTGAACAAGTCGGTTATGATGTCAATAAGGTTTTGAAATTTGTTGGCTCAAAACCACCAGAATTTTTTGAGGATATGGAATAAGCCGGGAAAAATGTCAATTCATAATGATAACAAACAACTCATCAATCAGTTCAGGGACATGCTATACGATTGTGATAGATCTACTTTAAAAATGCAACTTAGCACTCTATTTACAGCAGATAGTATTCTTCACTTAGCACATCCAATCGGTACACTAATAGGATCAGATGCACTTTTTGAACATGCCTATGCACCCTTAATTCATGCGATCCCAGATTTAGAACGGCGTGACTTTATTGTGATGGCAGGTGAGGCGGATGGCAATAATTGGGTGGGGTGTTGCGGGCATTATATAGGTGTGTTTGAAAATTATTGGCTAGATATTCCGCCGACACAACATTTAGTTGCTATGCGGTATCACGAATTTTTCTGTATTGTCGATCAGAAAATTGTTGAGATGCAATCCTTATGGGATATTCCACAATTAATGATGCAAGCTAATGCGTGGGCAATGTCTCCTAGCTTAGGTGTAGAGTGGGTTGTGCCAAGCCCTGCAAGCAACGATGGCATCATCACAACACCTTATAATCACAATCAAGCAGAGCGTAGTAAACAACTTGTGATTGATATGCTGAATGGTCTTAGGAAATCACCAGAGGGTGTTGAGGCGATGGAACTCGATAAATATTGGCATCCTAAATTCAATTGGTACGGTCCTGCTGGAATTGGATCAATGCGCCGTATTTCAGGCTTTCGTAATTGGCATCAAATACCCTTTTTGAATGCCATGCCCGATAGAGGCTCAAGTGGTGAGAAGAGTCATTTTTTTGGAGATGGCAATTACGTTGGCTTTACAGCTTGGCCTGGCATGCGCATGACCGTATCTGATGATGGGTGGCTTGGCATTACACCATCTAACCAAGCAATTACCATGCGTAGCCTTGATTTTTGGCGTTGCGAAAAAGGAATTCTGCGTGAGAATTGGGTCTTGGTAGATCTATTAGATGTTTATCATCAGCTTGGTGTGGATGTTTTTGCACGGATGCGAGAATTTACCTATGCTCGACAACTCAAAAGAGATGCCTTATAACTATCAAAAATAGTGGATATATTCTATCAACTACGATTTATACTTATTGATCGAAAATTACTATACTAGTAAAACCCTTACATATAGAGAAGGTAAACAATCTAAATCATGAGTCACTATCAAGCGGCTAAAGCACTTGTCACAGACTATTTTGAAGCAATGGAAGCGGCAACACCTGATACAATCAGTGATGTATTAGAGAAATACACGAGTGAGGATTATCTATGGCGTGGTGTTTATCCCTTCAGAGAACAACACAGTGCCAAAACAGTTTCTGAGGTTTTTTGGTCGCCTTTAATGCGTGCACTCAAGCATACACAACGCCGACAAGATATTTTTATTGGTGGTACAAATGAAATCAGTGGCGAAATTTGGGTGATGAGCATGGGTAATTTCATGGGCTTGTTTGATGAAGACTGGCTTGGCATCCGCCATACTGGCAAAATAGCAATGTTGCGCTACGCCGAATTCAATTGTATTGAAGATGGTAAAATTACACAAACAGGGATTTTCATCGACCTCATTGGATTAATGTCACAAGCAGGTATGTATCCGTTGCCACCATCAACGGGCGTTTACTTCAATTACCCAGGTCCTCGTACGCATGATGGTTTACTCTATGACGATGCCCCTGAAGCAGAGAGCGTGAAAACTCTTGACCTTGTCAATGAAATGATTAATGACCTAAACGAGCTTAATACTAGTGGCTCAATGGGGTGTCCGCCCGAAGTATTAGAACGCACATGGTCTGCTAGTATGATATGGTATGGACCAGCTGGTATCGGCGCAAGTTATACCATTCCACGCTATCAAGAACAGCATCAATTACCATTTCGTCAAAATTTGGATGATAAGCAGTATCATGGGCATGTTTGCCGTTTTGCAGAAGGTAATTTTGCTTGCTTTTTTGGCTGGCCGAACCTCAGCAATCGATCAATTGGGGGCTGGCTTGGCTTAACGAGTAGCAGTGTCAAAGCAGAAATGCAGGTCGTTGATGTGTATCGACGCGAAGGTGATAAACTCGCTGAAAACTGGGTACTGATTGATATACCTTATTGGCTTAAACAACAAGGTCTGGATATATTAGACCGTACTAAAAGCATTCTCAACAAAGATTGATACGTTGTATGTGAAATTAAAACTCAATAAGGTTCTGTTGCAAAGATTGGATGATCGAATTAAGATGTAACCTTTGATGGAAATAACCAATCGATTATGGAAACCTATGAGCAATCCTTTCAAATGGCATCATTATGAAGGAGAAATCATCTTATTATGCGTGAGATGGTACTTGCGTTATGCTCTGAGCTATCGAGATTTGGAAGAAATGATGTCAGAACGAGGATTGAGCGTGGTACACACGACAATTTACCGTTGGGTTCAACGT
>JBAUIA010000360.1:0-28002 GCA_049680565.1 Phototrophicaceae bacterium
GCTTCATAGGCATTGACACTCTCCACAGGAATACCTTGATCT
Organism: Phototrophicaceae bacterium; assembly: GCA_049680565.1. Lineage (GTDB taxonomy): Bacteria > Chloroflexota > Anaerolineae > Aggregatilineales > Phototrophicaceae > JAUZRW01. The sequence goes on from JBAUIA010000360.1 coordinate 43, forward strand.
TCTGCACCAAAAATGCCTAATACAGGCGGTGCATCATCATCCAGTAATGCGCCGAACATCGTGGCATCGGCTAAGGTAGAGCCATATAAGTTAACGACGGCATCAATATCAGGGTTCGCAATCCCATGATTGAAGGCAACATCACCGCCAAAGCAGAAACCAATCACGCCGATATTTCCTGAAACTTGTGGTTGTTCGAGTAAGTAGTTATAAGCAACGAGCATATCACTATCTACTTGTTCCATATCAATGGTTAAGCGCAAATAGAGCGCCCCCGGAATTGACCCTGCTGTAGGACCTCGGTAGGTATCAGGTGCAAAGACAACATATCCTTCTGCGGATAATTCATCAGCAAGTTCAATAATTTCTTGATTCAAACCCCACCATTCATGTACCATCAATACCGCAGGGAAAGGTCCTTCGCCTTCTGGAGAAACGAGATAGCCATTAATCGTCGTGCCATCTTCTGCTGTTAATTCAGTGTTGGTAAAATCAGCAGCGCTAACGCCCCCCATCACATCGGCAGCAATCACACCCGCTATGACCAGCACCATCACAACGATAGCAACTAGCAAACCACCTAAAATCCGTGCAATCCATTTCATCAATTTTGCTCCTTCGTAAACGTTATTTTGCATGGCAGTATCGCATATCTAAGTGAGCAAAGAATGAGTCGCAGATAGATTTTTATTGCATTGAACCGTTGTAAGATAAAGGGCGCAGTAACCTACGCCCTTATAACTCATCATGAATGATGAACGATGCTAATCGCGGGCTGCAATTTCATCTGTGATTAAACGTAAGACCAATTCATCTAATTGAGAGACACTATAATCCCCGATGTCTTGTTCATCTTCTGGTGAGCCGACTTCCAAATCAGGGCGATCATCACCGACTGTACCGACAACACCATCATCATAAGTTAAGAATAAGAAGCGCCCCATCGTTACTTGAGCGATTTGCCGTAAGACAAATTCGCCTTCAGGTTCAAGTCCACCACTGGCAATTGGATGGACTTTGATACCGCGTGCGAGTGCATCTTGCATCAATAAACTGTAATCGGCATCATCTTGGTAATCAACATGAGGAGGTGCATCCGCTACAAGGAACATCAAACGAATTGTATCATCCATGCGCCACTCGACGGCATTGAGTGCCATATCCACACCTTCATTGAGCGATTCTGGATAATCTCCACCACCTGATGCTTGTACTGATAATAATTGTTCTTGGAATTCTGCCACGCTATAGGTAAAGTCATGAACACGAGTCACATATTGATCGCCACGATCACGATACGTCACTAAACCATAACGCACATCAATATCACTGGATAAGGCATCAATCTGTTCGGAAATTGACAAGATATTATCTTGCAATTGTGCGATTTCGTCGCCCATGCTGCCTGTTGCATCCAGCAAGAACATAACATCTAATTGTAATTGTTCATTCGATTGTGAAATCGGTAATTCGATGGTGGTTACGCCACCGATAATGTCCCGATCAATCGTACTTTCTACACGTGCATCAGCTTTGGTGACAACCACACGGAAGGTATCAACATAGCGCGTATCATCATTCAAATTTGGGAAGAAAAGCGTCATACCTGTTGCATAGGTCAAAGCAGATGTGATGGGTGTATCGCCATTGAAAATTTGAACGCACGCATTGAGAACAGGTTTACCATTGTTATCCAATACACGGATAATTTGTCGTCCTGTCGTATCCACATCACGTACAAAATTTGTGCCATAATTCGCTAAATAGTCTTGGCGATATTGTTGATAGGTATCCCATTCGGCATTGTCGTCAATTTCACCCGCACGCAGAGGTTCCGATTGTTGTGCATTCGCAAGCCGTTCTTCAATAATTGGAGCAGGTTCTATTTCAATTTCATCAATATTGAGGATCGCATCCCCTACCATATCTGGTGCAGATACAACGAAACCCATTGTTTCTGAGCTATCGGCATCATCTGCGTAAGCTGCATCCATCGGTGCTGATGATGGCATAGGTACGTCAGATGTTGCTGAACGAACACTTTCAGATGCAGACATTCCGCCACCACTGCCCGTCGTACCACTACCCTCATACGCCACTTCTTCGGATGTTTCGTAGGCAATATCGGATTCGCCACTACGATCTTGGTTACGGCTTGTTTGTGATTGAATGGCATAGAGCGAGGTAATTTCAGGTTGTGGAATGCCAACACAATCGGAGCTTGTCGTTACAATCAAAGGATTTGACGCATCAATTATGGCGCTGGAAAAAGGTACAATTGTAAAAACAGCGATTCCTAGACCCATCACAATGATTATCAAGGCAGCGAGGATAACTAGTATGGGTGATAGTGATGTTTTATTTTTTGCTTTACGTTTCGGTTCATAAGATGCCAGTGGTTTGAACGATGCGCCTGTGGCATCTTCAAGGATGGGACGTAGGCGATCTTCATAATCAGCATAATCTTGCAAAATAATATGAACAGGTTCGCCAGCATCTAAACGGGCGAGGGCTGCTTTACGGATTTTTTCAAAAGTGGTCATTATAGTTTCTCCAAATGATCGAACGGGACAACGATTTTAGTAAGTCGTTCTATCATGTGGATGCTTTTGGAGGCGATTTAGTTCCAAATTGGGAGAATAGGTTCTGAAATAGCTTATCATTAAATGAAAAACACCCCAATTGCTTGGGGTGTTTAGTAATAAATGTTTAGAAAGAACTCTATTTGAATTTATATTATTCTTTTACAAGTTAAATGTCAAGAACAAATTAAATTTCTTTCGTGCAGATTTCACAAAGATTTAAACTTTCCTCACTTTTACCTTAATTTTCTACTCATTTTGTGCAATTTGCTGCACTTAGAGCTTGATTAAGGTTGCTAGACATCCTATCAAAACTTGATGACAATAGAGATGATAAGACGTTTTATTGGAAGTTATGATAGATGAATCAGATATATGATGTAATTATTGTTGGTGGACGTGTTGCAGGGTCACATATGGCAGCACGGCTTGGTAAATATGGTTTTCGGGTATTGTTACTAGAGCGCGATACATTGCCCTCACTCCCTGCGGTATCCTCCCCTATTATCTATAGTTCGACCATGCACCTGCTCGATGAAGTTGGTGCGGATGAAAACGCCTATGCCCGTAATACTCCCAAACTGCATGGGGTTACAACGTTTATCGCTGGTAAGCGCATCAGCTTGTCTGTGCCTGAATATAAAGGGCGTGATTATGGTTATGCCATTGATCGCGCACGCTTTGATGGGGCGTTATGGGATACAGCGCTTGGATATGATCTCGTTGATGGCTATCAGAATTTTTCGGTGACTGATTTACTCTGGGATGGTGATACAGTTATGGGTGTCGTTGGCAAAGATCAACATGACGATATAGAAAAGCGCTTTATGGCGGATGTTGTCATTGGGGCAGATGGTCGGTTTGGCTTAGTCGCACGGAAGACAAAAGCTGAGAAAAAAGATGTTTTTGACTCGCACCCAACGTCTACGTATTATGCTTATTGGCAGAATGTCGCACAAATTGATGATACGCCAACCATGTCAGGCTATGAAGGCGATGGCTTTGGTTATCTGCTGATGGATAGTGCGGATGGGCAAACTGCCATTGTGATTGAAGGACGTAGCGATACGATACAAGCCAATGGTGATGCCGATACTTTTTATATGGAGCGACTCAATGATAATCCCCTCATCCGTGAGCGTATCCAACATGCGGAGATGGTAACAAGTGTGCGTGGGATGCGGAATATTGGCAATAGTTATCATCAAGCAGGCGGTAAAGGTTGGGCATTAATTGGCGATGCGTATCATCAGAAAGACCCTTTGGATGGTCAAGGCATTTATAACGCGGTCATCACAGGGAAAGCGCTCGCAAGGGAATTGCTGAAATGGAAAAATGGTGAGCAATCATGGGAAAAAACCTTACGTGAGTATGATGATGTGGCGCGTGTTAAAACCTATCCGATGTATAAATCACTCCAAAATCAGATTAGTGCCAGCTTTTATGGCTCAGGCAATAATGTGCAAATACCTGAATGGGCGCAAGAAAATCTGATGCGGTGGGTACTGAATGACGATCAATTTACGGATTTAATGGGCAAAATGCTAACGCGTGAAGTGCCACCAGATTATATCACCTTGATGACACCGCCGACGTTAGTAGGTGCAGTGGCGCGTGGTATCCGCGATGATATTGAAACCCGTATCAAAAAACGGATTCCATTTTTGAATTAAAAATTGACCTTACGCAAAATGTTCAAATTGAGTCATCACTGACAAGATTTGAGCATATGAATAGTGCTGTGTTCGTCGTTCTGAGTTCTGAGAGCGTGTTTGTTAAAACGATAATTACAGAAAATATCCATATTTCGCCTCAATTGGTTCAAAACCAATTGCTACAATTTGATGAAAACCCAATAAATGGGTTAACTTTGAGTCCATTTATTGGACTTTCCAATTTTTGTGGCTCGATGTTTTGAACATCGGGCGGTGATGAGGGAGAGTGACTTTATTTGCAAACACCCTCTGAGTTCTGAGAAAAAATTGTCTTTACTCAGCACCCAGCACTCAGTACAAAAAATTCTGTTTAAGGTTTTCCTGTACCTTAATTACTCTGAGTTAAAACGAAGTGCGTCACATTAGTTAAAAATTATAGGGGCTTGGTGGATGGCAAGCCAAGCCCTATAGTCATCTTATTGAGCGCTTGCTTTTTGCTCCGCGAGTGCGTCTAACATGGTGCTAATTTCTGTGAATTTCACACGCGGACGACCTTGTGCTTCTCCGCGTTCTGTTTCTAATGTGTCGATAATTTGCCAATCAGCATAGGTAATGTAATCAGGTTTAGCGGTTGCTAGAAAGTCAATGAAGGCATCACGGCTAGGTGTTTCAGGTTGCCAAATATGCCCTGCTTGAGCATCTTCTAGTAAATGTTGTGCCGTTTCTACAGAATCAGGTTTATTCGTACCGATAATGCCTGATGGTCCACGCTTAATCCAGCCGACAACGTAATCACCAATGACTTGCTCATCACTGCCAAATTCTTTGACAACGCGCCCTTCATTATTAGGGATAATGCCCCATTTATCGTAGAATGGCACATCTGGCAACGCAACGCCTTTGTAGCCTACCGAACGGAAAACCATACCAACAGGGATCACTTCTGTTTCATCAGTCGCACGGGGGCGGACTGTACCGTTTTCATTGGTATAGAGTTCATTACGCACCAGTTTGATGGCTTCAACTTTATCATCACCGATAATTTCAACAGGTGATGTCATGAAGTGCATGATAATTTGCTTAGGCTTACCTTCGGGAACACGCGCTGCAAATTCGCGCAAAATTTCTACATTACGCACATCTTTACGATCTACATCAGACGATGCCAGATAGGCTTTGCTGGGTTCATCAAGATCAACATCACGCTGAGATACGATAATATCAGCATCTTGCATTTCACCGAGTTCTTGAATTTCAGGGTTGGTAAAAGCTGCTTGGGCAGGTCCCCGTCGTCCTAAAACATGAATCCGTTTGATATTACTCTTTGCAAGGGCTTCTTGGGCGTATGGTGCAATATCTGTTTTATCGAGTTCAACTTGTGACCGCGCTAAAATGCGAACAACATCCATCGCAACATTACCAATCCCAACAATGGCAACGGCTTCTACCGATAGATCAAATTCTAAATCGCGGTAATCAGGATGAGCGTTATACCATCCTACAAATTCAGTGGCGGGCAAACTGCCGACAAGGTCTTCACCGTCGATGCCTAACTTTTTATCAGATGATGACCCAACGGCATAAATCACCGCATGATAATATTTTTGCAAATCAGCATGGGTGACATCTTCACCAAAGGTTACATTCCCAAAAAAGCGAAAGTTATCTTTTTGGGCAATACGATCATAGAGCTTAGTGACACTCTTAATTTTTTGATGATCGGGGGCAACACCACCTCGAACCAAGCCAAAGGGCGTGGGTAAGCGCTCGAACATATCTATCTCAATGGTTAAGTCTTTTTGTTTTTGGAGATAATCAGCCGCGTAGAAGCCCGAAGGACCTGAGCCGATAATAGCCACACGCAAAGGGGCGCTTTCTGTACCAATTGATGTCATAATAATGTTATCCTCAGAGTCAGTCAATAAGTTATTCATTGAGTATAGCAACAAATCGATTAGAGTAACATTTTATGCAGAAAGAAAGTATGTTATTCACCCCTTAGAGTGTAACTTTTGACGCAGGGCTTCCGCTTTTTTGAGATAAAGATGTGTCCATTCACGGCAATTTGGATTTTGCAGGGCTTCATCAAGAGTCATCCAATGCACCGTTTCGACTTCATCAGGATCAAGTGCAAGAGGCTCACCCGATTGGTATCGACATAAATAGACCAAATTCAGCACAGGATCACCCTCGGCTTCAAAGTACCGTGTTATCAATAAGTGACAATCACTCACATGAACATTAACCTCTTCTAGGATTTCACGCTTGAGCGTGGCTAAGATAACATCATCGGCAATTTCATCAACTAGATCAATTTTACCACCCGGTAAACCTAATTCGCCCGGCATATACGTTTCTGCTTGACTTCGTTTGCCAAGCAAGTAACGGTCATCTTGATAGATTGCTCCTTGTACATTGATGATATAGCGTTTAGCTAGCATTATGTCCTCTTTTCGGTTGATAGCAAAAAGAGGTGTTCCAATTTAGGAAGCACCTCTTTTATGTGTTTATTTACTCAATTAATCACGATCAGAATAGTAGATTAATCTTTACCTTCCCAGATAATCATGTTATCGAATAAGACATCGACACCATCATCATCAAAGGAAATAGCTGCGACACCTGTATACCCTTCGTCGTAGGTATCATCTTCAACTTCACCGATGAGTTCACCATCAACATAGAGTGCAAGGTATTCATCAACACAAACAACGGTCATGGTGTAGGAATCTTCTTCCTCTAAATCACTGCTGCGTACAAAAACTTCGTCAAGCAGCGAATCAAATTCATTATCTTCCCAGATACCAATTGAATAGAAACCATCCGATGTAATCAAGAAGGAATAACCATTTTCAACATTATCAGGATCAACACGGCACATGATGCCAAAACCACTAGCTTCGCCATCGGAATCGCGTTCGACTTCAACGTAAATCACAACATCGTCATGGTCAGTGCTGTTTGTACCCCAAACCAGCGCACCAGCTTCTTCTTGGATGCGATAGCCATCATCATCGGCTTCGATGACGTATTCATCTTCATCGAGTTCATACCATTCGCCGTTGCCATCATCCCAAGTTTCAACGAATAGCAAATCATCGAGTTCAATTTCAATATCACCATCTTCGAGCATATCTGCAATATCATCTGCGAGGTCATCAATGTCGGAGGAATCATTATTGCTACTGTTGGATGAACTTGAGCCTGAACCTTCGACTTCCCAAACGAGCAAGTTATCAAAGGCAATTTCAGCATCTTCATCTTCGACGTAGATTGCAGCAGCGAGGGCAATTACACCTTCATCAAAGGTATCATCTTGCGCTTCGGCAACCAGTTCGCCGTTGACATAAAAGCCGAGATAATCATCAACACAGACAACGACTAATTCATTTTCTTCTTCGCCTTGTTCAACAGCATCACTTTCTTCCCATTCGTAGAGTGATTCTGCTCCATCCTCTGTACGAAGTTGAATTTGGACAAAGCCATCACCACTGATGAAGAACAGATAGCCGTTGCTATTGTTGGATGGATCAGCACGGCACATGATGCCGTAGCCTGTATTATCATCATTTGATAATTGTTCAGCATCTATCTGAATAACAGTATTACCAAAAATACGGGTATCTTGTCCCCAGAGGAAGTTAGCCCCTTCTTCATATTCGATTTCAACAATATATACTTCATCATCTTCATCAACCATGACAGAGCCATTGTTGCCGTCATAATTTTCCCAAGCATCTTCGTCGTCAAATTCTTCTTCTAAGACGAGTTCAGGATCGGATAATTCGATTGAGCCTTGTTCAAGCAAATCTTCAGGAAAATCATCTTGAGCAAAGGCAGGCATTACGAATGCCACAATAAAAATTAAGGTCAATAGGTAACGAAATTTCATCATAAGTTTCCTTGATAAATATAAACTCTCTTTAATGGTATAGAAAATAAGCGATTTAGACTATAAAAAGATATAAAAAAATGCTCATTTTCATCACTTATTATCCCATTTTAGATCAAAATCAGCTTATTGACCTGTTAAGGGTAATACTAAATCTTTCTTAAAGGGTGTTAAAGAGATCAATTCGCCACTTTCAGTGATGATGAATAAATCTTCAATACGGATACCAAAGCCATCATCAGGATAATATAAACCGGGTTCAATGGTAACAACATTCCCAATTTGCCAACTATCATCACGGCGTATATGGCTGATGGATGGGCGTTCGTGAATCATCAAGCCGACACCATGCCCTAAGCTATGAACATAGCCTTTATTAGCACTGCTATCACTGCGCCCTGTCGGATGCCCTTGGCTCTCGAAGTAATCTAACACCGCTTCTTGCATTGAATGAGTAGGTTTGCCAACGGCGAAATCTTCAAGAGATTTATCAAAAGCGGTCATGACATCATCGTATGCAGCTTGTACTTCTGGTGTAGCATAGCCAATTGACCATGTACGGGTCATATCATGATGATACCCACCGCCAAATTCACGCGGGAACAGATCAAACACGATAGATTGACCGAGTTTAAGCCCTTGATCGGCTTCACCCCGACTATGTGGGAAACCTGCATCGCGCCCTTGTGCAAAAATCATACCTGTATCTTCTAAGCCACGTTCCATCAGTTGTGATAACACAAAGCGTTTGACTTGACCAATCGTGAGCGCTTCGCCAGCATCATTCACAACATTTTCATCGGCATCAGCTTGATGCGAAGCGATAAAATCCCATGTAGCCGACATCACTTCGTTGGTACGGGCTGCGACTGATTGAATCCGTTCAATTTCTTGTTCATCTTTGGTGAGGAAGGCTTCATCAAAGAGTGTCCGCCCTGTTTCGCCTACAAATTGATAATTAGCAAGTTTTTCATTGGCTAAGGCAAATAAGGTCACATACGTATTGAGATCACCCCGTCCGTATAAGCCAATTTTGCCTGATGGCACATCTGCTGCGACAAGGCATTTTTCCCAAAAAAGGATGGTTGCTGTATCTATATCATTATTTTGGAACAAATCAGAAAATCCGAGTTCATTCCAGCCTGTAACCGCGTAGCCACTTTTCTTAGCTTCTTCGGTTTCCATACCACTGACAAAGAGCATCGGCTCTGCGCCTGTTTTCTTGACGATGTATCCGCCTGTGATATGTGCGCCATTGCTCATATAATCGCGCACCTCGCTATAACCTTCACCGCCTGCGATCAAAATGGCATCTAAACCACGTTCTTGCATTAACGCATCTATATCTGATTTCATTTATTATGTCCTTTAAAAATAACGGGCTGCTACGAACCCATACGAGCCTAACTCATTTTAATTGATTTTAACGGGGATACGGTACTTGTCCTAGTACCGTTCATGATGTGCTTATGATAGATCATAGGTATTAAGAGATGTCTGATGAAAAATGAAGTATGCAAAAAGTATATTTTAACGTGATTTTTCGCCACGAAGACGCGAAAAGCTGAAATCTACGATTAAGGTTTGTTATTTTGCTTATTCTTCAACAGTCTATTTCACATATAATGTTAGAGAGATTTTTTTAGGATTTGGATCAGTAGCTCATCTTGTTCGGGGAGAATAGTACGGGGGTCAAAGATAACGCGATCATCTTGGATACGGGTAACAATCGGGAATTTTGCTTGGCGCAATGTCATCGCAAAGGTACTCGCAGATGGGACATCTAGTGCGAGTAGGATTGTCGGCAAGGTTGTCCCCGGTAAACTGCCACCCCCAACAGTGGATTCACCTGTAATGACTTCACCCACACCAAGTGCATTTCGCCATTGCTGGGCACGGATTCGTAGTTGCTCAGTTGTGGCGCTAATCATACGCCAAACAGGGATTTTATCGGTCATTTCATCACGGCGATAATGGTCTAAGGTGGCACTGAGGGCTGCATAGCATAATTTATCGGCACGCATGGCACGCGCTAATGGGTGCTTTTTCAAACGTGCGATGATGTCGGCGCGTCCAACCATGATGCCTGCTTGAGGTCCTCCGAGCAATTTATCGCCACTGAACATCACGAGGTCTGTGCCTGCTGCAATGCTCTCTTGCACAGTTGGCTCGTGGAGTAAGCCATAATTTTCAGTGTTCACCATTGCACCACTGCCTAAATCATCGGCAGCAATGATCTGATTTTCATGGGCTGTGGTCGCAATTTGTTCTAAGGTTGGATTTTCGATGAAGCCAACAATACGAAAATTGGAAGAATGAACACGGAGAAGCATCGCTGTAGTGGCTGTGATGGCAGCTTGATAATCACTGATACGGGTACGATTGGTCGTGCCAATTTCACGCAAGAACGCCCCTGATTGCACCATAATATCAGGGATACGGAAGCCTCCGCCAATTTCAACCAATTGACTGCGCGAGATAATCACCTCTTGTCCTTGTGCTAAGGCGGATAACGCCAAAACGAGTGCTGCTGCATTATTATTGACGACCAGTGCTGCTTCTGCGCCTGTGAGTTCTATAAGCAATTCCTCGGCATGGAGATAACGACTACCACGCTTACCTGTTTCAAGTGTGAATTCGAGATTGCTATAATTTGAAGCAACGGCTTGTACGGCTTGTTGGGCATCATGGGATAGCAATGCGCGTCCGAGATTGGTATGAATGATAACGCCTGTTGCATTTAGAACAGGGCGCAAAGTCGGCATGAAGGTATTTTCGAGGTGTTGTTGGGCTTGCTGAATTAAGTGATTATCGTCAATTACTATCTCTTGCTGATTCAAGAGTGCATGACGTGCTGTATCAATTTGTTGGCGTAAGCTATCAAGGACGGTTTGTCGCCCATAGTGGGTAATTAGCCTTTGTGTGATGTCTGCTTGCAGCAATTGATTGATTGATGGTAAATCACGCAGTTTATGTATCGTCATCAGAAGTCTCAGCGACACGATCAGGATCAATATTAATGGTCATGGGTTGCTCATCTGCGAAAGGTTGCTCATCACGAATCCGCAGATTATCTTCTGGTAAATAGAGTATCGGTGCTTGTTCTTCACGCGGTGTTTGACGGGTAACTTGGCTTGGATCAATCTCGATATTAAAGGTGCTAGCATTACCAAAATCTTGCATACGGACAAACACGCCATTATTAACACCCATTTGCTTTTCACGCAATGTTCCGCGATAGATATTGGTAGCTTGCACGAGTAAACCTGTTATCAAACCAACTAAGAGATTGCCCCCTGTGACATTATAAAGTACCGCAGCAATCAGAAAGGCTGTGAAGGTTGTGAAATACAAAATCGGAACGATGACCATCAAGCCTAGCATAATAATCGTCAAGGATAAGAGATTAAGGTTAATCTGGGGCAAGCGAAATGTTGATTGTCCACGTAGTTGAACATCAATGATAAATTTGAGCGGTATCCATGTGCTGAGTAGTGCCACTTCGATCAGATAAATATTTTGTGCAGTCGTCGCACCACCAAAAATAAACCCAAGTATGGCAAAAGGGATCGCACCAATTAATCCAACAGCGAGCGATATCAATAAAGCGATCAAGCTATCTCGAATAGAGGGCATGATAGTGTGTTACTCCCGTCCTGAGGCAATTTCGCGTGTGCGGAGGAAAATTTCAACGACGATAAAAACAAGTGCCACAAAGATAGCAAGCGGAATGGATAAGGCTCGCGGAATTTGTAACCATGCACAGGTGACAACAAATAAGCCAATCCAGACACTTTGCCGTACAACTACGCCACTCGGTGGCACATCATGCATCAATGAGGTAAAGCGCACATTGAAAAAACGCACGATTGGAATGACTGTGCCTGTAACGGCTATCTGTAAGAGCAAGAAAAATAGCCATAATTCGCCACCGATACGTGGTAAGGATGTGGTGAGAAGTTGCCATAAGCCAATCCAGCCGATCAGCATCATCAAGAATGCGCCAATCAGCAATCCTGAATGGTCGGGTGGCATACTGCTTGAACGTGGTTGGTTATTTGATGATTGTCTACTCATAGCCTCATTATAAATGCTTGATGCAAAGTGTGAAAGGCACAGAGGGGAAAATATCACAAAGCACAGCACAGGACATCCGCTTGAATGTCCCACGATATGGCAAAATTATTATGATTGATCGCTTAGTTTTGGATTTGTTGTAAGAGTGCTTGTGTTTCAGGGGCTGGTGGAACGCCCACCAAATCTTGCACAAGAACTTCGAGTTGCTGATATTGATGCACTGCTTCATCGGTATAACCGAGTTTTGTATAGAGGGACATCACTTCACGATGAATATCTTCGCGGAGTGGTTTTTCGTGAATTGCTCGCATGAAGTAGCCGAGTGCAGCTTCATTGCGCCCTGCTGCTTTGTGAATGCGTGCTAAACCAATGAGAGCTTCTAAGAATAAGCGTTGTAATTTTTCACGGCGATCATGCACCCAAGGCATATCAATCGTCAATAAAAATGGCGCACGGTATAGATCAATGGCACGGCGATATAAGGCAGCTTGTTGGTCATCATCAAAGGTCATCGAGGCTTCATCAACCGCCGCTTCAAATTCAGCAACATCATAATGACGTGCAATTTTATCTGCTGGACGATAAAAGCCTGCGGAATACTCTGTTAATTCATAGTTTTCAGCATCTTGTACATTTAAACTAAGCCGTTCTGAAATTTTCCTTTTTGTAACGTGATAGACATTGGTTGCTTCTTTAACACCTAAATCAGCCCAAAATGTTTTGAAAATTTCATCGCGTGTTATCAGGTCACGGTCTATAAAGTAGAAGAATAAGTGACGCGGTAAAGCGCCATCCCATGATTCAACAGGTGAACCATTGATGATAGCATGTCCACGACCAAAGGCATAAATTTCTAATTGCGGTTTATCGGCATCATCAGCAGTGAACATCAATTGTGATTGTCGGCGTTCTGTGCCAATAACAACCGCTTGCTGATCGAGTACAAGTTGCTTCCACGGTTCTGTTGTGAGTGCGCGTGCATTAAGCATTATTTTCGTTTGTGATGATAAGTTGGCTGCTAAGGTCACAAAAAATTGCTGGTAAGCATCATCGAGTTGCAAACGATCTAATTCATCGAGGTATAACACGGTAGTTTCATCATAGGCTGCAAGGGCTTGGGTTAAGGCAATTGCTTGCTTTTCAGGATCAGTTGATTGAAGATCCTTTTTTATTGTTTTGCTAAATGCAACCCCGTATTCTTCAACCAACCCTGCAAGCATTTCTGTGAGCGTATCCGATTTTAAACGATAATAAAGCAACCTATAATTATCATTATCCAACAGATATGATAAAAATAGCGTACGATATGCCGTTTGAGGATATAAGATAATAATTTGCTTATCTTGTATGGTTGTGTTGAAGTCAGAAATTTGCAGTTTTGTGATTGATTCGCGTTGCATGTAAGCCTCATATTAAAATTGAGTAATACAAGTATTTATAGATTGATTAGTTGCATCATATATTATCATATTATCATAAATATGATTTGCTTACAATACATTACATTAAGGATAGGTAGCAGTGATTGCTCTTTCATCAAAAACCCTCCAGAAAAAAGATGTTGCTACAGCTATATTATTCTTATTTGAAGGACTGCTCCTTTTATTGATGACGCTAGCCTTCTGGTACGATAATACAATTCGTCCAATGTATTTTTCACTTTTTTGGTTGGCAATTCCCATTTTTATCATGCGGTGGCACTTAACCGGTCGTTTATGGACACATACTATCTTGCATGATCTGTTAATTGTTTTCATTTTGCTGATGGCTTTGAATTACACATATGCCCCTTTCCAAAAAGAGTCTTTTTTGGCAGCAGCAGCGCGTCCATTATCGGGTACTTGGACATTTGTTTATTTTGTGGAATTAGCCCGTACTAGCAAGCGCCTCGACATTGTGCTTATTGTGATGCTCGGTATGAGTTTTATTTTAGCTTGCGTGGCATTAAGCACCTCTCAATGGTTGCAAGAAAAAACGGGATTTTTATGGTTATTGACTGATTATCTACCGCGTGTCGATTATCGTCTTCTGGCTAATCAGGTTGATCGGGTCGTATGTTCCCCAATTGTCACCTTAGTGGAAGTGAGTGGCTGCTTTAATTTTGCAGAGGTAATACGCAAAGGCTATTTCTCGTTTAATGTAAATGAAATCGCAGGGGCATTGGTATGGATTGCACCTGTTTTAGCAGGCATTACCATCACCCCCAATCCAACTAAAGATAATCAAGCTATCCGAATGCCTGCGCGTGCATGGATGATTATACGATTGATTGCAGGGCTTGGATTTGGGATCGCATTGATTGCCTTAGTATTTGGGCAAAGCCGTTTTGCAATGATTGGTTTATTGATCGCGCTCAGTATATTGGTATATGGCGCAACTGATAACCCGCGCTTACGATTAATTGGCTGGAGTGGCATTGCTCTGATATTAATCTTACAAGCCTTGTTATTTTTTAATGTTTTTAGCCCAACATCAACTGAGGCAACTTCAGTGGGAATCTCGACCCGTGATGAAAATTCTGTCAATACACGCCTACAAATTTGGGATCGAGGATTGACGATGATGACCGATTATCCGATGACGGGTATCGGTATGTATATGTTCCGCACGGCGGTAGCTCAAAATCCGTATGTTATCCCCTATTTTGCCGAGCGTAATAATCCACCGCCTCACGCGCATAATGAATGGTTTCATATGGGTGCAGAAATGGGTATTTTTGGCTTGATGCTATTTTGTGCCATGCAGGTTGCTGCCCTGCGGATGGTTTGGGTTGGTTGGCGACAAGGCGATGCCATCATTCGGATGATTGCTCTTTCAGCATTTGCAGGTTTGCTAGCACATGCAATTTATGGCATTGGTGATACAATTGCATTATGGGATCGTTTTCAATTTGTATTATGGTGGGTTCTAGGGCTTGTGGGCGCACAATATGTTCTTGCAATGTTACATGCAGAATACCTTATTAATGATATGACAATTGAAAATATCTAATTAAAAAGTCTGTTCTAGTGTTTCGTAAGCCTTAACTTTCAACTATACTGATGATTAGGACTATAGGCTGTGTCCATGCTAATTTATCCTAAATTCATTTTCAGTTATTAAACTCGATGTGATGACACTGTGACGAATCAAAATCGTATCATCCAAATTTTTACACGCTTTATCGCTATGAGTATGGTGCTAATTGCTATCATTAGTGTGCCACAACTCGTATCTAATAGTGTTTTTTCTATTGATATAGTGAGTATTACCGTATCGCTCACCTTACTTTATGCCTTAATTGTGCATCTCAACATCCATAGTCCAGCACTTGCTTGGACGGGATTTGCGCGTTTTCCCCTTTTCATTGCATGGAGTCTATTTGGATTAAGTACAACAATTTGGATAGCACTTATTGGTATCAGTATCACTGCTATTTGGCAACGCTACAACAACCCTAAAAATGATCCTGATCGTGCTAATAACGAAGAAACCAAGCAACAACAAGCGATGCTTTTATCTATTTTTGCAAATAACAGCGCAAGTTTATTGGGCTTACATTTTATCTATCGCATCTTAGGAGGCTTGCAGCCTGTAATAACCGAAGCAGATGTCTATAGTGCCATTGACATTTTAATTATCAGTTTGATTGCAACAACTATCATCAGCCTTAGTTTACAATTTATTTTAGAGCGTATTCAAGTCGATAAAATGCTACGCCGATTTTATGATTATCTATTGCCTGAATTATTAATTTTGTTGACAAGTATCCTGCTACCTTCGCTCTACTTACAGATGGGACTCTCGATATTTTTAATCACCTTGGTGGTGATTACATTTCTTATTTATCGTCGATCCTATCTCAGTACATTGATGATTAATTTAGAAGCCCGTATTCAAGAAATGACTGCCTTGAGTACATTGAGTACAACGATGGCAACTCATTTATCGTTAGCAGGTACGATTGATTCGATTTATAAAGAATTAAGTAAATTACTAGATGCAACGACATTTTATATTGCTTTGTATAATGAGGATCATGATAAATTTGATTATCGCTTATTGGTCATCAATGAGGCGAAAATCAAGCGAGATAAAGAGGTACATGATCGTGGTTTAATCGAATACATCATTCGTGTTAAACAACCGATACGCCATACACGCGATGACATCCGTCTGTTGTTTAAAAATTTGTATGATAGTAGTGATTTAGCTGACAAACAGTATATGTTAGCGCCATTGATGGTCAGTACAAAAGTAATCGGCGTTATTGGTGTCAGCCATGCTAACAAGGATGATGCTTTTTCAGAACATGATTTTGCCTTATTCCAAACGATTAGTAGCCAAGCAAGTCTCGCAATCCGTAATGCTATTCTTTATGACCGCACGGTACGATTAGCCGATAATTTATCCATTATCAACCAATCACTCCAAGATGTTATGTTCAACTTAGACCGCCAAGATGCCCTTAAAGTATCTTGCCAGATTGCAGCCAATGTAACACTTACGCCCAAAGCTGCTATTTTTATGTTGGATGATAATCAAGACGGACAAATGACTTGTGTAGAATCCGTTGGTTTTGAGGGCATTGAGTTTATCAAAAAACAAGTATATGACCCTACCTTATTTGATGATGGTATCTATGTCATCAATGATATTGGGCAACACCTCGATGACGATGACCTCATTGCTCATGCAACAGCAGGGCAATTTAAAGCCTGTGTGCAAATCCCATTACGGAGTGGTAACACGGTCATTGGCACATTAAATGTCTATCATGATATGCCTTATTTTTATGAAACACCTGAACTAAATTTACTGATTATGCTGACCAATCAAATTACAGCAGCATTAGATAATACGGACTTATTACAAGCCTTAGAACTATACGCTGCCGAGCAAGCGCAGTTAGTCTATTTATCGCGGATTTCGGGCAACACCTTAGAATTAGAACCAATCATTGAGGGGATTTCTCAAACGCTTGCTCCAATGATAAATGTTGCACGAGTTGCCATTGGGATAACAACAGCAGATAAAAACAGCATTCGTTTGGAAACATACGAAACGTCTTTCGGCTTAACGAGTATTGAATTAAGTGGCGATACCATTCCAGAAATTGCAGCCATACTTGCGCCAAATGCGTCATCAACAGTACGTTTTTTCTACGCAGATGACGATAAAATATCTGTAGGCTTAGATCAGTATATGAAAGCGCACGGGGATAAGACGCTAGGTCTCATACCGATGCGGATTGATAATCTAACAATTGGGGTTATTGTTTTAGGGGATGTTATTGAACGCCACTTTAGCGAGAACGAATTGCGTTTGCTAGAGATGGCAAGTTATCAGATTACTGTACAAATTCATAACGCACGGGTGCATACACAAACCGAAGAACAACTCGCCAATCGCCTTGAGCAACTCGAACTTATTGAAGATATTTCTCAGCAAATTTCTGAGGCATTAGAGCTAGACATCATCATCCAAAATGTGTTGGAAGCAGCCCTGCAATCAACACAAGCTGATTTTGCATCCATTTCTATGATGGATCCAAAAGATGATTCAACCTTTGATATTATGTGGCGTGAAGTCGTTGATAATGAATTAATTCCGAACCGTGTTATTTTGCGCGTCACAGATGGTGTGATTGGTCATGTTCGTACTACAGGTGAAATGATTATCGTCCCTGATAATAATCAATTTGAGGCGTATATACCGCCTATCGACCATGACAAAAAATTCAACAGTTCGTTAGCCTTGCCGATGCGGACAGGCAATTCAGTCATTGGTGTTCTGAATTTAGAAAGTATTCACTATAACTTCTTCACAGGTGAGCAAGCAAGTTTCTTAAAAAGTTTAGCAGGACACGCTGCAATCAGCATTGATAATGCGAATTTGTTAGTTGAACGTGAACAGCAAATCAACACGCTAACGCTCTTACGCGAATTATCGCTCGATGCCTTAAGTATTATCAATAGCGATGATATTTATAATGCTGTTTTACGTACTGCTTTAATCTTGTTAAATGGCGATGTAACAGCACTGTATACCTATGATCCAATCAATCAACAGATTAAGCATTTGACGAGTTTACAATCAGATAAAGGGCAAATATTCAAAGCAGATTTCCAAATTCCGATGAAGATATTACAAGAAACGCTCACAAATGGTCGCTTAAAATTCGTTGATGATGTCGCTACATCTGCTGCATTTAACACTGATGAACATTTTTCAGAGATATCCTATCAAAGCCTCATTATTATGCCGGTGGCACGTCGGCAACAAATATATGAATTGTTGTGCATTGGTTTTACTGAAAAACGTGAATTCACACATGACGATTTGAATATTGTTGATTTGCTGGCTGTACAAGTTGCTGGACACCTTGAAAATGCAGCACTCAATGAAACGATTACAACAAGTAATGATCGAATGCGTGCTATTTTAGATTCAACACGCGATGGCATCATTTTGCTAGATAACGCTGAACGTATTCAAGACGCAAACATGGCTGCCAGCACATTAACAAGAATTGATCTTGATGCCTATCTATTTAAGCCTTTAGCCGATGTTATCAATCAAATTGATAGCGATGAAAGTGCCAAGATTTGGCAAGACATTAGCGAAAAATATCATCGTAATCCTGATGCAATCCATAATGAAGAATTTACGTTCACATATGAAGATGATGTCGTTTATGTCAAGATTTTAGTGATTAGCGTTGTTGATGAAGCGCGTGATATTGTGGGACGCTTATTGATCTTGCGTGATATTACGGAGGAAAAGAATTTACAGCAATTCCAAGTGATGATGCAAAGTATGGTATTACATGATTTACGAGGACCATTAACCTCAATCGTAACGAGTATGTATGTCGCTGAGAACATCTTAGAATTATATGATGGTCAAGATTTTGAGACCTTAAAATCCTCGCTCAATAAGACCTTTAATGTATCGCTTGTGAGTGCCGAGGATATGTTACGACAAGTTGATACCTTACGTGATCTACCTATGTTGAATCAAATGGTGGTTAAAGCACAGACATTACCCATGATTGATATTGCAGAAGGGGCATTTAATTCCCTATCAGCAAATTATCTTGATTCAAATATCACGGTTGAGATTGATGTGCCGAAAGATTTTCTCGTTTATGTAGATGAGAGCCTCATCCAACGGGTTATCATTAACCTGATGCACAATGCCTTCAAATTTACACCGATTGATGGCACGGTATTGATTCGTTTAGTACAGCATCAAGATAAACCAAATTATGTACGGATTCAAATCGCAGATACTGGTCCGGGTATCCCAGATGACCAACGCGAACGCATTTTTGGGCAATACATTCAAATCGAAGGGCAAAAACCACGTACAGGGGGTAAAGGCACGGGCTTGGGATTAAATTTCTGCAAATTAGCCGTTGAGGCACATGGTGGTGAAATATGGGTTGAAGCGGATGGTCCTTTATCAGGGGCGTGCTTTAGCTTTACCATTCCAGTGGTTAATTGGTTGCTCGATGATACAGCTAACAACGTCGATGCTACCGACTAAATCAGCGCTTATATCCTCTTATGATATATGAGAGCATTGGCGAGTTTTACTTTTTTAGCACACAATACAGTTTAAATTTGTAGACTCTCGAAAGACGTTAGCAAATAGACGGTATTGTAAGGGCGTGCTAGAGTGCGCCCACTTAACTGCTCTTTGATTTAGCATTTATATGGTGTTAATCCGAGTGTTTATCATATCTCGGAGAAGTGGGTCACGCATTATGTCGCGCAATGTGATTAATAAGGCTATTCTCTTACTGATTGTCATCTTAACGCTTATTAGCCTTGTCATCAGTGTGCAAGCTATTACAGTAGATGCTATCATCACACGGATTCCTGAGTTAGTCGTTTATGCACTGGTGACAGCATTTGCGCTGATCCTCAGTGTGCCATTAGTACGTAGTGAATTAAGCGTTGCTCATGCTATTGGCTTGATGGCATTATTATCTTTACCTGCTGATGTTGCGCCTGCAATGACGATTGCACTCTTTATCGGAGGGGCATTAGGTGGAGTGGTACGCGCACGCATCGAGCAAAACAGCCGTCGCTATGAAAGCCCTGCTTGGTATGCCACAACCTTGCATACATCAGCACGCGTAACGGTTGCCTATTTTGTAGCCAGTTTTTTGTATATCAATGTACTCAATGCGCCCTTGCCGATCAGCGATATGCTGGATGTTAGCCCACAACTTTCACCGCTCATCATTACGATTACAGTCTATTTAGTCTTATACTTCATCAGCTTTATGGTGCAGGTACGGATGTATACCCGATTACGGCAAGTATTAGCCGATAACTGGGTATCATTATTGATTATTTTGATTTTACCTGTTCCATTTGCCTTATTAGGCGCAAGTGTGGCACAAATCGACAATTCGATCTTATTTTTTGGGATTACGATTGTCGGGGCGGTACTCATTATATTTGGGCTATTTGCACTTAATCAAACACAACAACAGTTACAACGCCAATTAGATGAAATTCGTTCGATCTCGGTTGCGACCCGTGCCATGCGAGGCAATCTGGAGTTAGATGGTTTGCTCAGGACAACCTATGTTCAAGTGAGCCAACTCCTCGATACGATTAATTTTACAGTGGTGCTGTATAACGATATTGAAATGCGGATGATATTTCCCTTAGTCATTCGTGATGGTAATGAAGTCAATATTACAGAAGCGCAAGGTCTGCCTGCGGATTATCCTTTAATTGACCATATGATGCAGATGACTCAACCCCTCTTAATTGAAAATGATGTACCTGAGCGCCTTGAGCAACTCGGATTACGTCCTATTTCAAAACCGCTCACCTCTTGGTTGGGAGTGCCATTAGTCATTGCAGAAAAACCTATCGGTGCATTTGTGGTGCAATCTTATGATAAGCGTCGCTTTGATGCGGATGATCTGCGAGTGATGAATATCGTTGTTGCAAGCACAGGAATCGCCATTGAAAATGCGCGCTTATACTCTCAGAAAAGTGTCCGCGCCGAGCAACTCGCAACCTTAAATCAAGTAACCTCTTTGTTGACAGGGACACTTGCACCTAATGAAGTCCTCGATATAGTCGTTTCGTCAGCTTCAGCGATTGCAGAATCCGATGCGGTATCTGTTTATATTTTTGAGGACTCCGATACGCATAAAATCACATTAGCACGCAGCATTGGATTATCCGATGCTTTTACCTTCAAACCGCCGATGCCTATCTTAGAAATACCGATGACACGGCTTGATATTGACCAATATAAAACACCTGAGTCGCTACTCATTGAAAATTTGGATAGCACTGATGTCTCAGGGGTTCGCCAACGGTTAATTGATGAGAAAAAACGCGCATTTATTGAGCATCCGCTTGTATTTGGTGGCAAAAACCTAGGCATTTTGGTGTTATATTTCAACAAACCACAACGCTATCATCCTGAACAGATTGATATGATTCAAGCCTTTGCGACGCAAGCAGCCCAAGCGATCAATAATGCACAGCGTTTTGAAACAGCAGACCGTGCGCTAGAACAACGTGTCGAGCAATTATATGCCCTATCCGCAATGGGGCGCATCATCAATGCAACAGTTGAAATCAACAAAATCTATGATGTGGTCTTATCTTATGCGAGTGATGCCACCAAAGCACCGCGTGGATTTGTTGCGCTCTTTAATAGTAACGGGCGTTTATTTGTACCATCGCAGCGTGGGTATGATGCGACATTATTTGATGATGCTGAGTTTTTGCAGCAAGGCTTATCAGGGCGCGTTTTGCAGACTGGGCAACCATTGCGTATTGGTGATACACGCCGTGAAACAGGTTACTTGCCCTTTGTACCCCAAACACGATCAATGCTCATTACCCCAATTATGAAGGGTAAGCGCGTGTTGGGTCTTATTTTGTTGGAAAACAACCAAGCAAATGCGTTTAGTGAAGGCGATGGTCATTTTGTAGCCCAGATTGCAAATCAAGCAGTGATTGCGGCGGATAATACACAATTATTCCAACGGATACGGCAAGCACGCGATAATATGAAAGTTATTTTGGATGCGATGCAAGAAGGTATCATTCTCATTGATGATACGGGTCATGTTATCCAAACTAACCCACGCATCAATATTATTGAAATTAGCCCCAATGATATTATCGACCAGACAATTGATGATTTACTGAATCAAGAGTCCTTAAAATTTGCTCAACATCTCGGTTTTAGCACACCACAAGCGGTACAAAATATCACGGCGAATCTCAATAAAGAGTGGGAGAGTTATCCACCGCATGATTACGAAATTCATGATGACGAATTTGGGGTGCGTTATATTCAACGACAAATTATCCCTGTGCGCGATGAAGATCGGCATATTAGTGGCATCATGCTGGTGTTCTACAATAAATCCGAAGAACATGAATTAGAAGTTGCGCGTGAATCATTATCGCAAATGATTGTTCATGATTTGCGGAGTCCGCTTACATCGGTCACAACCAGTTTAGGCTTACTCCAGCGACTTGTGCCGAAGGATACTGAATTTGCAGAAATTGTAGAACAAACAACCTCAATGAGCCGTCATGCGATTCGTAAAGTTCTGGCGCGTGTTGATTCATTATTGGATATTTCTAAGATGGAAAGTGGCGAAATCCGCTTAGATCGTGAGCCAAGCCATATCCGCCATATTGTTGAAAGTGTCGAAAGCGCCCTCAACCCCTTAGCCAAAGAACATCAAGTCACTATCAAAACAAGCTATGATCCAACCTTGCCATTGGTCAGTATTGATGCCGATAAAGTTGAGCGGATGATTCTCAATTTAATCGACAATGCCATTAAGTACAGTCCGCCCGATAGTGATGTCTCGGTGCGTGTCATTTATCCTGAGCCTGAATTTATCCGTATCGAGATTGCAGATAGCGGACCGGGTATCCCTGATGATTATAAAAAACGGTTGTTTGATCGGTATGTTCAGATTGAGGGACGTAAGACGGTGCGTCGTGGTGTCGGACTTGGCTTGACATTTTGTAAATTGGTTACCGAAGCGCATCAAGGGGATATTTGGGTGGCTGATAATCCATTGGGCAAAGGCAGTGTCTTTAAGGTGACCTTGCCCATCGCAGACCCCAAAAAATCGTCAATGCTCACAAAATAGGGCAAAGCGAGACGCTGCCCTATTTTGATATAGCGTAATTAGTGTTTAACTTTCGACGATGGTGATGGTATTGATGACATCCCGTTGTTCAATGCTATCAACAACCGCTTGGTCATTAGCATCAACGACTTTACCAAAAACAGCATGGTTACCATTGAGATGTGGTTGCGGTGCGTGTGTGATAAAGAACTGGCTACCATTGGTATTCTTGCCTGCATTTGCCATACTGAGTGAGCCTTTTTCATGGGGGATTGCAAGCGCTGATGGTTCATCATCCCATTGATAACCGGGTCCACTACGTCCTGTCCCTGTTGGGTCGCCACCTTGAATCATGAAGTTAGAAAGAACACGATGGAAAATAATGCCATCGTAGAATTTTTCACGGGCTAAGAATACAAAGTTATTAACTGTTTTTGGCGCACGGTCAGCGAAAAGATTGACTTTAATTGTGCCTTTGGTGGTATCAAAATGAGCAACATAATTTTTACTGGGGTCAATCACCATATCTGGATATTTATCGTATTGTGCCATTGGAATCTCCATAAATCGTATATAAATTGATGGTATCATCTTAGCATTATCCGCACAGTATGCCAATTAAGCGTTCAATAGAGTTTCATCAGAATAGATTGTATGTGATATATTGACCCAATATAGCCAAATATGTGATGTATTGGCTTATTTTAGGTTAGAATTAATCAACAATAAGTGGTATTACACCCTTTATCGCCCCTATAATTAAGAACATAACAAAACGTTTACGCTGTAGAGCATACTCGCAGACTATAATGGATTATAAACTGTCAATCATTAAATGGTTACTGAGGTGAATCAGTGACTTTGGGAGAAGTGGTATGCCACGAATTTTGTACATTGATGATGATTTTGCCAATCGTCTGCTGGTAAAACGTATCCTCGCATCAGAAGGCTTTGAAATGGATGAAGCGGATAATGCACGCGATGGCATTACTATGGCAACGGCGAATCCACCTGATCTCATCTTAATGGATATAGCCATGCCAGATATGAATGGTTTGGAAGCGACAAATCGTATCCGTGCAATTCCTGCAATCTCTGATATGACTATTATTGCGCTTACCGCCAATGCCATGCAAGGCGATAAAGAGATGATCTTAGAAGCAGGTTGTGATGGATATATCAGTAAACCGATTGAAGTAGACACCTTTGTTGAGCAGTTAACACAGTATCTTTAGGTAAAGGACATTATGACTAAACAAAATGCAATTGACCCTACTCAAGCACACGTTCTCGTAGTTGAGGATAATGTTCCCAATTTTGTTCTGATTGCACGTATGCTAGCATTCATGGGAATCCAACGCTGCGAATGGAAAACATCAGGTTGGCAAGTTGTACAATTTGCAGAAACATTACCACGCATTGATCTCATCTTGATGGATATTCGCTTACCGTATGAAGATGGCTACCAAGCCTTGCAAAAAGTGCGCTCTAACCCGAAATTAAAAGATACTGTTGTGTGTGCGGTTACGGCAGAAGCAAGTGAAGACCAAATGCGTCGTGCTCAAAAAAGTGGTTTTGATGGCTTCATGGGTAAACCGCTTGATCCTGATCGTTTTCCTGAACAAATCAAACGGTTGCTTTCGGGTGAACAAGTATGGGAATGGCAGTAAATCGTAGATTTTGAGCAGGAGCAAATGCCCCAATGACAAATATGAATGTGCTTGCGTTGCGTAAACAAGCCAGCATCAATACACCAGAATTATTACTTGAGCAGGCATTATCACTTATCAGCAATGCGATACCCGCTATCCAATCTGCTCAAGTTTTTCAGGTTGCGCGTGGTGGGCTTGTGATGTGGCAAGGTTATCATAGCGACTATGATAATGGGATGTTTGTTCCTATAGCAGCACAATCCCCTTATCAAGACGCAATTGAGCAACAATCCAT
Organism: Phototrophicaceae bacterium; assembly: GCA_049680565.1. Taxonomy (GTDB): domain Bacteria; phylum Chloroflexota; class Anaerolineae; order Aggregatilineales; family Phototrophicaceae; genus JAUZRW01. The sequence goes on from JBAUIA010000360.1 coordinate 25,318, forward strand.
TATTGCGACTGAGCTTGATGGCGTGCATACAGTAACGGCTGCTATTGTCAACCAGTATGAAACGTTTGCCCTCTTAGAAATCAAGAGTGACCAAGCGCTTGATCCAAACATCATAGTGGATTTTGCGGATGATCTAGGTTTATTACTCCACACGCAAGTGATGGATCGTTTGTTACACCAGCAAATTTCCATTACTGGACAACTAAGCATTGCAACATCTTTAATTGATGTTGCGAATATTATTGCAAATACAGTATTGCAAGCAGGACAATTTGTCAGTGTGAATACGATTCATTATGAGAATGATGAAGCAGTTGGTGGGCGTGTTATTGCTACCGCTAACCGCCAACAAGCCTATACCCGTGAGATTGATTTAGCCTTGACCTTATCAGAAGTTCAGCAATTTCATGACTTATTGCAGCAAGATGGCGAGGTTTTGGTCAGTGATTTATCACAAGATGAACGATTTTCCGCAGCAGGGAAGCAATGGTTAAGCAATCAAAATATCAATTCGATTTATATGATGCCTCTATGGGTTAATTCACGTCTATCTGCATTTATTGGCATTGCCGATACGCAACAAGTTTTCACATTAACGCATTTGGAAAAAGAATTATTCCAGAATATCGCGCATCAAGCCTCCATTGCGATTGAAAAACAACATCTATTGGAACAAAGCCAAGTCAGTGCCCAACAATCTAATGAGCAAGTACGAGTTTTGCGCTTGATTAATGCACTAGTTTCTGAAGCCAATAGTGGTGAACTCGATAAGCCTCTATTACAAAAAACATCCGATATTTTACTCGATATTACGGATGTCGATCATGTTGGGATTGTGATGCGTGAGGGCGATCAAGCCTATGTTGTGAGCGAAGCACCCTCGCAAGGGTTTATTGCTTATAGTATTGAAATGGGTGCGGATAGTATCCATAGCTTACTGGAAAAAACACGCGTGCCTATTATCGTTCCTGATGTTGAAAAAGATGATGTACTGCCCTCCTTGACCAAAAAATCACTGATAGAGTCAAATATTCAATCTATTGTGATTTTACCGATGTTTGATGAGAACGATCAATTGATGGGGAGTGTTGGTTTAGATTATTTCAGTAAGCGTGACAACATTGATGAAAACATTGTTGAAATCGCGCAAACGGTTGTGACACAAGTTGCGCTGAGTTTGCAAAATATACGCTTATTATCAGAATCGCAGCAAAAAGCACAACAACTTGAGCAATTGACAAATTTTGGGCAATCGTTAAGGGCTTATTTGACTTTAGAAGAAATTTTGCAAACGACCTTGAATTACGCTCCTAGTGTTATTGGCGCAGAGTATACCAGCATCTTATTATATGATCGCTCGCATAATACGATTCGCAATAGCGCACGCTATTTCCAAGATGAAAGCAAAATAACACTCGATGGTACAAGCATCACTGAATCTGATAATTCGATTGCTTTACAAGCATGGACAACCCACGAAACCGTTCATATCAATGATCTACACGCAGGTTGGGATTGGAAGCATCCATTGGAACGTGAGTTACAATCGCTCGTTGCGCTCCCTTTAAGATTAGCTGGTGTGATGCTTGGTGTATTAGAAATTGGGAGTCTGCAAGCGCATCATTTTAATACGACTGATCTAGCAACGATGCAGCAAATTAGTAACCAATTGGCAATTGCCCTTTCCAACGCAACGGCTTATGCACAAAGTCAACAAGTTGCCCGTAATAAAACACAAGCAAACGACATTATTGCTAAATTACAACAACAATTAGAAGTCGGTGATATTTTGAATGTTACGATTCAAGAACTTGGCAAGGCAATCGGCGCGAAGAAGGCTCGTATACGTCTTGGAACAAGCCCTTCTAATATAGGAGAGTCATAAGATGAACGCAGTTTTGCAATCTATCTTTTCAATTGAGGCGTATGAGACGCGTATTGATCGTATCAAAGCAATCTTTGTTTATACCTTGATTAGCCTTATGTTCATTGTTGTCAATGTTGTTGGTATTACGGGGGTGATTGATGGCGGTATTGTATCAGCATATATACCGTTAGCGGCATTAGCCACCTTACTGCTTGCTTATGGCTTAGTGCGTACAAAGCGAATGACAATTGCAAATTGGGTTTTAATCATCACCTTATCGCTCCTTATTATTGCGAATAATATTTTAGATGGATCGTTAGGGTCACTCACACTTTTACTGAACGTTACCTTGTTGATTCTTGCTGGTTTTTTGCTCGAAACACCCGGTATTATCGTGATTATGATAAGTAATGTAGTTCAAGTATTCGCGTTTTCTGGCATTGAGGGTTTAGCTAATAATGATCTCCAGAGCCGAGTGCCGATAGCAGTAGTCTATTTATTGGTTAGCCTTATCATTTATGCTTATAACCGCTTTATTGTAGCAAGCCAACTGACTGGGCAAGATTTAGAAAGTGGCGAACGCCTTAAATTAGCCGAAATCAATGCGAAGATTACACAACAAGCATCTACGCGTGAGAGTCTTGATACCGCGCTGAACGCAACTTTAGCTTTAATCCTCGATAATTATGAGACCTTGTATCATGCTCAAATTTTCTTAATTAATGAGGATGGCATTCAAGCACGCTTAGTTGCGAGTACAGGCGATGCAGGCAAGCAATTACTCGCTAGAAACCATCGTTTAGCTGTTGGGAGTTTGA